>JAAYTY010000173.1 GCA_012523605.1 Candidatus Fermentibacterota bacterium
ACGGGCGGGCCAACGAGGGGAATGTCACCGATCCTCCCATCCGCACGCCCCAGTGGGTGTTTAACGCCGGCGCGCAGAAGGTGGTGCTCTCGTCCACCTTTGCCATCCCAAAGTATTGGGATCCCATCTATCTGGCCAACACGACCGAGCAGAATGCCCGCAAGTCCCTCTATGGCGTCAACAGCGTCCCATGGACCCAGTTCGACGGTGTCATCCACTCCAGCAGCTATCTTACCGCCTACAACAACAGAATGGCGGTGCCATGCCATCTAGACATCCTCGCCTGCCGTAACGGCGGCTCCAGCTCTGGCAGTGTGAGCATACGCCTGATAGCGGAACAGGATCTCGGCATGACCTCCACGAGGGCGTTCGCCATTCTTCTGGAGGACGACGTGCCGGGAGCAGGATACTGGTCCGGCAGCACCTTTCCCTTCGCCTTCAGGGACAATCTGACGGGCGTGGCGGGTACGGTGGTCGAGTTCTCTGCTCCCTATCCGGACACGGTGTTCGTGGAGGCGCCCTACAACCTGAATCCCTCCTGGGTGACGACCAACCTCTACCTGGCCACGTTCGTCCAGGCCTACTCTTCCGGCGACAAGGAGGTTGCGAATTCCAGATTCGACAACTTCCTCGGCCTTCCGCAGGGGGTGGAGGACGGGGCTCCGGAGCCCGGCATGACATCGGTCTTCGCCGGTCCGAACCCGACGTGCGGCGTTTTCACCGTGTCGGCGAGCATGCCCGAGGGCGATTCCGGGCTGGTTACGGTCATCGACATCGCAGGGCGGGAGGTTGCGTCGTTCGATGCCTCGGCTCTCCCCGTGCAGGTTTCAGCACCGGGCCCCGGAGTCTACTTCGTCAGGCTATCTACATCGTCCGGCGGGCTGGACGCCTCCAGATTGGTCGTCCTGGAGTAGCCCGGCCCGTGCGATGACAGGGGGCCCCGGGGCGACCCGGGGCCCTTTCCCGCCTCAGTCAGAGGCGTGTGCCGTTCGGCCGCCATGCGTTCTTCATCGCCCGGGAGAGAGTCTATGGAGCGCCGGGTCGCCTCCGGGCAGCCGAAGGTGCTTCCCGGTTCGCTGGTCTTCCTGCGGCACCGCCGGAGGGATCTCCGGAGCAGTACATCCGCTGTTCGGATTCCCTCTCGCAGGTTCGCAGGCGAACCTTCTGCCGGGAGCGCATCCCGGCTCCGCCGGAATGCGCCTCCGGAACTCACGGGCACCATCGGCAGTGCGACAGGTTCCTCGCCCTCTTCGGGGCTTCCCAGGATCGCGCCTCCAGCCAGGCGTTCCGCGATGGAACGGCGGCGGATGGATCAGGCCGGTCGCAGAACGGACACGGCCTGAGAACAGCCGAGGCGTCGAGAAAGAGGTAGCCGAGAGCGGGGCACGGGCCTGGCTCCCGAGAGAGCGACACGCCTCCGTCCGGATCGAGCCTGTACGGGCACGAGGGATCGCCGATGGCGAGCATCTCCGCCCTTCCGACGTCGTTTCCCGAAGGGTCGAAGATGCCGGGGACCGCTCTCCTGTAGACTACACCCAGGCTGTCCATGAGGGATTCGAAGGCCTCCCGGTCCCCGGCCGACGGCTTCCAGACGGTGAGCACCGACTCCACCATGGCCCTGCCCGACGACAGAACCATCCGCATGCCTTCGATCACGCCGTCGAGGCCGTCAATGCCGCGCACGGCCGCGTAGGACGAGCGGGTCGCCCCGGGAAGGCCGAAGATCCAGCGGTCGAACGGAAGAGCGGCGGTTTCGGGTGTCATGCCTGCGCCGTTGGTGCTGATGGACACCGAGAGGGCCCTCCTGCGGGCGACGGCGGTTATGCCGCCCAGGCTCCCGGAGGCGAGCGGATCCGAGTGCTTCCCCGCGAGATTCAATGTCACCGGGTTCACAGGAGCGCAGTCGAGCCATGCCGCGAGTTCGCCCGGGGCGAGGTCGCGGGGCTCGGATGGGATGCAGCACGCGCAGCCGGCGAGGCATTTCGTGGAGGGCTCGACGACGAGCCCTCTCTGCATGCGGCGGATTCCGAGCCGCGCGAGCCGCACTGCGAGGCGCAGAGGCCAGAGGGGGCCGTGCACGGCCGTCGCCGAGAGCGCGGCCGCGAGAGTTCTCGTCAGCACCGGCGCGCTCCGGCGGCAGCCGCCTTCAGCTCCTCCACAACGCGCGCCACCGGAAGGCCCATCACGTTGAAATAGCATCCCTCTACACGCCGGACGAGGGCGCTCCCGAAGCCCTGTATGCCGTAGGCCCCCGCCTTGTCCATGGGTTCGCCGGTGGAGACATAGGCCCTTATCTCGCCGGGGGTGAGGGCTCTGAAGGTAACACTGGTCGCTTCGACGAATTCACAGCGGAAGCAGGGTAACCCGCGCACCAGGCACACCCCGCCGAAGACCGTGTGGGTGCGCCCGGACAGCGCGGAGAGCATCTCCTCGGCCTGCTCCTCGCAGGAGGGCTTCCCCAGTATGGTCCCGTCGAGCCAGACGACCGTGTCGGCGCCGAGCACCGGGCTGTCGGGATGCTCGTGCGAAACCGCGTCAGCCTTCATCCCGGCGTGCCTCGCAACCAGATCCCGCGGGTCCGAGCCGGCCTCGTTGTCCTCCTGCACGTCGGCGGGGCGGACGATGTGCGGAATCCCTGCCAGGCCGAGTATCTCGTGCCTCCGGGGCGACCGGCTCGCGAGCACCAGCGGGCGGTCGAAGGGATACCAGACGGACCTCGAGCCGGGCCCGTCAGGCACCGGCAACCCTCTCGCAGGGGGAGTCTATCATTATCGTGACCGGGCCGTCGTTCACCAGCTCGACCTCCATCATCGCGCCGAAGACCCCGCGCTGGACCTCCAGACCGGTATCCTCGAGCATGGATGCGAAGAGGCGGAACAGCATCTCCGCCCGGACGGGGTCGGCCGCCCTGGCGAAGCCGGGCCGCCTCCCCTTCGCGGTGTCCGCATGGAGAGTGAACTGGCTCACGAGGAGTATCGAGCCGCCCGTGTCGAGCAGGGACAGGTTCATTGCGCCCCTGTCGTCGGGGAAGATTCTCAGGTTGGCTATCCTTCCGGCAGTCCACAGGAGGTCTTCGTTCGTGTCGGATCGGCCGAACCCGGCCAGCACGAGGAGACCCCCGCCTATGGCCCCGACGGTCGCTCCATCCACCCTGACGGAGGCCCTGCTAACCCTCTGTACCAGCGCCTTCATCTCCGGCGTCCCCATCGGTTCGATGCCCGTATATCACCATCGCGACACCCAGGCAGCCCGCCAGCATTCCCGCCACGCTTCCCAGCCCGAGGGCAAAACCGTCCATCTGGAGCATCACGGCGGGAAGAGCCATCCGACGATTCCTCTTCGACAGCAGGTCGAGGGCCGAACCCGCGGCGAGCATGGCGACTCCGGCGAAGCGCGCTGGATGGATGTCCCTCAGCAGGGTGTGCACGGGCAGATTGCTGCCGGGCAGGAAGATGAATCCATCGAAGGCGCTGACCGCCAGCACTGTGTAGAGGGCGATCCTGGAGAGGCCGGGGCCGGCGCCCGGCTCGGGCCGGGCGCCGGCAAGGGACCAGACGAGATACACCAGCACCGTGGCGCCGGAGGCCAGGAAGGCCGGGTCGCGCCAGGGCAGGTCGAAGGTCACGAGGCCGGCCGCCCGCAGGGCCGCCACCGCGAGCAGCAGCACCAGAAGCCGGACGGCCAGGGACCTGTTCACGAACCGGCCTCCCTGGAGCTACAGGTTTGCGGACCAGTCGTCCTCGCCGGGAGTCCCGCCGAGGCCGTCGCCGTTGCCGTCGAGCCCGTTGCCCCATTCATCCCTTACCATGGCCGACACCCATAGCTGCATGGCACCGGACACCGGGCGCTGGAAGTAGCAGCGGACCCGGTGCAGCCCGACCAGCGGCTCGAACCGGAGCGGCACGATGCCGTCCGAATCGAACACCTGGATGTTGGCGGCGGTGAACGTGGCGTCGTCCATCACCACGGGCAGGCCTGTCAGGCTCTGCTGGAACTCTATCGTCAGATAGTCCGGATTGCCGCCCGCCACGCCGGCCACCGTCGGAGGAGTGGAGTGCGTGGTGGAATCGTCGGCCATCTGTATGTCCCAGGTGAAGTCCTCCTCGTCGGGCCAGAGATAGCCGTCGCCGTTCGAGTCGAGGAGGTTGCCCGAGGTGTCGGCAACCGCGGAGGACAGCGTCACGGTATAGCGGACGCCGGGCTCGAGCCCGGACCTCGGCCGCATGACTATCTGCGTCTCCGACACCGACACCAGCTCGACGTCCACCGGGGACTGGTCGTCCGTGACGACCAGAGTGAACGACTCGAGGTTCAGCGTCGTGGTGTCCATCGGGCCGAGGCCGAATATCACCGCGATGTCCGGCAGGGAATCCGTCAGCCCTCCGCCGGCGGGGTAGTGACCGTCTATGACGGGGCTTGTGAGATCCGCCTCCGGGGCCGAGCCGTGGTGGAAGGTCGCCCTCAGGTCGTCCCATGGGGCGCCGTCCTGAAGGCCGTTGTGGTTTGCGTCGACGGGATTCCCGCCCAGATCGGTGACCGAGCCGGCGGACATCGTGAGAATCCAGGCCGACTCTTCATCGAAGGTGGCCCAGACGCGGGCCATCTTCAGCTCCTCGATGTACTCTACCTCCTCGACTTCGACGGTTCTCTGCCCGGGCCAGGTGGCCTCGATGCCGAAGTCCCCGGCGGAGAAGCTGCCGGGGGCCATCGCCTGGTCGAACTGCACGAGGATGGCGTCCTGGATGCCTTCGGTTTCCGGATCGACATCGGCCACCACGTGATTGCCGAGGCCGCCGCTGAAGGTCCCCGTGGCCGTCACTCTGGGGAGGCTTCCCCCTCCCTGCCACTCGTGATCGGGGTCGGATCCGAAGGGATTGTCCTCGACCCCGCATGCAGCCCATAGAAGCGCCAGAGCTGCGAGCGCGAAAGACTTCTTCATCCTGCACCCCCCGCCTAGAACAGCAGAGTGGCGGAAATGCGCCACTGATCTATGTAGCCGAGACCCATGCCCATCAGGTCAACCTGGAGGTTCTCGGTGGCCGCGAAGCCCAGCCCGTAGCTGAAGGGGATCTCGGTGCGGCTGTCCTCCGAGGAGACCAGGGTTCCATCGTAGGTTATCCAGGGGCTGTCTACGTACTCGTCGATCGTGCCGTCTCCATACACGACCTCGGTGACCGCGGGTGACGCGTCGAGGAGCGTGTTCGTCGTCGTCTCCTCCTCCCACACGAACGCGGGATCGGCTCCAAGGCGGGCGACGAGCCTGTGGATCACCGGGAGCTCGAGACCGACGGGGAGGCTTATCCTGGTGGTGCTGGAGGTGACCTTCTCCTCCTCGGTCTGGGACCAGGAGGTGGTGGCCGTGTAGTCGTCGGGGTCGGCGTACTCGGTGTCGCCGTCGTCGAAGGTCATGTTGCCCGTGTAGGCCAGTTCCATCGTGTTCGTCTCGGTCGAGGTCTGCGAGTCGTAGAACGCACCGAGGCTCACGATCAGGCCGTCCGCGAGGCTGGCAGTCACCTTCGCGCCGCCACGGACGTGCGTTTCATCCATGACCGTCGAAAGGTCTCCCGAACCGTCAATGGCGATGGAGGTGGTCTCCAGCAGGGAGCCCTGTGTGAGCTGATACAGTGAGTCCAGCTCCGAGGAGAAGGTGTTCGTGGTCCCGTCCACGCTGCTGGTGTAGTACCCACCCCCGAGCTCCAGGAGCCAGTTGTCGGCGAGAGTGTAGTCGAGGCCGGCTCCGCCGCCGAAAGCGCTTCCCGACAGATCCACGGAGTAGTCCTCCGAGCGCTGCCAGCTCAGGAGGTCGTACACGCCGGGCTGGCCCGGCGCGCCGTCCTCCTGGCCTTCCTCCGAGAGGGTGTGTGTCTGTTCGCCGGAGACGCTCTGGAACATGAACATGCCTCGGCCGATCATGTAATCGCCCATGGCGCCCGAGCCGGACAGCATGGCGACTATCACCGAGGCGTCGCCTGCGTTCTCGCCCTCCGAGGAGAGGTCCATCGCGTAGGTGGGCGTTCCTGTGACCAGGTTGGTGTCAGAGACTGACATCGAGTAGTTCATCGAGGAAGGCATCTCGGACACGCTGTTCTTGACGAGCGCGGCGCCCAGGCCGATCGAGAGCGAACGGGCGCCGGGCGCCCAGCCCGCGAACACTCCTGCGGAGGTCTGAGTCGAGTCCTCCCAGCCGCTCGCCGAGTGATGCTCGGTGTGGCGGGTGTCGAATGCGCCGTCACCGTCCTCGTCGACGAACTCGGACCAGGAGGCCTCGACCTGCCCCTCGCCGCTGGCGAGAACTCCGCCGGGGCCTGTCAGCTCTATCTCCTCGAAGATCCTGCGATCGAAGAAGTCCGTGATCGCGCCGAGCCCGACCTCGGAACCGGGCAGGAGCGCACTGCCCCCGATAAGGAAGCCGCCTTCGCCGTCGCCCTCCTCGTCCAGGGCTGTGTCATCCCCGGTCGAGAGGTTGGCGAGGCCCGTATAGAGCCTGTAGCCCTCGACCTCCACGAGCCTGTCGGGAAGCGGCTGCATGTGAAGCAGCCCGCCGGCCCAGAGATCCAGGTCGTCGTAGATCAGCCCGGAGGTGGACATCCACCTGAAGGTCTCGGGCTGGGAGAAGGCCACAGCCGCAAGGATCAGCACCGCAACCAGCGTTCTCATAGCACCCCCTCCCAGGCAGCCGCCGCGGCTACCTGATTATCGCGAACTTCAGGAGTCTCGATTCGCCGCCCAGGCGCACGATAGCGATGTAGGCGCCGGAGGACACGGGCTCGCCCGACGAGTCGAGGCCGTTCCAGCAGGTGGCCTCGCCCGGCAGAGGAGCCCTGTAGGCGCCGGCCGGCAGTCCGCTCCTGACGTCCTCCCATACGGGGACCCCCCCGATGGTGAACACCCTTATCTCGACGTCGGATGCGGCGTCGAGGTCGAATCCGAACCAAACCTCCCCCGATGAGGGGCTTGGATATGCGCTCGGCCCTGCTCCTGCGGGCGTCATGTCGACATAGACTGTCACTTCGACGCCATCCTCGTCCAGCGTCCCCGAAACAGGGATGACT
>JAAYTY010000174.1 GCA_012523605.1 Candidatus Fermentibacterota bacterium
ACTGTTCGGCGACGGCTGGGCCGGAGAGTGCGAGACGGCGACGAGCCGTGTCCCGGCATCCTGCTTCATCGCGGTCTCCGGAGACATTCCGACGGGGTTCGCCTGCTACGACGCCGCCTGCAGGGGGTTCTTCGGACCCGCCGGGGTCCTGGAGAGTCATCGCGGCGGGGGGATCGGCCGCGCCCTTCTGCACGCATGTCTCGCCTCCATGCGCGCCGAGGGTTATGCCTATGCGGTCATCGGAGGCGTGGCCGCCGACTGCGAGGGCTTCTATGCCGGGGCCGCAGGAGCCGTTAGAATAGAGGGCTCCGATCCGGGCATCTACGCCGGGCTCGTCCGGCGCTCCTGCGGGGGCTGAAGGGCGTGTCCGCGTCGGCCGCCTCGGGAGCTTCACCGGGAGACATGGTGCGCTGCCCCTGGGTTCCGCCCGGCGACGCTCTCTACGTGGATTATCACGACAGGGAATGGGGAGTCCCCGTACACGACGACAGGCTCTGGTTCGAGTTCCTCACTCTGGAGGGGGCGCAGGCGGGGCTGAGCTGGAGGACGGTCCTCCGGAAGCGAGAAGCCTACAGGGAGGCCTTCGAGGGATTCGACCCCGGAAGGGTCGCCCGCTTCGACGCCCGGAGGATCGAATGTCTGATGGGCAACCCGGGACTCGTCCGGAACAGGGCCAAGCTCGAGTCTGCGGTCTCGAATGCGCGGGCGTTCCTCCGCGTGCAGGACGATCTCGGCAGCTTTGACTGCTACATGTGGCGGTTCGTAGGCGGGAGGCCTGTCGTGAACGAGGTCGGGACGCTCGCCGACTACAGGGCCACCAGCCCGGAGTCTGACGCCATGAGCGCCGACATGAGACGGAGGGGCTTCAGGTTCGTGGGATCTACGATCTGCTACGCCCACATGCAGGCCACCGGGCTTGTCAACGATCACTCGGTATCCTGCTTCAGGAGGCGCGAGATACTCGATCTCCTGGAGGCGGGTCGGAATTGAGCGGAAACCGGGCTTGGATGACTCCGGCGTGTTCGTGCCGGCCTTCGGTGCCCCGGGAGGCTCCGGAGAATGATTCCGAGGGGAGGGACGGAGGCCTGTGAAGGCTCCGGTCTATATCTTCGAGGGCACCTGGTGGAGCAGCAGGGAGGTGCCCCTGGTCCTGCCGTATTTCGAAGCCCTCTCGGGGAGCGACTCGAGAATCGTCCTGAGCCACAGGACGATCCGGAACGCCGAGGATATAAGGTACTACGTGAAGCGTCTCGGCAAGGGCGAGAGGGCCTTCCTCTACTTCGCCTGCCACTGCAGGCAGCTCCGCCTGTATCCTGTAGACGGGAAGTCGCCGATACACAGAAACGCCCTGCTCGAGGCCCTCTCCGAGCACAGGGAGAAGGCGATCGGCTTCGTGCATTTCGGATGCTGCGAGATGGTCGATTCGGAGAAGCGGCGCGCCAGCCTCTCGGAACTCCTCGATGCTTCGGGCGCACAGTGGGCGTCGGGCTACACGCGGGACATCGACTGGCTGAGGAGCACGCTCTTCGATCTTTCACTGATCTCCGAGGTCTTCGTCGAGTACAGGAGGACACCCCGCGCCCGGCCCTCGCTGATACTGGGCTCGGCGAAGCGCTTTCTCGACGACCACGACCAGCTCGCCCGCAGCCTGGGTTTCAGCGCTCTGTCGAGGGGCCCCGGCGGGAGGCACAGCCTCTTCCCTCCCAGGCTCCGCTGATACCTGAAGCAGTGCCCCGCGGCATTCCCGGGTCTTGCATCCGGGCCTCGTCCGCGCCATCTTCCCGCTCGAAAGCCCCCCGGGGGGTCGCCCGCCCGATGCGGGCATGCGGGAGGGCTGAGAGCGCAACGGGCGGCACCGGAACCGAGCTGCCGCCGGCGGGTCTGTCTTGACGAACTCCTCCGACGCCTGTCTCGCGCTGAAGATCTTCCGCCTCGTGACGGCGGGCGCTCTGGTCATGTACGCCTTCATCGTGGTGCGCGGTCTGATAATCGGAGAAGGCTTCCCAACGGTGGACCAGGCGGCCCTCGTGAGCATGGCGGCGATCCTTGCCATGTCATGGAGGAGGCTCAGCCGGGTCCGGCTTCTCTCCTGGCTCTCGATACTCGTGTTCACAGTATCCATTCTCGACGGCCTCTGGGGCTTCCAGAAGGCCTCCCCGATCTCTCCGACCGCGATCCTGCTCCCCCTTCTGGTGCTCTACGGAGCGGTGATGGGGGACATAGCCATGAGCATGGCCTCCCTGCTGTTCGTTCTGGGAATCTATGCGGCATCCTGGGCCAGGTTCGCCCCTCTCGAGAAATACGAAGTCCTCGTTCTCACCAATCTGGCCCTCCTCTCAATACTTACGGGTCTCGTGTCGCTCGCAGTATGGCTTCGATACCGCGGAGTGAACCGGGAGCTCGACCGCAAATCCCGCGAGCTGGAGGCCGAGCTCGACAGGGCTCACAGGCTTTCCGCGGTGATCTTCCACGACATCAGGAACCCGCTCATGGCTCTTTCCGGATCGCTGGAGCTTGCCCGCTCCAGGGGTCTGCGGCAGAGCGATCTCGACTCCTTCTCGAAGATGACCTCCAGGATAGGCGAGATAATCGATTCGGCGAGCGAGATAGACGCGGGCCGCGGCGCCTCCATCGAGATGGATCCCGTTCGAGTGAGCTCGGTCTTCTCGGAGCTTTCCGAGGTCTTCGGAGCCAGGCTGGCCGCAAAGAACCTGGAGTTCGTGCTCTCGGACCCCGGCGGCGAGGTTGTGAACACAAACGCCGCGCTCCTCAGAAACTCGGTGCTGAGCAATCTGGTTTCCAATGCCATCAAGTTCTCTCCCGAGGGTTCGTCCATAGAGCTGCGGACTTCCCGCGAGGGGGACGCTGTCAGGATAGACGTCCTCGACCGGGGGCGCGGCCTCCCTCCGGCCATGCTGGTCCGGGGAGGGGCGACAGAATGTCTCGTTTCGAAGTGAACCTCCGGAGAGACCGGCTCAGGTCACGGCATCCGCATCGCATCCTTCTACGCGGGTCTGCTCAGGGGCAGGCTGGAGATGCGGAACATCGAGGGCGGGGGCGCTTCGGTCTCGGTCGTGCTCCCGGCCGGAAGAGGCTGATCCGATGCGGGAGCGAATCCGATTCCTTGTAGTTTCCGTGAACAGGTCTCCCAGAAAGGGAACGGCCAAGACTCCTTCCATCCGCGCTATGGTCGATATGGAAGGCCTCGTCGACGACGCCCACAGAGGGCCAGAGGGGAGGGGTGTCAGCCTGCTCGACGCGGAGAGCATCGAGCGCTTCGCCGCCGAGACAGGCCTTTCCGTCTCGCCCGGGGCTTTCGGCGAGAATATCACGACAAGGGGGCTCGATCCCTCCCTGGTGGAGAAGGGCGACATCCTGCGCATAGGGGATGTCCTGCTCGAGGTGACCGCGCTGGGCAAGACCTGCCACGGGGACGACTGCGAGATCTTCAGGAGGGTCGGAAGGTGCGTGATGCCCGCCAGGGGCGTCTTCTGCAGGGTTCTCGAGGGCGGCGCCGTCGAAGACGGCAGCGAGGGGGTTCTGGAGCCGGGCGGCCGTCGTCCAGGACACGCATTTTCTTGACGCAGAGCGCACAGGCGGGTATTTATCGCTCCCGACGGAACGGTGGGCGATTAGCTCAGTTGGTTAGAGTACTTGCTTGACATGCAAGGGGTCACTGGTTCGAGTCCAGTATCGCCCACCACAAGCAAACACCGTTGAAGTCCGACCCTCTCTCGCGCGGAAGGGCAGGGGTGCATGGTTGTTTCTTTCCCCGACGGGAGTTCCAGGGAGTACCCGGAGGGAACCACTGCTCTGGACATCGCCAGGTCCATCTCGCAGGGCTTGGCCAGGAAGGCTCTGGTCTGCCGCTTCGCCGGCGGCCTGATGGATCTGGCCGCCCCGCTTCCCGGTGACGGGGCTCTCGAGATCCTGACCTTCGACGATCCCGAAGGCCGCGATGCGATGCGTCACAGCGCCTCGCACCTCCTCGCCTCCGCCGTTCAGAAACTCTATCCCGGCACCAGGCTCGGAATAGGGCCCGCCATCGAGGACGGTTTCTACTACGACATGGACATTCCGGGCTTCCCCGGCGGAGAGGCTCTCGAAGCCGTCGAGGCCGAGATGAGAAGACAGGCCGCGGCGGACCTGCCCTTCGTGCGCCGCGAGATCGGCGTCGAAGAAGCGAGGAGGATCTTCTCGGAGCGCGGAGAGACCTGCAAGCTCGAACTCGTCGAGGAGCTCGCCGCCCGGGGGGAGCCGCTAAGCGTGTACCAGCACGGCGATTTCCTGGACCTGTGCAGGGGGCCCCACGTTCCGTCCACGGGGAGGATCAGGCATTTCAGACTGCTGTCGGTGGCCGGCGCCTACTGGCGCGGCGACGAGAAGAACGCGATGCTGACCAGGATCTATGGAACCGTGTTCGACTCTCCGGCCGCCCTCGCGGAGCATCTCAGGCTGCTCGAGGAGGCGCGCAGGCGCGACCATCGCAGGCTGGGCCAGGAGCTCGGCCTGTTCACCACCGGCGGTGACGGCGGCCCGGGCCTGATCTACTGGCTACCCGACGGCGCCATCGTCAGGGAGGAGCTCGAGCGGCTCTGGAAGGACGCCCACAGGAGCCAGGGCTACCGTCTGGTCGTGACGCCGCACATCGCCCCTTCGGGCCTGTGGAAGACTTCCGGGCACTACGACTACTACCGCGACAACATGTACTTCCTGCCCGTGGACGACGGCGAGTACGTCCTGAAACCCATGAACTGCCCCGGCCACATCATCGTCTTCAGGTCCGCGAAGCGCTCCTACAGGGATCTGCCCCTCCGGCTGGCGGAGCTGGGCACCGTTTACCGCCACGAAAAGAGCGGAGTCCTGCACGGGCTGATGAGGGTCCGCGGCTTCACCGTGGATGACGGCCACATCTTCTGCACCCCAGACCAGATCATAGACGAGGTCAAGTCGGTCGTGCGGTTCGCGCTGTACTTCCTCGGGATCTTCGATTTCGGCTATTCGATAGAACTCTCCCTGTGCGATCCAGGAAACATGTGCCACTATGCCGGAGACGCATCTCAGTGGTGCCTGGCCGAACCGGCCCTGGCCAGGGCCCTGGACGAGATGGGGGAGGAATACCGGACCGTGAAGGGCGAGGCGGCCTTCTACGGCCCCAAGATCGACATCAAGCTGCGCGATGCCATAGGCAGGTTCTGGCAGGGTCCGACCATCCAGTTCGACTTCAACATCCCGGCGAGATTCGACCTGACCTACACCGGGCCGGACGGAGGTGAGCACAGGGTCTTCATGGTCCACCGCGCCCTCTTCGGCTCGCTGGAGCGCTTCATAGGCAACCTGGTGGAGCACTACGCCGGGAACTTCCCGGGGTGGCTCGCTCCTCTCCAGGTGATTATCTTACCTATCACTTCGGCGCAGCACGAGAAGGCCCTGGAGACAGCTTCGGGCTTCCGCGCCGCCGGGCTTAGATGCTCGGTTGACAGGAGGAGCGAGACAGTAGCCTTCAGGATACGCGAGGCCGAGAACCGGAAGGTTCCGTTCATGCTCGTGATCGGCGACCGCGAGGCGGCGTCGGGAGCGGTCTCGCTGAGAAGACACGGTGAGGGGGACCAGGGTTCGATGCCGGTCGGGCAGGCCCTGGATTTGATTCTCTCGGCCTGCAGGAGGCCGGATCTTCCGGACGGAGGGGAGTTTCAATCAGCAGAGATTCGATAAGGGTCAACGGCGAGATCCGCAATCCCAGGGTCCGCCTCATAGGAGAGAACGGAGAGCATTCAGGCATAATAGACACCGCCAGGGCGCTGGAGATGGCGACCCAGGCCGGGCTCGATCTGGTCGAGATTTCGCCGAATGCGGATCCCCCCGTGTGCCGGATAATGGACTACGGGAAGTACATGTACCAGCTCAGCCGCAAGGAACGGGAGGCGAGGCGGAAGCAGCAGAGCGGCGGCCTGAAGGAGATCAAGTTCAGGCCGAACACCGATCAGCACGACTACGACTTCAAGATGAGGCACGCCCGGGAGTTCCTCGGCGAGCGCCACAAGGTCAAGGCGACGGTGGTATTCAGGGGAAGGCAGCTCGTTTACAAGGACCAGGGCTTCGAGCTTCTGGTGAGGCTGGCCTCTGACCTCGCCGACGTCGCGACTGTCGAAAAGGAAGCGATACTCGAGGGCAAGCAGGTTACGATGATTCTGTCCCCGATCAGGAAATAGGAGAAAGACGATGCCCAAGATGAAGACTCACAAGGGCGCCGCCCGGAGGCTGAAGAGGACCGGCACCGGCCTCATCGTGATCCGGCACTCGCACGGCGACCACATCTTCACCAAGAAGTCCCGCAAGCGCAAGCGCCATCTGCGCAGGAGCGCAGTGGCCTCACCGGCGGACACGAGGAAGCTCAGCAGGCTTCTTCCATAGCCAGGGAGTCCCAGATGACCAGGGTCACCAGCGCAGTCACGAGGAAGAAGAGACACAAGGCGCATCTCGACGCGGCCAAGGGATATGTCGGCGGAAGGCACAAGCTCTATACCGTCGCCACCGAGGCCGAGAGGCGCGCCCTTCTGTACCAGTACAGGGACAGACGGAACCGGAAGCGCGATTTCCGCTCCCTCTGGATCATCAGGGTCAACGCCGCCGCCAGGGAGCTCGGTCTGAGCTACTGCCAGCTGGTGAACGGCCTCGCGAAGGCCGGTGTGGCGATAGACAGGAAGATGCTGGCGGATCTCGCCGTGAACGACCCCGCGGCGTTCCGGGAGATAGTGGAAACCGCCCGGAGGGCGGTCGGAACCTAGAGATGCCGGCCGGAGGCGAGCTCGAGAGGTTGACCGAGGCCGTCGACAGGCTGATTGTACGTCTGCACTCCCTGAAGGAGGAGCGCGACAGCCTGGCGGTCAAGGTCGGCGAACTCGAGTACGAGCTTTCCGGCAGGCCGTCGGCGGCTGTGGACTCCGAGGGGCAGAACCTCCTGAGGATCCACAGCGCGAGACTGCTTCGCGAGAGGCAGGAACTGCGGCGCAGGCTGGCTGGAGTACTGGAGAAGCTGGAGCGATCTCAGCGATAGAGGTGAAGGTTGAGCGACCGGCCCGAGACCATCAGGGTCAACATCTACGGTCGTGAATACTCGATCCGGGGAGAGGCCGATCCGGGCTACATCGCCGAGATAGCTCACTATCTCGATATGAAGATGCGCCAGATGACCGACAACGCGACCGTCGCCTCCACGACGAAGGTCGCCATACTGGCCGCACTCAATATCACCGACGAGCTCTTCCAGCGTGACGGGCGGATAAGGGAGCTCGAGGAATCGCAGGTGTCCGACATCGCCCGCCTTCTCGAGCGGGTCGAAAAGGCGCTTGCCGAGACCTCCGCACCGCCGCCCGTCCAGTCCCGTCAGAACACTGCCCACGAAAGGGTGGAATCCCCGGCACAGGCCGGGATCACCGGCAGCACCTGCGTCGGTTAGGGATTACCCACGGACCGGCGGCGCCGGGCGTCGTGCGCAGGACGTCCGGTCGCCCACCGAGGTGGCCGCCCTTCCGTTGCACATAGAGGTACTGCGCCTCAGGAGGAGCAGCCATGCCCCTGTCGCTCGCGGTAGGACTGATATCCGCCGTGGCCGCGTTCGCCGCAGGATATCTCGTGCACAGGATGCTCGTGATCAGGGAGGCCAGAGGCGCCGCCACCCAGGCGGAGAGGATTCTGGCCGAAGCGAGGCGCGAGGCGGAGACCGCCCGGAAGGAGGCCGTGCTCGAGGGCCGCGAGCAGATCTCCAGGGAGAGGGCTCAGGCCATGGAGGATCTGCAGAAGCGCAGGTCCGAACTGGACAGGAAGGAGTCGGATCTCTCCAGGCGTTCCGAGTACCTCGACAGGGCTCGGGAGAAGCTGGAAAGGCGCGAGACCAGCCTGGAAGTCCAGGAGACCTCCATGGCTGAGCGCGAGCAGGCTCTCATCGCGAAACAGCAGAGGGTCACGAAGATCATGGAGGAGCAGAACAGGCTTCTCGAGCAGATCGCCGGCCTCTCCCGCGACGAGGCGCGGAGCCAGCTCATATCCAACCTGGAGGAGGAGGCGCGCCTCGAGGCCGGGCGCATCCAGAGGAGGATACTGGAGGAAGCCGAGAGAACGGCCGACGAAGAGGCCACCCGGATACTCTCCACCGCTGTCCAGAGATGCTCCGCTATCCACGTGGTCGAGAACTGCGTGTCCGTGGTGCAGCTTCCCGGCGAGGAGATGAAGGGCAGGATCATCGGACGCGAGGGCCGCAACATCAGGGCGTTCGAGACCGCGACCGGCGTGGACGTGATCATAGACGACACCCCCGAGGCCATCGTGCTGTCGTGCTTCGATCCGGTGAGGCGCGAGGTGGCCAGGCAGTCGATGGAGAAGCTCATCTCCGACGGGCGCATCCATCCCGGCAGAATCGAGTCCGTCGTCTCCAGGATCGAGTCCGAGATGGAGAAGAACATCATGAAGCTCGGCGGAGAGCTCTGCATGGAGGCCAACGTCTCCGGAGTGCACCCCCAGCTCGTGCGGTTCCTGGGCAGGCTCCGCTACAGGAGCAGTTACGGCCAGAACATGTTCCAGCACTCCCTCGAAGTGGCTCACATCTGCGGGCTCCTGGCCGCCGAGCTGAAGCTGGACAGCACGATCGCAAGAAGAGCCGGTCTCCTGCACGACATAGGCAAGGCCACCGACCAGGAGAGCGAGGGATCTCACGCGCTGGTCGGAATGGAGATGGCGAGGAAGTTCGACGAGACCCCGCTGATCTGCAACGCCATAGGCGCTCACCACGAGGAGGTCGAGCCCGAGTCGCTCTTCGCCGTGCTGGTTCAGGCCGCCGACTCCGTGAGCGGGGCGCGTCCGGGAGCCCGGCGGGAGACCCTGGAGCTCTACGTGAAGCGCCTGCAGAAGCTCGAAACTATCGCCGACTCCTTCGACGGAGTCAGCAAGTCGTATGCGATCCAGGCCGGCCGGGAGGTCAGAATCGCCGTGAAGCCCGAAGCCGTGGACGACTCGGGCGCCGCCGATCTCGCCCGGCTCGTCGCCCGGCGCATCGAATCCGAGGTGGAGTATCCCGGCCAGATCAAAGTGACGGTGATCAGGGAGGTCAGGGCCTCCGAAACGGCACGCTGATGCGCATCCTTCTGCTCGGGGACATCGTTGGCTCTCCCGGGAGGAGGGCTGTCGCGCGCTTCCTCCGTGACGGCGGGTGGGATCTCGTGGTGGCCAACGGCGAGAACGCCTCGGGAGGGATCGGCATCACTCCGGGCGTGGCCGACGATCTGTTCTCCTCGGGTGTGCGGATCCTCACCTCCGGAAACCACATCTGGGCCCACCGCGAGATACTCGAATACATCGGCGGGCCGGCCTGCCGCCTTCTCCGCCCTGCCAACATGCCCCCCGGCAATCCCGGAAGAGGGTTCGCCGTTCTGGAGGTCTGCGGGCTCTCGGTGATGGTTCTCAACCTCCAGGGGAGGGTGTTCATCGGAGACTCCGACTGCCCGTTCAGGACCGCCGACAGGATACTGGACAGCAATCCTGCGGATGTCGTGCTGGTGGACTTCCACGCGGAGGCCACCAGCGAGAAGGAGGCTCTCGGGAGATACCTCGACGGAAGGGTTGCGCTCTTCGCGGGGACCCACACGCACGTTCAGACCGCCGACATGAGGGTCCTCCCGAAAGGAACCGTCTATGTGACGGACCTGGGCATGTGCGGGAGCACGCTCGGCGTGATCGGCGTGAGGTACGAAGAGGTCAGGGAGCGCTTCCTCACCGGAAGGCCGTCCCGGCTGACGGTCGCGGAGGGCTTGGAAGCGGTGTGCGGCATCGAGGTCGAGCTCGACGGCGCAGGGAAGCCCGTCTCGCAGAGGATGGTGAATGAGCGGGTCTGACTTCGAGACCCTGACCAGGCGGCTCCGGGAGGCGACCGAATGGGTCTCTTCAGGTCTCGGAGCGCTCTCCATGCTGCGCGAGAGCCCCTCGCGTCTGCCGGAACTGGCGCGCTACCCCCTCGCGGCCGGAGGAAAGAGAGTCAGGCCGTTCCTTGTCAGGACTGCCTGCCTGGCCTCGGGGGGGGACCCGGCCAGAGCCCTCGGGGCCGCCGTGGCGGTCGAGATGGTTCACACGTACTCGCTCGTCCACGACGACCTTCCGATGCTCGACGACGACGGCCTGCGGCGGGGGCTGCCCACGCTCCACACGCTCCACGGAGTGCCCTGTTCAGTGCTGGCCGGCGATCTCCTCCTCGTGGAGGCCTTCGCCGAACTCCTTCTGTCGCCCCTGCCCCCGCAGACACTGGCCGCAATGGCCGGACGCCTGGCCCGTGCCGCGGGACCCTCGCGCCTCGCGGGCGGGCAGTACATGGACATGAATCCCCCGCCCTCCGTGGACAGGCTCTGGGTGGAGAGGATGATCCTCGGCAAGACGGCGGCGATGATAAGGGTGTCTCTCGAGCTCGGGTGCATGGCGGCGGGGCGCACTCCGCCCGGAATCGACCGCGTCTCCTCCGCTGGCGACCGCCTCGGCCTGCTCTTCCAGCTCACAGACGACATCCTTGACGTCAGGGGCACGGCTTCCGAGCTGGGCAAGTCCCCTTCCAAGGACTCGGCGCAGGGAAAGGCCAACCTCGTCACCTTCGCCGGCCTAGAAGCCGCGGAGGCCGAGGCCGCATCGCTCTCCGAAGAAGTGGCCGACCTCTTCGAAGCCCTCGAGGGGGACTGGCGCGACGCCGTCACGCTCGCCAGGTTCCTGCCCCGGAGGCGGAGCTGAGATGCCCCTGCTGGACGGGATCACCGGGCCCGGCGATGTGCGCAGGCTCTCGATGGAGCAGAGGCTGGCCCTCGCGGATGAGGTCAGGGGGAGGATCGTCGAGGTCGTCACCCGAAACGGCGGGCACCTCGCCTCGAGCCTCGGAGTCGTCGAGCTGACCATAGCCCTGCTTTCGATCTACGATCCGCCCGAAGACAGGATCGTCTGGGACGTGGGCCACCAGTGCTATCCCTGGAAGCTCCTGACCGGCAGGGCCGCGGTGTTCGACGGGATAAGGACCGCGGGAGGACTGAGCGGGTTTCCCAGGCGTTCCGAGAGCGAGTTCGACGCGTTCGGGACTGGGCACAGCTCCACGGCCATAAGCGCGGCACTGGGCTTCGCGCTTGCCCGCGATCTGACGGGCGGGCGAGGACGGGTGGTGGCCGTGGTGGGCGACGGAGCCATGACCGGGGGCATGGCGCTCGAGGGCCTCAACAACCTGGGTCACACCCGGACGGACATGACGGTCATCCTGAACGACAACGAGATGTCCATCTCGCGCAACGTCGGTGCGATTCACAGGCACCTGACCAAGTTGATAACCGATCCGGTCTACAACCGCTTCAGGGACGACCTGTGGAACTTCCTCGGCAGGTTCCCGTCCGTGGGCGAGCGGATGAGGAGGGCAGGCCACCTGGCGGGGGCTGCGCTCAAGAAGACTCTGGTCTCGGCCAGGACCATCTTCGACGACTTCGGGGTCAGATATGTAGGGCCGGTGCCAGGACACGACCTTCCCACGCTCACGGGCGTCCTGGAGAGGACCTCCAGGCTGAAAGGCCCCGTGCTCGTCCATGTCGTCACCGTGAAGGGCAAGGGCTTCCAGCCGGCGGAGTGCGACGCCACGACGTGGCACGGTGTCAGCGGAGGGTGCGGATCGCCCCGCCGAGGCAGGACCTTCACCGAGGGCTTCTCGGAGACCATGACCCGTCTGGGCGGGACGGAGCCGAGGGTGGTAGCCGTCACCGCCGCGATGACCGATGGAACCGGGCTCGGCGAGTTCGCCTCCCGCCACCCCGGGAGGTTCTTCGACGTGGGCATAGCGGAGCAGCATGCCGTGACCTTCGCCTGCGGCCTCGCGTTCGGAGGGCTGAAGCCCGTGGTTGCGATCTACAGCACATTCATGCAGCGCGCCATCGACCAGGTGATCCACGACGCCGCTCTGCAGAAAGCCCCGGTGGTGATCGCGATGGACAGGGCGGGGGTGGTGGGCGAGGACGGTCCGACCCATCACGGCATGTTCGACATTCCGCTACTGAGGCCCATCCCCGGGCTCAGACTCGCAGCCCCGAGGGACTGCGCGATGCTGGACGCGGTGCTCACCCTCGCGGTGGGCCTGGACGACGGCCCGACCCTGATCCGGTATCCCAGGGGCGCGGAGCCTCGTGGAATGCCGGCTCCGGGGGCCGGAGCGGAGCCCGGAAGGGGCGATCTCCTCAGGAGCGGGAGGGATCTCCTGATCGTCTCGTGCGGTACGATGACCGCGCAGGCCCTCGAAGCGGCCGCGATGCTGGAATCCGAAGGCATCAGCGCCTCGGTGATAGATCCCGTGTGGATCAAGCCCCCTCCCATTCCGCTGATACTCTCTGAAGCAGCCGGCAAGCGGGGCGTCGTCACCGTGGAGGACGGTGCCGCCTCGGGCGGGTTCGGCGAGATGCTGGCCGCATGCCTTTCGGGCGTCGCACCTGTTCGCGTGCTGGGCTTTCCGGACATGTTCCAGCCTCACGGCCCCAGGCAGGCGATCCTGGCCTCGGCGGGGCTGGATGCAGACGGCGTAGCCTGCGCCGCCAGGGGGTTGATGTCGTGAGGATATCGAGGATGTGCCTCTTCGTGGACGATTTCAATCCTCCGGATCCCGTTGTCGTCCGGAGGGTCGCCTCTGCCGCCGCGGCGGCCGGGATCTCGCTCGGATGCTCCCCCTTCTGCGCCCCGCCCCTCCCCGGCCTCGAGGGGTTTCCGCCGGAAGCCTGCGATGCCGGGCTGATCCTCGGCGGGGACGGGACGATCCTGAGGGGCTTCGGACGCTTCATGGAGGCCGGGATACCGGCCTTCGGGGTCAATACGGGGCACCTCGGCTATCTGGCATCTGCCGAGATGGACGATGTGGAGCCCTCCCTCCTTCGCCTCGCCTCTGGGGAGTGCGTCGTGGAGAGGCTTCCAGCCGTCCATGTGACCATGCCCGACGGCTCCGGCCATTCCGCCGTGAACGACATGAGCCTGAACAGGTCCCCGCGCGGCGGCATGCTTCATCTCGAGGTCAGGACGCACGACGAGACGATCGCCCGAATGGCGGGGGACGGTCTGGTCGTCTCCACGCCTCTGGGCTCGACCGCATACGCGCTTTCTGCTGGAGGCCCGGTTCTCGACCCGGGCATACCCGCACTCCTGATGGTCGCGCTCTGCCCTCACCAGCTCTCGCTGAGGCCCATCGTCTTCTCGGCCGGAACGACCCTCGAGATCGGCGTCCGGCAGACCAGGGGAGAGGATCCGGTCGTATGCATCGACGGCCGGCCCGCGGGAGGGCTCGGACAGGGCGAACGGGCGGTCGTCCGCTACCGGGAGGGCTGCTGCCCCGTCATCAGGCTGTCTCCCGGCGACGGCTTCTACGCCAGGCTTTCGCGGAAGTTCGGGTGGGGGGCACGGGGCTGAGGACATGATCGCAAGCCTCAGGCTCAGGAACATAGCCACGATAAGCGACGTAAGCCTCTCGCTGGGGCCCGGGCTCGTCGTTCTGACAGGCGAGACCGGAGCCGGCAAGTCTATCCTGGTCGACGGTCTCCTCCTGACACTCGGCGAGAGAGCGGACCACTCCATCGTCAGGCCCGGGGCGAGATCTGCGAGCGTTGAATCGGTGTTCCTGGTGGACGGCGAGGAGATCTCGATACGAAGGGAGATCCAGGCCACCGGGAGGAGCAGGCTTCTCATAGACGACGAAGTCGCCACTCTGGAGGAGGCGAGAGAGCGCATGTCGGGGCTCGTGGACCTGCACACGCAGCGATCCACTCCGGCCCTTCTCTCTCGAAGGCGTCAGCAGGGCTTCCTCGACACTTTCGCCGGGGCGTCCGCGACCGCCGACGCCGTGAGAACCGTCCATGCGGGTCTCGCGAGGCTGAGATCGCGCATCGCTGAGATCGGGGATTCGCTCCGTGCCGCTGCCGGCCAGAGGGATCTCCTCGCGCACGAGGCGGGGCTGATCGAGAAGCTGGGACCCTCCCGGGAGGAGTATGCGGATCTGCTCGCGAGGAGGAGGGAACTGGAGGCTTCGGAGGCCGCCTGCGCATTCCTGGCCGGTCTCGCGAATGCCCTGGAAGGTGACGAGAACGGGCTTTGCGGAAGGGTTGCCGCGCTTCGCTCCTCGGCCGAGCGTGCCGAGCCGCGCGAGCCGGAGCTCGCCGAGCTCTTCTCGCAGGCGGACATCGCGCTGAGGGAGGCGGCATCCGTCTGCAGGGGGAGGCTCTCCTCGCTGGAGGCCGCGCCCTGGCTCGCAGAGAGCATCGACGAGCGACTCGACGCCTACGGAAAGCTCCTGCCGCGATACGGCGGCGACCTGGAAAGGCTTCTGGCGAGGGCCGGCCAGATCTCGACCATGATGTCTTCCTGGGCGGCTCTCGAGACCGAGCTCGAGTCGGCGGAGAAGGAGGCTGCGGAGCTCTCCGGAATCCTTTCGAGGGAGGCTTCGGCCCTCTCGGAGGCCCGCAGGTCAGCCGTTCCGGGGCTGTGCGAGGCGGTGGAGCGCGAGCTCGCCGGCCTGGGCATGCCCGGGGCGTCCTTCCGGGTCGAGTTCCATCCGGTTCCCTCGGAGAGGGCGATAGAGGCGGGGGGAGTTTCCGTGTGCTCCGACGGAGCGGAGCTCCCCGAGTTCCTGTTCACCGCAAACGAGGGCATGCCCCCGGCGCCTCTCTCCTCGGCAGCCAGCGGAGGGGAGCTCTCGAGGACGAGCCTCCCCCTGCGCCTCGCCCTCGCGGAAGCGGGAGGGAGCGGCACGATGGTCTTCGACGAGATAGACAGCGGCGTGGGAGGCGAGACGGCCGCCCTGCTGGCCGGGGCTCTGCGGAGGTCGTCCATGATCCGTCAGACCGTTGTCATCACGCATCTCCCTGCGATCGCCGCCGCCGCCGACACGCACCTGGCCGTCAGGAAGCGCGAGGAGGGCGGGATGCCCGTGACCGACGTGATGGAGCTCTCGGGCCGGGAGCGACTGGAGGAGCTGGCAAGGATGCTCGGCGGCGGTCAGGCCGCCATGAGACACGCCCGCTCGCTCGTCGGAGGTTAGCGTCTTGAGGGGACCGTTCCTTACCGTTCCCAACGTGATAAGCCTCGTGAGGCTGCCTCTCTCGGCGGCTGCGGGACTCGCCCTCCTCGACGGTCTTCCGGTTCCGGCCGTCGTGCTGGCGGCTGCGGCCATCGCCACCGACTGGCTGGACGGGGCCGTGGCCCGCGCGACCGCGACCGAAAGCGACTGGGGCAGGGTGCTCGATCCGCTGGCCGACAAGGCCGGCTTCGCCTTCTTCGGACTCTGCCTCGCCCTGAAGCACTCGATCCCATGGTGGGCGCTTTTCGTTATCGCCGGGCGTGACGCCGCCGTCGCGGCGGGAGGCCTTTCGCTGGCCGGAAGGGGATCCCCGCCGCCCCGGGCGAACGCTCCGGGGAAGGTTTCCACGGTCCTGCTCTCGGTCTGGATGGTCAGGCAGGCCGCCGCCCCCGCCGCGCCCGGAGCGTCGGACTGGCTCATGTGGCTGGCGCTGGCCGCACTGTCCTTCAGCACTCTGTCCTATGCGAAGAGGGTCTTCGAAAGGCCCGGATCGGAAGGGAGGGCGCATTGCGCCTGAAGCGTCTGCTCATCGCCGGGTTCAAGTCCTTCGCCGATCCCCTGGAGATGGACTTCCACGAGGGCATCACGGCCATAGTGGGCCCCAACGGCTGCGGAAAGAGCAACGTTGCCGACGCGCTGAGATGGGTTCTCGGCAGTCAGAGCGCCAGACAGCTCCGCGTGGACAGGATGGAGGACGTGATCTTCTCCGGAAGCGCGACGAGGAAGCCCATGGGGATGGCCGAGGTGACGGTGACCTTCGAGAACTCGGACAGGGCCCTTCCCCTGGACTTCGAGGAGGTCGCCATAACGAGGAGGGTTTTCCGCTCCGGCGAGAGCGAGTACCTGATAAACGGCAGCAGATGCCGTCTGATGGACGTCGTGGACCTCACCGCCGACAGCGGCCTCGGGAGCAGCGGCTACTGGATTCTCGAACAGCCCATGGTCGCCGCCTTGCTCTCCTCGAAACCGGAGGAGAGGAGACTCCTGTTCGACGAGGCGGCAGGGATAACCAAGTACAAGATACAGAGGCACAGGGCCGAGCTGAAGCTGGAGGCCGCCGGCGCCGACCTCGCAAGGGTGGACGACATCATCGCCGAGGTCAGGAAGACGGCCGACTCGCTCCGGAGGCAGGCCCAGATCCTGAAGAGGTACGAGAAGGCCTCGCAGGCGCTTCTGGAAGCCGAGTCCGCCCATGCATGGAGGCAGCGAACCGCGCTCGAGGAACGCGCTCGCGAGCTTGAGGAGACGCTGTCCAGGCTTGCGGGGGAGGAGCAGGATGCCGCAGCCGCGGTCTCGGCGGCCTCCGCCGCCGCGGCTACCGCCCGTATGGAGCAGGAGAGGGCGCAGGCGGAACTCGACCGGGCCGTCTCGAAGAGCGGAGCCCTGGACCGGCAGGCCGCCGATCTCGATCGCAGACGGGCTCTGCTCGAGGAGAGGA
The DNA here is from genome assembly GCA_012523605.1 of Candidatus Fermentibacterota bacterium. GTDB lineage: Bacteria > Fermentibacterota > Fermentibacteria > Fermentibacterales > Fermentibacteraceae > JAAYTY01. The sequence continues at coordinate 16,551 of JAAYTY010000174.1, forward strand.
TCAGATCCACCGCCGAGCAGATCGACGAACTCGGATCGAGAGCCTCCGGGCTCGAGGAGAAGGCCGCATCGGAGGCCGCCAGGGCCGCCGAGGCGGGGAACCGAATCAGAGACCTGGAGGAATCGGTGGAGAGGGCCCGGGAAGCCTGGAAATCGTCGGCGGGCCTGCTCGATTCCTCGTCCGCCGCTCTGGCCGGGGCCAGGGCGCGTCTCAACGAAGCGCGCGATGCGCTCAGAGAGGCCAGGCTGGAGACCGGAAGGCGCCGCGACGACCTCCAGAAGGCGCGGGACGTTGCTGCGAGGGCCTCGGAGCGCAGGATAGACCTCTCGGGGCAGGCGGCCCAGCTAGAAGGACAGATCCAGACCCTCGTCCCGGCCGTGGCGGCCGCCGAGTCGAGGCTGGCGTCCCTCGGGGCCGCGCTGAAGGAGGCTATGGCTCTGCTCGATTCCGCCACCCGCGAGGACGCATCGGCTTCGTTCGACGTCTCGCAGGCGGCGGGCGCGAGGGAAGCGGCGGCCGCCAGGGTCGAGGAGATCGCCTCGCGGCTGGAGGGCCTCCGCGCCGCCGCCGGCCGCGATCCGGACCTGTCGCTCTCGTCGCTTCTCCGCATGCGTGAAGGCTACACCACTGCCGCCGCGGCCTTCCTGGAGGGTTTTCACGAGGCTTCGCTCGCCTCCGCGGACAGCCTCGATGGCGGAGGCGGAGCCTGCCGTGCCCTCCCCAGGGGACGCTCGCGGCTCGACGTGCCCCCCGGGGGCGAAAGGCTGAGCGACGCTCTTTCCGGAGGTCCGCCCTGGGCGGGGGAGATACTCTCGCACGGATTCGTCGACACCGACAGGGCGACCGCCCTCGGTTGGTATCTTGGAGGCTTCGAGGGCGCGATAGTGACCCGGGAGGGGGATCTCTTCCGGCCCGAGGGCCTCGTCCGGCTGGGCATGAGAGAAGAGGGCGGCCTCGCTCTCAAGGCCATGGCCGAGGAGGCCGCCGCGAGGCTCGAGAGGGAGAGAGCCGCCCTCGCCCTGTGCGACGGGCATCTGGAAGCGGCCCGGGCGAGGGCGTCGGCCGCCCGCGCTGCCCTCGACGGGATCGCGTCCCGGGTCTCCGCTCTCGAAAGGGAGTCCGCCGCCGCCGAGGCCGTGCTGAAGTCCCATACGGGAACGCTGGCGTCCGCCAGGGAGGCCCTGGCCGGCCTGGAAGCCGAGCTGGCCTCGGCCGGGACGGTGGACTGCTCGGCCGAGCAGGCCGCGACCGCCGCGCTTGCCGAAGCGACGGCATCCGAGACCGTTCTCGCGGGCAGGCTCGAGGATCTCGAGCGCGAGGTGGACGAGGCGGTACGCGGACATGCCTCGCTGGTGGCCGCCGAGGGGGCTGCCTCCGCGGAACTCAGAATAGCCGAGATGCACCTCCAGAAGGCAGTCGAAGAGATGCAGTCGGCGGCCTCCGCCGCCGAGGCGGACAGGGCCGAGGCCGACCGCCTCGCGGCCAGGGCCTCCGGGCTCTCGGCGGACCTGGAGGCGAGGAAGGCCGAATCGGCCTCCCTGGCCGCCGCCCACGACGCCCTCGTGGAGCAGTGCGACGCCGCCTCGCTGGAGAGGATCGCCGCCACCAAAGCCAGGATGGACAGACAGGAGGAGTCGTCCGCAGCCGATTCCGCGCTCGCCTCCGCACGAGAGGCTCTGTCGAGGGCGAGGGAGGCGAAAGCGGACGTCTCGGCCAGGATCGAGTCGCTCAGGTCCAGGATCCGGGAGGAGGCATCGTCCGACATCCAGGCTCCCCCCGAAGGCTCGAGGTATTCCGCGATGGACGACGAGGAGCTCGAGCGCGAGATAGAGATGCTCAGGTCGGAGAGAGACAGGCTCGGCCCCGTGAACATGCTCGCCGGAAGGGAGTACGAGGAGGTGACAGGCAGGCTGGAGTTCCTCACCGTTCAGAGGGACGACCTCTCGAAGGCGAAGCAGTCGCTGCTGGAGGCCATAAGCGAGATCAACGTCACGGCGGCGTCCAGGTTCAGCGAGACATTCGAGTCGGTGAGGGTTCATTTCCGCGAGCTGTTCGCGAAGCTGTTCGACGGAGGGGAGGCCGACATTGTGCCAGTGGCTGGCGAGGATCCGCTCGAGAGCGGCGTCCAGATAAGAGCCAGACCCGCGGGCAAGAGGCTCGAAACCCTCTCCGTCATGTCCGGGGGCGAGAAGGCGATGAGCTCGATCGCGCTCCTTTTCGCTCTCTATCTCGTGAAGCCCGCTCCGTTCTGCCTCCTGGACGAGCTGGACGGGCCTCTGGACGACGCCAACGTGGACAGGTTCCTCGAACTGCTCTCCGGCTTCGCGGGAACGACGCAGTTCGTAGTGGTGACCCACAACAGGAGGACGATGGAGGCCGCAGACAGGCTGTACGGCATCACCATGGCCGAGAAGGGGGTCTCGACGCTCGCATCGGTGAGCTTGGAGGACGTGGAGAAGGGGTCGTGAGCCTGCTCGAAGTTCTGTCGAGAAGCAGGGAGGCGATCGCCTCGAGGCTCGAGGGCGTGTTCAGGCACGGCAGGGAGCTCGATCCCGCCGCTCTGGCAGAGGCCGAGGAGGCCATCCTCGAGAGCGACATGGGCTGGGAGGCCGCCGGAAAAGCCGTCTCTCTGATGTCCGCCATTGCGGGAAGATCCGGCATGCCGTGGCGCGACGCACTGAAAAGGGCGCTTGCCGAGGGGTTTCCCGTTCCCCCATCCGCCCCGCGCACGAAGGACCGCCCGGAGGTGGTTCTCGTCGTGGGCGTGAACGGTTCCGGCAAAACCACGACCATAGCGCGACTCGCGAGGCTGGAACTGGATGCCGGGCGCAGGGTGCTGCTGGTCTGTGCGGACACCTTCCGAGCCGCCGCCGCCGAACAGCTCGAGCAGTGGGGCCGAAGGCTGGGGATAGAGACCCTCACGCGTCCTCCCGGCACCGATCCCGGGGCGGCGGCGTGGGACGGCATAAGGAGAGCGCTGGCCTCTGGCGCCGACACGGTCTTGGTGGATACGGCCGGGAGGCTGCCCAACAGGCGGGGTCTCATGGATGAGCTTTCGAAGATACACCGAGTCTGCGGCAAGGCGATGGCCGGGGCTCCCCACAGGAGCCTGCTGGTGCTCGATGCCTCGGTCGGCCAGTCGGTGATGACCCAGGCGGAGCAGTTCGGAGATGCCCTTCCGCTCACCGGTCTGGTTCTCACGAAGCTCGACGGCACGGCCCGGGGCGGCGCAGTTCTCGCGATGGCCCACCGGCTCTCGCTGCCGGTTGACTACATCGGCACCGGAGAGGGGGAGCGCGACCTCGCCCTCTTCGATCAGGCGGCATTCCTGGAGGCTCTCGTAGGTGGCGGCTGACACCCCGGTCCTGGTGCTGGACGGGCTTTCGAAGTCCTTCGGCAGGAAGACGGCCGTCGACGCGCTGGACCTCTCCGTGGGCGGGGGGGAGATCATCGGGCTCCTGGGGCCCAACGGCGCCGGGAAGACGACCACGCTGAAGATGATCGCCGGGCTGGTAATACCCGACTCCGGAAGGATCTCGATAGCGGGGGTGGATGCGCAGGCGGATCCCGACAGGGCGCGGGCCGCGGTGTCGTTCGTGCCCGATCAGCCTTCGCTCTATCCAAGGCTGACGGGCAGGGAGTTCCTACGGTTCATGGCCAGGGCCCGCGGCATTTCCGGAGATGTCGCCGAAGCCAGGATATCGCTTCAGGAGAAGCTGTTCGACATGGAGGGCTGGCTCGACCAGAGAGCCGAGACCTACTCCCACGGGATGACTCAGAGAGTAGCCCTCTCGGCGGCATTCCTGCCCATGCCCGCGGTTTACGTCATAGACGAACCGCTAGTGGGCCTGGATCCCGCTTCGGCCGAGACCTTCAACAGGATGTGCAGGCATGCCGCGTCCGGAGGAGCCGCCGTCATCCTCTCGAGCCACACTCTCTCGATAGTCAGGAGGACGTGCGACAGGCTGGCCATACTGGACCGCGGACGGCTGGCGGCCTCCGTCGAGACGCGGGGTGTCGACGAGGCTTCGCTGGAGCGTCTGTTCTTCGAACTCACCGGCACCGGACCTGCCGACGTAGAGGCGTTCTTCGGCGGTCCCCGCCGGAGCGCCGGAGGTTGACCGCGGCCGGGGGAAACCGGATGTTACCCGCCATGAACGATCCGACAGCCCTTCCGACGACGGAATGCGGCGCACGCCGCATACGGACCGTTGCGTTCCGCTGGGCGGCCCCCGCCGCCCTGTAATTCCGAGCCTTTCCATCAACGATCAGTCCACCGGCGGGAGCCGACTCCCGCCCGGCGCAACACTCTGGGAAAGGAACCGGAATGGAACGATTCGCCTCCCGCAGGAGATGCCTGATTCCCGAAAACTTCTTCAACATCAGGCCGCTGCTTCCATCACTGCCGCCTCCGCCGCTTCACCCGGTCACCGGGAGCCCGCTGGTTCCGGAAGACCTGCGCGCGATCTTCGCCCCCGGCTTCGTGGCGCACGAAGCCGCCACGGAAACCCTCGTCCCGGTGCCCGCGAAGGCTATGGAGGTGCTGGAACTCTGGAGACCCACCCCTCTCGTCAGGGCGGTCGGCCTCGAGAGGCATCTGGGCGTGAAATCCAGGATACTGTACAAGTACGAGGGAGTCTCCCCGACGGGAAGCCACAAGAGCAACACAGCCGTGGTGCAGGCCTGCCTGGCTGCGGCCGACGGCGTTGGCGCCCTCGTGACCGAGACGGGGGCGGGCCAGTGGGGCTCGGCGCTCGCCCACGCCTGCACCCGCTTCGGCCTCCGCACCAAGGTCTTCATGGTGAGGGCGAGCTTCCGGCAGAAGCCCGGGCGCAAGGCGATGATGAACCTGTTCGATGCAGAGGTCGTGGAGAGCCCCAGCGCCTCCACCGCCAGCGGGAGGGCCGCCTCGGCCGGCGATCCCGACCATCCCGGAAGCCTCGGCATAGCCATCTCGGAGGCCGTGGAGGAGGTCGTGACGGGAGGCTGCGCGAAGTACGCGCTCGGATCCGTGCTGGACGCCGTGCTGATGCACCAGACCCTCATCGGACAGGAGGCTCTCGCACAGCTTCGCGAGATGGGTTGCGAACCCGACGTGGTGATAGGCTGCGTGGGCGGAGGCTCGAACTTCGCGGGCCTGGCCTTTCCGATGCTCGGCGAGGTGCTGAAAGGCAGGATGAAGTGCCGCTTCGTCGCCGTCGAGCCCGAGGCTTGCTCCAGCCTGATCCGCGGTTCGCTGAGATACGACAACGGCGACTGCGCAGGGTTGACGCCGCTTCTCTACATGCACACGCTGGGACGGGACTTCGTTCCGCCGCCCATCCATGCAGGGGGGCTCAGATACCACGGAATGGCCCCTCTGGTGAGCCACTGCGTCGCCTCGGGTCTGGTGGAGCCTCTAGCCCTCGGCCAGGATGAGGTCTTCCGCGCCGCGCGGGCGTTTCTCAACGCCGAGGGCATCCTGCCCGCTCCGGAGTCGGCTCACGCGGTGGCGGCCGCCATCAGGGAGGCCCTGGAGGCGGAGAGGCAGGGCTTTGCCATGACCATCCTCTTCAACCTGTCCGGCCACGGGCTGTTCGACATGTCGGCCTACGCATCCTGAAGGCCGGGGCCGGCATCCCGGCCCGGCGGAGGGGCTCCGCCCTGTCCCTTCGGCGGAGCCCCTCTACAGCCATCCCTTCTTCCTGAAAAATGCGATCATGCCCGTGCCCAGGAAGATCATCAGCACGAGGACGAGAGGATACGCCCAGGGCTTGTGCAGTTCCGGCATGTGCTCGAAGTTCATGCCGTATATCCCGGCGATGAACGTGAGCGGCATGAAGACGGTGGCGATGACGGTAAGCACCTTCATGACCTGGCTCATCCTGTTGTTCACGCTGGAGAGATAGGTGTCCAGCAGTCCGGTGAGGGTCTCCCTCAGGGATTCGGCCGTCTCTATGACCTGTATCGCGTGGTCGTAGAGGTCGCGCAGATAGGGGCCGACCTCCTTCGAGAAGGCGGTGTTTCCGGTTCTCGCGAGGTTCCCGGCCAGCTCCCGAAGGGGCCAGACTGCCCTTCTGAAACCCAGCATCTCGTTCCGCAGGGAGTGGATCCGCTGGAGTAGATCCGCGCCGTCGCCCGAGACCACGTCCTCCTCGAGCTTCTCGATCGAGCAGGCGAAGTGCTCCAGAGTCACGAAGTATCCGTCCGTCACGGCGTCCATCAGGGCGTAGAGCAGGTAGTCGGACCCCAGACGCCTCAGCTTGCTGCCCGCCCTCTTCATCCTCTCGATCACGGCCCCGAAAAGCGGGGTGTCGCCCTGCTCGAAGCTGATGACGGTGCCCTTCTGCATGATGAAGCCGATGTGCATATGCACCGTGGAAGCTCCGCCGCCCGGATCCGGCGTGATGGAGTCCACCGACACGAAGACCCTTCCGTCGGCCTCCTCGGTCTTGGGCCTGTCGTGGCTGTTCACCGCGTCCTCGAGCTGGAGCGGATCGATCCCGAACGCCGCGCCTAGCTTCTCCACGATCTCCAGGTCGCCCAGGCCCCTGACCCTTATCCATCGGACCGGCCAGTCGCACGCAAGCCTCCCGAGGTCGTCAAAGGGGACATTCTCGGTGATCCTGTAGTCCTCCTCGCGCCAGCAGAGCATATCGATCCTGGTCGGGACCGCCTTCTCCCCCCCGACGCCCGCGAGAGTGCCGGGGGGAAGCCCCTGTCTGCCCCCGATTCCCCTGAGAGTCCTGGTCATCCCCCACCTCCGCCTTCCTCCGGCTGCACGACGGGATCATATATGTCGCGAATCTCCGCCTCCCGCACCGGGAGTGTAACCCCCCTCTCCGGGAATCCGTCGATACCGGCGGAACCGGAAGGAGGTTCGATATGGACAATCTCGTGCCGATCGCGGCGATAGTCCTCAGCATCGGAGGCCCGCTCGCAATCGCGCTGGTGGTCATCCTTCTCCAGCACAGGCAGCAGGCCATGCTGAACCAGATGGTCTCGAGCGCCGTGGCCGCCGGGCGGAGCCCGGACGAGGTGCGCGAGATCATCGAAGCCGTGAAGGGCCGTCCTTCGGGCAGCAGCGGCAGGAGGAGTCTCAGAACGGGGATAATCCTGGCGGCCGTGGGGCTGGGCCTCGCCTTCATCGCCCTCGTGACCGGAACACCTGCGGCCCTCGGCGCCGCGGGTTTCATGATCCTGCTCGGGCTGGCGTTCGTCGCGATCTGGTTCCTCGTCGACAAGCCGAAGAACCAGAGTTGATATCGGAACCCTCGAGGCTCAGGGTGATCGAGTCGGCGCGCGCCGGCGACAGGAAGGCCTTCTCCGAGCTGGTCTCGTCCTATTCGGGATTCGTCTATTCCCTGGCGCGCCGCCTGGTGGGCGATCCCGAAGATGCAGAGGACATCGCGCAGGAGGTCTTCGTGAAGGCCTGGCTCAACCTCGGTTTGATGAGGGACTGCTCGAGCTTCCCCTCCTGGCTCGCCGCGATAGCCCGCCGGGCGTCCGTGGACCATCTGAGAAAGCGCCACGGCAGGACGAGCCTCGGGGGCGAGGACATCGATGATCTGGGAGTCAGCGATCCCCCGCCCGATACGGGGATCGATCCCGGCCTGGAGCGCGCCATGTCCGCCCTGCCGGAGCGCGACAGGGCTCTCCTCACCATGGTCTACTTCGGGGAGTTCACTCACGCCGAGGCCGGGGAGGTGCTCGGGATCCCGGAGAACAGCGTGAGGGTATATCTGCTCCGGGCGAGACGGAGGCTCAGAAGCCTCCTGGAGGGGAGGGAGAATGAGCTCCTGCAGCAGATCGGCTGAGGCGCTCGAGTTCCTCCTGGGGCTCAAAGGGGCGGAGGAGGCCGATGAATACGGTCGGCACGCGGACTCGTGCCCCGACTGCGCGGCGGCCCTGGCCCGCGAGCGCGAAATAGACGACCGTCTGAAGGCCTCGATGGCTGCCCCCGAGATCCTCGAGGCAAGGATAGAGGCTGCGCTCAACCTTCTCCGGAAGACGCCGGGGGCGTGGGCATTCAGGCTGAGGGTGACCGGCCTTGCGGCTGCAGGCGCGGCGGCCCTCCTGGCCCTGTCGAGGCTCGGAACCGGGCTCGTCACCGGTCTTGTGCCGAGGGATACGCTCCAGGGGGCCGTGCAGGCCGTGGCGCGCTTCCTGGATACGGCCGGGAGCGGCTCCATGACGCTCGTCCTCGCCGCCGTCGTCCTGGTCGCTGCATTCGTCGTCGCATCGGCAATGCCCGACCGCTGAGCTTTGCAGCGCCCTCCGGCGTTCCGTAGATTCACGGCTCAGGTGCTGTTCTCCGTATCGCCCCGAGACCGGAGGTCGGGTGACTTGGACAGGAAGACGCTCTCCTCGGAATTCATGGAACTCCTGAGACTCGAAACCCTTCCCGTGGCCGTCAGGCTCCTGGAGAACCGCGACGGCCTGCCGAAGAAGCCGCTGCCCTTCAAGCTGAACATCTGCCAGATGATCTCGATGGCCAGACACCAGGGCAGGACGTTAGTCGGCGTTCCCGAGGAGATGGTCTGCTCCATCGGCGCGGCCTGTACCGGCCTGATCGAGACCCCGGCCGCCTTCAAGGACGGCACGGCGGCCGTCGGAAAGTACGTGGCGGACGCCTCGGCCGGAAGGGTGTTCTTCCAGAACACTTTCAAGCTGGGCGACCGCGGCCGCCTGTTCGAAGCTCTTCTGGTCGCGCCGCTCGCCGAGTCCGAGGGGTGGGATCCGCAGGCCGTTCTCTTCTACTGCAATCCCGCCCAGGCCATGAGGCTGGTCCACTCCGTGGTGTACGAGACAGGGGAGAAGGTCGCCGGGGATACTGTGGCCGAGGCGGCCGTCTGCTCCTCGATCGGCTTCGTGACCGATTCCGGCAGGCCGGTCATCGGGCTTCCCTGCGCAGGTGACAGGCGCTTCGGGGGCACGCAGAACCACGAGCTGGTATTCTCCGCGCCCTTCGGCATGCTGGAGAGGATGATCCAGGCGCTTCAGGAGCTCTCGGAGACATCACGGATCCTGCCCATCGCGCCGAACGTCATGTGGACGCCCCGGATGCCGGCGGCGTACACGATCGGCCCGAAGGACCTTCCGGAGGGCGGATCGTGAGAGGGCCGCTCGACGTCGGAAGGATCTGCAGGATAGCGACAGGCATCGAGCAGAACGGAGAGCGGCTCTACAGAGCTCTCTCGGAGGCCTTCGCGTCGCAGGAAGACCTGAAGGAGCTCTTCGCCCGCCTCGCCGACGAGGAGCTGGCCCACGCGAACGACTTCAAACGGCTCGCAGGCGCCGAATCCGAGTGTCCGGCCGACCCGGACGGGGGGTTCTCCGTCCTCGATGCATATGCTCGCATCTTCAGCAGATTCCGCCTGTCCGACGAGCTGGCGATGATAGGCGAAGGGATCGGCAGGGCGGTGGACTTCGCGATAAGGCGCGAGATGGACAGCATCTTCTTCTATTCCGAGGCGGGAGCCGGCGCCCCTGGCCCCCTCGGCGCGATCCTGGCGAGGATCCTCGAAGAGGAGCGGAGGCACTTCAGAGAGATGAACGAGCTGAGGAGCCGGCTGTCGGAGGACTGAGCCGGGCGGCCTCGCCGCGCCCCGGTCTCACCTCTCGAGGACCCTGACCACCTCGCCCACGTACATCCTGTGGTAGTCCCTCTCCGGGTAGAGATCCGCGATGGAGTCGTCGATGAATCCGGCGGGATCTATGTCCAGCACGTGTATCTTCCTGCAGGCGATGACCAGGTCGGCCTGCGTGAAGGCCACGCAGCCCTCGATGACCTCGAAGGGCTCGAGGCCCGTGGCTGCGGCCTTGTCAGTGTCACGGCCCGAGTGGGTACCGCAGTACTCGAGAGCCTTCCTCCACTCCGGCGGGAAGAAGCTCAGGGAGAAGGTTGCGCAGGCCTCCATGAAGGAGAAGGTATGGCGGCGGGGTCTGACGAACGCGAAGCAGACGTTCCTCTCCCACAGGTGTCCCATCGCCCCCCATGCGGCGGTCATGGTATTCCACGAGCCCGGTCCTCCCGCGGTCACCAGCATCCAGTCCGTGCCTATCGAGCCGAAGGCATTCCTCGCGATGTCCTCCGGCCTGATCTCCCTTAAACCGTCCGGCTGACCGGCTGTCATCCTTCCGACTCCCTTCGTGCCGATGTGTGGAGATCCACGCGGCGTTCGTGACCGCGCTCCGCTGATAGCCTGCAGTTCATCGGCCCAACCGGCCCCGGCCCGAGTCCTCCATGCCGGAGAGGTCGGGAGGAAAGGGCCGGAAGAAGAACTGCCCGGAGAGCCACTCGTCCGGGAACCTGGCGTTCCAGGCCCGAAGGACGGCCTGACAGGCGCTCAACGGCAGTCTGCCCGCTCTGAAGCCCTCCAGGCAGTCCAGGAAGACCCCCTTCTCGGCCGGTTCGAGCCTGTCCTTGAAGTATCCCATCGCATGCAGCAGAACGTTGACCACTGCGCCTCTTCCGGCGGGTCTGGCGAGAGCCCGCCCCAGCCCCGCCCGGTATTCCTCGAGTGCTTCCTCGAGCCTCGATCCCGAGCCGGCGACTATCCTGCCCAGTCTCCGCTCCTCCTTCTGGCTGGTCCCGAGGAGCAGGAGCTTGGCGGAGGAGTGAAACGCGACGAGAGGCCCGGCTCTGCGCGATGCGAGAGCCTCCTCACGGGCCGCCCTGAACCTGGCCAGAGTGTAGATGCCCGTCAGGAAGTGCTCCCTCAGCGCGAAGTTCAGGAGTCTGCCCTCGTGGACCACGGGAACACCCTCGAGAGCCTCCAGCACGGCCTCTCCGAAAAGCCCGGGGCGCTTGCCGACGGGGCCTCCGCTCCCGTCGGGCGAATGGACCCTGACGTCGGAGATGCCGCAGGAGGGAGAGCGGAACTTGAGCACCGCCCCGTCCACCCGGCCGAGCCCGGCGATGAACCGCCGTGAGAAGTCCCGCATCTCATCCGTGAGATCCCTGCCGGTGGAGGGCTGGATCAGCCTGGCCGAGGCGGAGTCGCGACCTGCCAGCCGGATGGGCGCCCTGGGGACTCCCAGGCCCAGAGACACCTCCGGGCAGACCGTCACGAAGTCGGCCCTGTCCGCCAGAAGCCTTACGAACCGCGACTCGACCACAGCTCCGTTCCAGCGGCAGTGGTCGAACTCCAGGCACCTGCTGGCGAGGAGCCTCGGCCTGGGCCAGTCCCCCTCTGCGCCCGTCAGAACGTCAGCTCCACCGTCTCGGCCCACTGGTGCATTCCGCCGAAGCTGTCGTTGCCGTCGGATCCCGTGGCGAGTATCACACTGCAGGGCTGTCCGGGGACTGGGGGTCTGTCTCGGGAGTCGCCGGACGAGAGAGGCAGAACGAAGGACAGGGTGGTGACGCCGCCTGTCTCGGAGCCCTCCAGGCCCGAGAAGTCGGAGCTTCCGCCGAGCTCCGTATCCGGCTGGTGTCTTGTGTAGTCCGTCCCGAAGTCGTCCCGGAGGTGAGCCCCCGAGGCGTCCACGTAGCCGATGAGGATATCTGCGTCCTTCATCGCGGCTGTGGCATGGAAGCCCACCGCTATCCAGCCTGTGGTCGGCGCGCTGATGCTCACCAGCATGCTGTCGCCCGTGATCTCCCAGTCGAGTGTGAAGCCGTCCTTCTCGAAGCCCGGTCCCCCGGCATCGGAACCGCCGGACGACTGCCGTCCCTCCGCGCTCCCGCAGGCAGCGAAGGCAAGCAGAGCCAAGGCCGCCGCGATCGCCTGATGTCTCATCCAGCTCCTTTCCTTCGCTGTGGAAAGCACAATCCGGCCGACGCCGATCGGGTTCCCGGCGCGTTTCCACGCATCCGCTCCACCGGGAACAGCATGTGTCCGGGAATGGCCCTTGACCCGAACCTCCCCGGGCGTTTGTTTCTCCGAATATGGGATTCGAATGCCGGGAGAGCGAGATGGTGCTGGGTGTGGTCTGCAGGTGTCATCTGGACAGCCTGTTCGAGGCCGCCTACGCATTGGACGCCTCCGGGGTGATCCTTCACTGGAACACTTCCGCTGAGAAGCTGACGGGCTATTCCTCCGCCGAGGTCGTGGGAACGAAGTGCTCGGACGGGATACTGGTGCACGTGGACGAGAAGGGCAGGAAGCTCTGCGGGAACAGGTGCCCCGCGCGCCGGGCCCTGGATCGTCTCACCCCAGGGGAGTCCATCGTCTATCTCAAGCACAGGCTCGGGTACAGGATTAGGATTAAGCTCAGGGCGGTCCCTGTCGAGCGTGACGGGCTTCCCGCGGGCGTAATCGAGTACTTCGACGAATACCGCAGCGCCGTGGTTTTGAGGAAGAGGCTCGAGGCGCTGGAGAAGCTCGCCATGCTGGATCACCTCACCGGCGTCGGAAGCCGCAGGCTGGCCCAGAACGTTCTCTCCTCATCGAGGGCGTCGCTGATCCGCTACGGGTGGGGCTTCGGCGTGGCGATGCTGGATATCGACGGATTCAAGGAGGTGAACGACGCGCTTGGTCACGA
>JAAYTY010000175.1 GCA_012523605.1 Candidatus Fermentibacterota bacterium
AGTGCCTATCCGTAAATAGTTGACTTCGGGTGTCCCCTCCCCTATGCTCTGAGGGGAGGTGACGCGATGCCGAAAGTGAAGCTGTGGGAAGTGTCTGACGAGTTCTGGAAGAGAGTTGAGCCGTTCATTCCAGAAAAGAAGCGCGATCCGGAGAAGCAGTATCAGAGGAAGGCCGGAGCCGGGAGGAAGCCCAAGGATCCCAGGAAGGTGTTCGAGGGGATCATCTATGTTCTCAGGACAGGCTGTCAGTGGAAGGCGCTTCCGTCTGAGAGGTACGGAAGCGCCTCATCAGTTCACTCCTATTTCCGGACCTGGCTGAAGCAGGGGTTCTTTCTTTCGTTATGGCAGGCAGGGCTTGCAGAGTACGACGACATGGAGGGGATAGCCTGGTCATGGCAGAGCCTGGACGGGACGATGCTGAAAGCGCCTCTTGGAGGCATGGAGGATGCAGGTCCGAACCCCACGGACCGGGGGAAAAAAAGGAAGCAAGCGACACCTTCTGGTCGACGGGCATGGAGTCCCGCTGTCCCTCGTCGTGACCGGTGCGAACAGGCATGACTCAACTCAGGTCGGAGCGGTGCTGGATACACTCGTGAGTCCTGTTCCGGAGGGCATCAAGCATTGGCTGTATGCCGACAAGGGCTACGCTGGCGAGCCTGTGGATCGCCAGTTGAAAGAGAGAGGCTACGCCAGCAGGGTGATCAGGAAGAAGCGCAAGCCTGGTCGTCCTCCGAAGAACCGGCGCTGGGTCGTGGAAGCGGCTCACTCCTGGTTCAATCGCTTCAGGAAGCTGCTGGTTAGGTACGAGAAGAAGACCGAGAGCTATCTGGCTCTGCTACATCTGGCAGCAGCGATCATATGCTGGAGGAAGGTTGCTCCTATTTACGGATAGGCCCTAAAACGAATCCGCAGGCTAATCCGGACAGAAGGAATCTGTCATCCGGTTATTAATTTTCGGTTATTCTTCAGACCGGTCAGGGATCGGGGACGATGCCTTTCGCGAGGGCGTCGGCGAAGTAGACCCAGAAGAACTCCACAACCTCGGTGTCGCTGAAGCAGTCGATGAGTTCCGCGTGCATTATCGAGTCGATCGCCGCATCCACCGCCGGGTCGGCTGCGCGGGCTTCCGACAGGAGGGCACCCACCCGGGGGCACTCGTATCTAGCCTGGATGGAGTCGAACGCCTCGCGGACATACTCCGGCAGGGCTTCGCGGAAAACTAGCAGTCTCGCCGCTCGTTTCTCGGCGCGCGACGGTGTGCCGCATCCGGCGGACATGGCAAGGGCCGCAGCGCAGATCACCAGAGCCGCGGCCCTTCCAGCCATTACAGAGATATGCCCAGCGAGATCCTGTGGATCGATCCGAGGTCTGCGAAGGGCTTGAAAGAGTAATCGAGCGCGAAGCGGTTCCACTCTGTGCCCAGACCGAAAGCCATGCCGTCGATGAATCCGCCGCCGGCCGCCTCTGAAGCGTCCATGTCGCGGAGGTTGCCGCCAGTCCTCAGCGCGAGCATCTCCAGAGGTCTGTACTCGGCGCCGAGAGCTGCGTTGAAATCGCCGTTCAGCGGATAGGTGGCGTCGGTTGCCACCATGACCCTGCCGTCGAGGAGGGTGGCTGTCGCGCCGGCCGCGATCTCGGTGGGAACCGGGTCGTTCTCGGCGTAGAAGGCCTTGGTCTGGATGCCGGCGTTGCGCACCACCAGAGCCGCGGCGGCCCACGGAATAGAGGACGGCCTATAAAGGACTCCTGCATCCGCGAGGAATGCGTTGCCCGAGTAGGTGTCGATGCTCGAATAGGCGAACCGGCCCGAGATGCCTGCCGTTATCTCGCCGGTCAGCTCCCTTGCGTACGTTCCGGTGAGCGCGACGCTGCTCGCCGAGAATGTATCGCCGGTGCCCATCGGGTCACCCATGGTCGTGCGGTCGAAGCTGCCTCCGTAGAAGTAGTTCGCTGATACGCCCACCGCATCGTGCTCCCGCGGGCCGACCCAGCCGGCAAAGCCTGCCTGCATGTCCATGAGGTAGCCCGTGTAGTGCGTAGTGATCGTGCTGCCGTCAACGGAGAACAAGGCGGCCGGGTTCCAGTAGAGGGCCGACGGATCCCCGGCCATGGCCGTGAAGGCGCCGCCCATCGCCACGGCTCTGGCTCCAACCGGAACCTGCAGGAACGCGAATCCGGCGGTCTCGGCAGCAGTAGCCTGAGACGCGCCCAGCAGACCTGCCATGATGAGGACAGCGATCGGTTTCATCTATGCTTCTCCCTGCTTCTGTTCGCTATCGAAAATCGCCAGCCGCGGCGCCCGGGTCAACGGGTGCGAATGCATACATGAAAAGCGCCGAATCGGAGGGTGCGCTTCTCAGCATATCCGTCACGGTCAGTATCACCCTCCGCAGAGTACTCACCTGCCACGCATCCAGCTCGATCACCGGAAGGTCGTCCATCAAGGTATCCTCCAGAGCCCATCCGTCTCCCTCGGCTCTCAGCCGGAGATCCAGGACGTCGCCTCCTCCCATACCTATCAGAAAACCGCCTCCCGTGTTCCCGGGAGTGTAAACCTGCAGAGTACATGGATCCAGCAGGCCCAAATCGAGCGTGCGCATCGCAACCGCCTCGTATCCCAGCGAAGAAAGCCGCTGGAGGAACTGGAGCCCCTCCTCCTCGAGCGGTGTGAAGGCGAGACAGGCTGCCGCCGCAATAGCCGCCGTCATCCCTAGTCCTTGAGCCCGGAGCGCGAATAGCTGGAGACTATCTGCCTCTGGGCGAGCACGAACAGCAGCAGGAGGGGCAGGGTGCAGAAGGTAGAGGCGGCCATCAGAATCGGATAGTTGCTGGCCTGCTCCTGGTTGAAGTACGAAAGGCCCACCTGCAGAACCCTCATGTTCTCCGAGTTGGTGACGACCAGCGGCCACATGAAGCTGTTCCAGCTGCTGATCACGTCGAACAGGATGACGGTGACGAGGACGGAGCGGGACAGCGGAAGGACGATCCTCCACAGGTACATGAAGTCGCTGCACCCGTCCAGCTTCGCCGCCTCGTAGAGCGAGCGTGGTATCGTCCGGAAGTGCTGCCTCAGCAGGAAGATGCTGAACACGTTGGCGGTCCACGGAACTATAAGGGCCATGAACGTGTCCACCCAGCCGAGCCGGGCGAGAATGACATAGGATGGCGCGAGGTACACAGGCTGAGGCACCATCATCGTGGAGAGGAACAGCAGGAAAAGCGCGCTTTTGCCCCGGAACTCCATCGTCGCGAAGGCATATGCCGCCAGCGCGGACGTGACGACCACGCCAGCCACGGTAAGCCCGGTGACGATAAAGGTGTTCATGAAATAGGTTCCGAAGGGCACCTCGCGCCATGCGTCGGCATAGTTGCGGAAGCCGCCGGCCTCCAGCGAGGTCGCGATCATCCATGCAAACGGGAGGATCATCACCACGCCGCCCGCCGCGAGGAGGATGTGACGGGAACCCTCCTTCAGAACCGATGCGGAAGTCACTCGTACACCACTCTGCGACCTGCCAGCCTGCGCTGCAGCAGCGTCAGTCCGAGCAGAACAGCGAACAGGAACACCGAGATCGCGCTTGCATAGCCGATGTCGAACCGGTCGAAGGCCTTCTGATACAGGTAGAAGACTATGAGGTTTGTGGTTCCTAGCGGCCCTCCGCCCGGCGGGGGCGTCATGACGTACACGAGCGCAAAGGCCTGGAAGGAGGTGATCGTGCTCATGATGAGCACGTAGTATGTGGTGGGGGAAAGCAGGGGCCATGTGATGTGCCGGAAGGTGCTCCAGGCGCGTGCGCCGTCCAGCCTTGCGGCCTCGTAGTACTCGCGCGGGATGTTCTCGAGACCCGAAAGGAACAGGACCGTGTTGTATCCGATGCTCTTCCAGACGCTGACGATCATGATCGACACGAGGGCGAGGCTGGGTCCGGCCAGGATTCCCCGAGGGCGGATCCCGAGCGGCGAGAGAAGCATCTCGAAAACTCCGCGAGGCTCGCGCAGCCACGAGAGGGGTTCCATGCCGAGGGAGGCCAGGACGCCGTTCACCGGGCCTGTCTCGGGATTGAAGAGCCATGTCCACACCACCGAAACCGCCACGGCCGAGGTCACCACGGGCAGGAAGTAAACGGTGCGATAGAAGCCCTTCGCGCACAGCTTCCCCCGGAGAAGCATCGCCAGAAGGAGGGGCAGGATCATGCCTGCGGGAACCACGCCCAGCACGAACCACACCGTATTGGCGACGCTTCCCCAGAAGCGCGCGTCAGAGAGCATCCTCGTGTAGTTCTCGGTGCCGAGAAAGCGGTGGAATCCTCCGATGTCGTACTCGGTGAGGGAGGCTGCGAAGGAGCCGAGTATGGGCAGCATGCGGAACACGATCAGTACCAGAAGCGCCGGCAGGATGTAGAGGAAGGGGGCGATGCGGAAGCGTTTGCTCAAATCGTCCTCACATCGAAGAGGTGATGCTGATCCTTCTCCCATCCGAGCGGATGAAGATACTCCCCCGCCTGTCGGTGCGCAAAACCAGTGCGCCCAGGGCTTCGTAGCGCTCGAGCACGCTGGAATGGGGATGCCCGAATGGATTGTCCCTGCCCGCGCTGACAACCGCGATCTGCGGACGCAGGCGACGAAGGAGGGGGGGGAAGTCCGAGGTGCGGGAGCCATGGTGGGGAATCACCATCGCGGTGACGGGCCGGGCCGACTCGGCGAGGCGCATTTCGGCCTCCTCCTCGATGTCGCCGGGAAGGAGCATCGAGAAATCCCCTGCCTCCACGAGCATCACGGCAGAGAGCTCATTCAGGTTCGCATCCACGGAGGCATCTGAACCGCTGTCCAAACAGCGGATGGACACTTCGTCCGAGAGTCGCACGACAACCCCGCTGTCCAGCACTGCGAAGCTGCATCCGGTCTCCTCGACGGCCTCGAGGAAGTCGATGTACGCGGGTGACTGGAAGCTGATGCACGGGTCGTACACCCTGCTTACGCCCAAGTCCCGTATCACTTCGGCCATCCCGCCGATGTGGTCGTCATGCGGATGTGTCATCATCACGATATCCACGCCCTCGACGCCCATCATGGCGAGACGGATGATCACCGGAGGCACCACGGGGCCGCCGTCGTCCGGCCCTGCGTCCACGAGGGCTGTGAGCCCGTCGCCGGCCCGCACAAGGATGGCGTCGCCCTCTCCGATGTCCAGCACGGCCACTTCCACGATAGGATTCTCTATGCTGTCGGTGGAAGGCAGCCAGTGGGACGTGTCCGGAAAGGCCGACTCCCAGTTGTCTATTACGATCAGGCTTTCGATCATTGCAAGGGTGCCTTCGCCGATGCCGGGAACCTCCAGCAAATCACCGGTGCAGGTGAAGGGTCCGAACCTGTCCCGGAAGTCGATTATCGCAGCCGCCTTCGCAGGCCCGATTCCGGGCAGAGACTCGAGCTGTGAGGATGTGGCCCGGTTGACGAAGACAGGCTGGCGGTCGAGAAGCGACAGCGCCAGAACGGTCGAGATTGACAAGAGCCGCAGGAGTGTTACCATATGCTCACTGGAAGGGAGGTTCCACTAATATGAGGAACCTGCTTGTACTCCTTTGCCTGCTAGCAGTTACAGCATCCGCCGGCGATCTGAGGCTCGAGGACCGCAGCTTCCAGACACTGGCATACATAAGGGAAGACGGGCGCATAGAGGATTCCTCGTTCCGCACCCTGGGCTATATACGCGACGGCGAGAGGGTGGAGGACGCCTCGTTCCATACGCTCGGATACATTCGACAGAACCGCGTCGAAGGCGATTCATTCGAAACCCTTTTCCACATCGAGGACGACGGCCGCATATCCGACCCGTCGTTCAGGACGGTGGTCAGGATATCGCTGGACGGCACCGTTGAGGACGACAGCTTCTCCGTGATCCTCTACACCGACGGAAGCGACCCCTCCCAGACCGTCAAGATCCTCGCCTATCTGGTTTTCTTCTCTGACTTTCTGCGGTAGGGGTCAGAGTTAACTTCGTTAACTTCGGCTTCGCCGGACCCACCGGCGCCACCTCCTCTGTGCACGAACCGCATCACCGCCCTGTAGGTAGCCACTCTGGAGATGCCAAGCCGCCTTCCGGCTTCAGCCAGGCTGAAACCTAGTTCCGTGGTCAGATAATAAGCCATGAAAGCTCGTGCCTTCGAGATATCTCCGCCCCAGCTTCGCTTCGAAATGTCATTCCTGTTGACTTGCCACCGTTTCTTGACCTCCTCGAACAGCGCCGCGATACCCGCATCCGCCGGGCCCCGCTTCCTGAAGCGCGACCTGACCTGTTCGGGAATCTTCCTCGCGACGTTTCTAACGGTTGGAATGTCGCCAGCAAGATGCTCACGGGAGCACTCATGCTCCCTCGACACCGCCCGCCCCCCAGGCCCGTCTATGCCGGAACGTGTGAGCGCGTGGACAGGAACATGCTCCGCCCCGCCGGGCAGTACACCTTCCGCCATGAACTGTTGATAGGAACGAACGGCCGATCTGGTGTCTTCCGCGAAAGCTCCGAGGGCTGAGCGAACGTCCATCCAGACGGGAGCAGGGCTCCCCGTCAACATGCGATGACCGCACCAGCGGTAGTCTTCAAGATCTCCGGGTTTTTTCAGCAGCCCTGCCCGGATCGGGTTGAGGTGGATGTAGCGGATCAGTTCGGATAGATAGCTCTCGTCGGCGACGAAAATCGACTTGAATCTTCCCTGGAATAGGTGCCCGCTGCCCTTGTGCCGGGTATTCATGTGGGCGGCATGACCCGTGAGAAGCCTCGCCATGAAAGAAGAGAGCGGCGTATCGGAGGTTCTCACCAGCAGATGGAAGTGGTTCGGCATGAGGCACCAGGCAAGTACCTTCACACCGCAGCATACACAGCATCTTCCAAGCCTGACGATGAAGCTGATCCTGTCATAGTCATCTCCGAAAAGCGGGCGGCCCGAGATCGTCCGCCCCATGACATGATGGGTGGCGCCGGGCTGGTCGAGTCTGGTCGAGCGTGTCATGCAAGCGAGTGTAGCCGGTCGGGGCAGAAATTTCAAGAGGGCTGATGATTTTTCATAAAGATGGGCGGGCTGGGTAGAAGTTAACGAAGTTAACTCCGACCCCACTTGACGACCCCACTTGACACAAACATATATTTGGAGGGGAGGTGGGGATGGCAGAGGGGCTGACGGAGAGGCGCAGGGCGATATTGGAGTTCGTGCGTGGTTACTATTCCTCGCACGGATACCCGCCCACGGTTCGTGAAATAGGGCAAGCAGTAGGCCTCAAGAGCACCCGCAGCGTGAAGGACCACCTCGACAGACTGGTGCGGGACGGCTACATCGAAAGATCCGACAGGTCGGCCCGGGCTCTTTCCCTTGGCAAGCGGGCGGCTCGCGCTTCAGACGCGATCCCGGTGGTCGGCCGCGTGGCCGCAGGCACGCCCATCCTGGCCGAGCAGAACATCACTTCCCACATCTCCATCCCCGGCATCGGCCCCCGGGGCAGTTTTTTTCTCGAGGTCCGCGGCGACAGCATGACAGGCGCTGGCATCCTCGACGGCGACCTCGTGCTCGTGCGCGAGCAGCCTTTCGTGGAACAGGGCCAGATAGCCGTGGTGATGATCGGCGACGAGGCAACCGTCAAGCGGTTCTACAAGCGTCCCGGCAGCAGGATCGAGCTGGTTCCTGAAAATCCCGCGCACGAAACCAGATCCTTCGGCCCGCACGACGCTGGCTTGAAGGTCGTCGGAAAGGTCGTCGCAGTGCTACGCCTGATGGAGAAGAGCCTTCTGAGACCCGTCACTTGATGGGCGTCGTGAAGCGGCCCCCGCCGAAGAACCTGACGGCCTGAACTCCACCGTTGCCCTGGAAGGCCGTCCTCCCCGTGAGCATGCCATCCTCCTCGGACAGCTCGATCCACCCGAAGGCGAACCCGGCCACCCAGGAGAGGGTATCGCCACGCTCGGCGACGAATGCCTCGGCACGGACCGGAACCGGCGTGCCGGTTGCCAGCTCCTGCGGAACCCGCAGGCGGAGGCAGGTGCGGTCGACTTTCGATGGCGGCGTGCCCTGGAAAGGTTCTGTGAAGGCATAGATGGTATAGGTGTCCTCGCCCGCGAGAGTCTCCTCGAAGGCCGCGAGATACTTGGGCTGGAAGCGCATCCCCTCGGTCTCGAAGAACAGGGTGTCGGGGGGCTGCCAGGCGGGATAGACCGGATCGGAGGCGGGTATCGAGACGCCGGGGAAGGTGATCGGGCCGTCGTAGATGCCATAGAAGGACGTCTCTCCTCTGATGAAGTCCAGCTCGAGGTGCAGATCGACCACCGGGGTGTCCAGCGGGCTGGCCGCCAGATAGGCCCTGCATGCGGTGAGCGTCGTGTCGGGAACGAACACGTTCACTCCGGCCATCTGCATCGTGAGAGATGCCGGAATGGTCGTGCGTCCAGCGTAGAAATCGCCGCGGGGGCCCGCCGGTATCACCAGGGTCATGCACGGTGTCTCGGCCCGGGAGGGAAGGCCCGACTCGTCCATCACGGCGTGGGACGAATACAGGTCTATTTCCGCGAGGGCGGGCATGGCAATTCCGTTCCAGGTGATGGCGCGGGGAGTGTTCAGAAGGACGCCGCGCCCGAGGCCTAACTCGAAACGCATGTCGTCTATCATCACATAACCGGGAGGTGGAGGGCTCTCCCTGGTACGACCTCCGCCGCATGATACGGAGACAAGAGAAACGCTCAGCAGGACAGCAGGGAAGAATCGCATCACCGCCCACCTCCGGATGCCTCAAGATAGTCTGACGAGGGATGGGTGTGCAACCGAGTTCTTGACAGCCGCGTCCGGCATCGAGAAGTATCGAGGCGTGACGGCAGGCAAAGCATGAAGTCCGTGATAGTGTCCGCGGCCGCACGCAAGCTTGGGAAGACCCTCCTGGTCGAAGCCCTGCTGCGTGAAATGTCCCGCAGAGGCCTTTCCTCATCCGCATACAAGCTGTCGCGGTCGCCACACGAGCCCCCGGGTCTGGAACCGGGGCCCGGCAGGCCCGGCTCGGACACTCACAGGATGCAGGAGGCCGGAGCCCTTTCGACAGGTCTCGTGCGATTCTACAGCCTCTTCGATCTCGTGGAACTGCTGGGGCAGTTAACACCCGTGGGCAGCTCGGTGATCTGGGAGAGCAACTCCGCACTCGAACTGCTGGTCCCCGACTGCGCCGTCTTCATCTCCCAGCCGGAGGGCGGAGGCAAGAAAGCCGCACTCCCGCCCGGCGCAATGCTCCTCGAAGGACCGCTCGACTCCCGGAAGGCTGGCGGTGCCGCAGGACGAATCGTATCGCGCCTCATGTCACTTCGGGATTCGGCTTCCCCATGGGATTGCGCCGGTCCCGACGACCGCATGAAGAAGGAGGTATGCCGTCTCCTTTCAGCCATCGATTCGGCGGGAGGGCTTGAACGTGCGGCCTGCTGTCTGGGCCTTCGGCCGGCCGAGGCCCGCGCAATCCTCTCCAGAGCTTCCGAATCCGCCGGGGCGAGGCTCACGGTCTCCAGAAGGGGTGGAGCGGGCGGAGGCAGGACGATACTCACGCCCGTCGGGAGATCGCTTCTCGAACATGGTCGCGCATCGTCCCGGGGCGGCACCGCGACCGGCAGGAAAGGAACCGGATGATGCCCGTCTTCGACAAGGCGCTCGAGCTGGTGCTCGAGAGCGTGGAGAAGCTGGACGCGATGGAACTGCCCCTCTCCTCCTGCTGCGGCAGGGCGCTCGCAGAGGATGTCCACAGCGACATCGACATGCCTCCCTTCGACAGGTCGGCCATGGACGGCTACGCTCTCTGCGGCGAAGCCCCCTCCTATCTGATCAAAGGCGGAATCCATGCCGGCGAACCCTCCGGCATCGAACTCGGACCCGGAGAAGCGGCGTCCATCATGACCGGAGCCCCAGTTCCACCGGGTGCCGACAGGGTGCTGATGAAGGAATGCGCAATCCTCGAAGGCGGCCGGTTGAAGGCGTCGGAGATGCCATCCGCAGGAGCTCACATCTGCAGGAGGGCCGAGGATATTGAAAAGGGCGACAGAGTGCTGGAGGCAGGCATCGACATTGAGCCGAGGCACCTGGGCATCGCCGCCATGGCTGGCCGCGCTGTTCTTCGCGTTGTCCGTGCCGTCCGCGCAGGCATCCTCACCACGGGCAGCGAGGTGGTTCCACCGGGCTCCATTCCGGGCTCCGGCCAGGTGCGGAACGCCAACCTTCCCATGCTGGAGGGCCTGCTGACGACCGCCGGTTTCGAGTGTTCCGCCTCCCTCCACAGCGCCGACGATCCCCGGGGCATACGCGAAGCCTTCGAAAGGCTACTCGCTGATTCGGACGTCGTGCTCGCCGCCGGAGGCATCTCACTGGGCGACAGGGACTGCGTGGCGCCCTCCCTCGAGTCCGTCGGCGCCAGGTTCCTCTTCCGCGAGGTGGCCATCAAGCCGGGGAAGCCCCTGAGCTTCGGCATGGCCGCCGGCAAGCCGGTCTTCGGCCTGCCCGGAAACCCCGTTTCGGTGCTCTGCACATTCGAGGAGTTCGTTCTGCCCGCACTCAGGAAGATGTCGGGCTTCGCCAGATTCGAGAGACTGAGGCTCCAGGGGATTTCGTGCTTCGATCACTCTCAGAAGCCGGGCAGGCACAACCTCCTCAGGGTGATCGCGATGCCGGGGCTCTGCTGGGAGCTGGCTCTCCCTCCCTCGTCCGGTTCCGGCGACCTGATGAGCACGAACAGCGCCAACGCGATCGCGCACGTGAGTGCCGAGAGAACCGGGATAGCGCCCGGGGACACACTGTCTTTCAGCCTTTTCCACTCCGCCGGCCCCGACCTCAGCTTCACGTGAACGACCCGGCCGGCAGGAAAATAGACTATCTCCGCCTCTCCGTGACGGACAGGTGCAACCTCAGATGCCTGTACTGCATGCCCGAAACCGGCGTCCCGATGGTGGCGCATTCCGATCTGCTTTCTTTCGAAGAGATCGAGAGGCTCGCATGGATCTTCCGCCGCCTCGGCATATCGAAGCTGAGGATCACCGGCGGAGAGCCGCTCCTCCGGCGCGATCTGACGTCGCTGGTGTCGAGGCTCGCGGCGATGGACTTCGAAGAGCTTGTGCTCACGACCAACGGACTCCTTCTGGCCCCGCTGGCAGGCGGGCTGGCTTCGGCAGGCCTCCACAGGGTGAACGTGAGCCTCGATTCGACGAGGAACGAAGTTCTGGCTGCGATTGCGCGGGGAAGAATCACCCGGGAGGAGGTCGAGCGGGCGATTCTGGCGGCGAAAGATGCCGGGCTCGGGCCTGTGAGGGTGAACTGCGTGGTTCTGAAGGGGCTTAACGATCGCGAAGTGCCGGACTTCATCCTCTGGGCCTACGACATGGGGGTGGAGCCTAGATTCATCGAGTGCATGCCGTCGGGCTTTACCGGAGCCATGACCGTCACCGCCGCCGAGATACTACGTGCGGCTTCCGTGCTCGGAGAGCCCGTCAGGATCGGGGGCGTTCTGGGAGAGGTTCAGGAAACCTGGCGCATAGAGGGCACGGATCTCTCGTTCGGGCTCATAGCACCGCTCTCCGACGGAGGCTTCTGCTCCAGATGCCGTAGGCTCAGGCTGTCGGCGACCGGTCAGCTGTTCCCCTGCCTGGACGACGTCCGGTTCTTCGACCTCAGGAAGGCTCTCAGGGACGGCGCAGGCGACACAGACACGGAGGATCTTGTGAGAAGCGCAATCGCGTCGAAGCCCTTGCGCCACGGGGGCTGCTCGAACGCCAGGATGTGGAGGACCGGGGGATGACGACATCGAGCAAAGGCGGATTGACGCACACCGATTCGAGAGGCCATGCCCGCATGGTTGACGTGTCCGGGAAGCCCCTGACGAAAAGGGTGGCCGTTGCCGAGGGGCGGATCAGGATCGGGGAGAAGGCTTCGGTGCTGGTTGCCGAAGGTTCCGCGCCCAAGGGCGACGTGGCCGCGGCGGCGAGGATAGCTGCGATACTGGCGGTGAAGCGCACTCCCGAACTGATACCTCTCTGCCATGTCGTGGGCATCGACTCGGTACAGGTGGACGTGGATCTGGACGGATGCGACATGACCGTCAGGTGCACGGTCTCCGGAACCGATCGCACGGGCTTCGAGATGGAAGCTCTGACCGGGGTCTCCGTGGGCCTGCTGGTGATCTACGACATGCTCAAGGCTGTCGACCGGGAGATGCATATCGAGGCGGTGAGGCTGATCCGCAAGGAAGGTGGGAAATCCGGCATCTATGAGGCGCCGTACTGAGGCGTGAAACGTCAAGCGTCAAACGTGAAACGTCAA
>JAAYTY010000176.1 GCA_012523605.1 Candidatus Fermentibacterota bacterium
AGCTGGACCGATAAATCGCTTCTCGGTTGGAACGATTCCCTTCGCCTCCCAGCCCGGCATCAGCCTCGCGAGCTCCTGCTCGGCAGCCAGAACGGCTTCCACGTCCTCACGTGTGGGCTCCCTGAACTCCAGGCCACGGCTCTTCTTCACGGCCACGGCATAGAGCTGGGCGCCCATGCGGCCGGCCTGGGCCTCGGCCTTGATGTAGTCCCCGTCCACTGGCTGGTCGTGTGCCCAGCCGGAGATGGCATCTCCGCCCTTGATCGTCCCCCTGTCGGGAGCAGCCTTAGCGCAGGCGTCCCTGCCCCGGGCTATTTCGAACCGGGCTTCGGGGAGGCTCTCGTCGAAGTGGGGAACGGCAGCCACCGGATCGGTGCCGGTCTGCAGCCACCAGTTCGGTGACAGCGGTATCGGCTTGCCCGTGTATGAGCAGCGCACGGTGCGGGCCCAGAGGAAGGCGTGGACGGACTCGCCAGTCTGCACCGGAAAGAACGGCTGCAGTCTCTGCTTCACCCCGGCGCAGAGGTCGGAGCCGTACTTCTTGATGTCCTTGGCCAGATCCTCGCCATACCTGAAGGGATACTCGATGGTCGCTTTCAGGATGACGGAGGCAACCGGGTTGAGCTCGTTGGCCTGGACAGAGAATCCATACCTGAGGGCCTCGAACGGGATGCTCCCGCCCCCGGCGAAGGAATCGAGCACTTTAGGAACCTGCTTGCCCCAGGTCAGCTCGGTCAGTCTCTGGATGGTATAGATCACTTCCCGCCCAGGGCTGACTGTGAATGCTCTTGCGTAGCCGTAGGGTGATTCCTTGAGCTTGATCCCGCCCTGATCCTTCGCCCACTGGATGAGCTTCCGCCCCTTCACCGGGTCGCCCAGGATGCCGCAGGCCCGCAGGAACCACTTGTGGTAAGCTTCCTCCGTCGGGAACTGCTTCCTCAGATCCTCCGGCCAGTCCGGGCTCCAGGAGGGCAGCAGGCTGGCTAGGATGGCGGCACGGCATACGAGCAAGGGCCGACGAGCCCACCAGACATGAAGGAAGTAAAGAGGAGGCAGGGCACTCGAGGCTCCACGCTCCCTCATGGACTCAGCGCTGATGACATCGACCGGCAGCCAGTCCTCGATCAGCACCCTCGGACGCCTATCCACCCTACTCCTCCGCCGCCAGCAGACGGAAGGCGCGTCGCGCCCTGCCCGCATCGGGCCCCGTCGAGCACTTGCTGAACCAGTAGAAGACCTCCTCTGGCTCCATAGATCTGAGTGCCTGCGAGATCGCCTCGATCCTCGACGACTTGTGCAGGGGCTTCACTGCATGGAAGAGGAGCCCGAGCCGCACTCCATCCTCCTCGCGGATGAGGAAGGGCTTCTTCCGGCGCGTCGAGAGGTCGGCGGGGCTGTAGCCCGCACGCTTCAGTGCCGCCAATACGTGGTCCACCACTGACTGGAGGGACCTGCCCCAGATCGAGACGGAAATGTCCGTGGTGCCATTCCTGTACTGTGGTCTTCCCGTTAGGGTGAGGCCGTAGCCCTCAATTCCCTGCGGCTTCACAACCTCCAGGCTGAACTCCCTGGTCGGGCTACTCATCGCGTTTCTCCTCGGCCGTGAAGCTCAGGCTGTTCAGCCCGAGCTGCATAAGAATCTCGCGCACCGCCTGGAGGGTATCCTGTGCCGGGACGCCGCTCTTGAAGGCCGACCTGATCCTGAAGCTGATGTTCCGCTTCTGGGCTTCGGCCAGGGAGCCCTCCACTGCGGCCCTGATCCGTGTGTACCCCTCCCAGGTGCCCTCATAGCTCATCTCGAGCTTGTCAGTGTGAATCTGGGCGGTCATCTCGAGCATGACCGACACCTCGCCGATGGGGAGCTGGGGCTTGGCCAGCCCGAGCGCCTTTACGTCCGCTGTGGTGTCGCTCGTCGCACCCTGAAGTGAGATGGACAGGCTTCCCAGTTTCTCCACCTTCGCCTCGGTGAAGCTGTCCATAAGGGCCTTGAGGGCCTTCGAGGGAACCCCGGTCTGCGTAGCCGTGAAAGGTCCCTTCTTGCCTTCAACCGGCGGCCCTACAGGGCAGTCGCAGGGGTCATGGCCGCAGCGGGGGCATACCTCTGGCGCTGTCTTGATCTCGGTGCGCGGCCAGATGCCGAGCTGCCGCGCCTTATCGTCAGTGTAGAGTATGGCATCGTCCGACAATTCGACGGCAGGCTCCTCCGTCCCCTTGCCATAGGCCCTCTTCGTGCCTGTCTCGTAGTAAACCCAGGTGCCCTGCTGTACCCCTCGCCGGATCGTCTTCTTGAGCTGCCCGGGCTCGAGCAGCATCTTCAGGCCGACCCGCTTCGCGAACTCCTTCCGCAGGTCCTCAGTGGTCATCTCGTCCTGGTCGGGTGCCCAGGCCTTGCTCTTCACATACGAGGGGGCCTGCTCGGGGGAATCTCCGGTCAGAACCTTGTCGAGAGCCTGCAGCGTACTCAGCAGAACGCTGCACTGCTCTGCATCCGCCTTCCCCTGGTCCTGCGGCGTCATCTCGTAGTAGGCCAGGCCGGCGCTCTTCCCTGATGAATCGGCGGAAGGATAGAACAGATGCTTGTAGGCCCTGCTGATGGCCACGCGGACCTCCAGCCGGGCTGCATCGTCCATCTCCCTGAGCCGTTTCATCTGGTCCGGCGGCAGGTCGGAGTTGCGCTCCGGATCCTGGACGATTTTACCTATTGCGATAGCCCTGGCCATCACGTCCTGCATCCTCTGGATCAGGTCGGCGTCAGCCACCAGGAAGACGAGGTTGTTCTTGAACACCCTGTAGGTCTGCAAGGTGCCGGTGTGGTCGAAGATCTTCCTCACGAGGTCGGGAATGCCCTTGCTGTTCTGTGACACGGACTCGGCATCGTAATGCAGGATGACCACCTTGGGCGCCTTCGAGTCGTCGGGGACCTCGACGGCTTCCTGCGGGAACGGGATCGGCTGGAGGACGCCCCTGCGCCATAGCTGCCTGATCCTGTCATCCAGGTCGTTCTTGATACGGGTCGGGCTCAGTGTGGTCAGCTCGTTCTGCACCAGCTTCTCGAGACTGGGCTCGGTCTTGAACCTGTACCGCCTGTCGTCCCAGTGGAAGTAGTGGAGGGCAACCCCTGGCTGGGTCCTCGTCTCGCCCAGCATCTCACTCAGAGCCTTGCGGATATGCTGAGGATCGTCGCCAGGCTGAAGAACCGCCAGGAACAGGTCCGCAGGCTCGATCCCCGCCCCGCTGGCCTGTGTCAGGCTGTTCAGGAATACCGTAGTGGCGATCCTGGTGGCGTAGGCTGGTTTCCCGGCCTCGATCCAGCTCCTGTCGATCGACTGGCAGTGTGAGGGCTGCGCCTTGACGTCGCTTGCGATGTCGGCTTCGAT
This sequence comes from Candidatus Fermentibacterota bacterium, assembly GCA_012523605.1. Lineage (GTDB taxonomy): Bacteria > Fermentibacterota > Fermentibacteria > Fermentibacterales > Fermentibacteraceae > JAAYTY01. Next base: position 3,378 of record JAAYTY010000176.1, read on the forward strand.
GACAGGAAGGAAGGTGGGCTTCTCGAGGCGGCTCGTGAGGTCGTTGGCGATGTCATGAAGGAGCAGGTCCACGTGATGGGGATGGATGAGCCAGGTGTCTGCCGGACGGGTGTCCCACAGGTTGCGAACGACCCGGGCCAGGAGGCGC
>JAAYTY010000177.1 GCA_012523605.1 Candidatus Fermentibacterota bacterium
TATGGACAAGGAGGGTTCCGCACGGCAGGGCGCCGGACTTGCATCGGTGTTCTCCCCCTCGTAGTTTCCGCGTCTGGAAGGGAGCACCCTTGATCGCACTACTCCTGCTCCTCCTGACTGCGACTCCCGACGCCGCGGCTGCGGTGCTTATGGATGTCGCGTCTTCGGAGGCCGGATTCTCAGCCGTAGCGGCATTCCCCCCTCCCGCCTGCGTGGATGCCGGTGACGGGCTCTTCTACCCCGCCATGCGCGGGACAGGCCTGTCCGGAGCGCCGGAAGGGCCCCTGGTCCCCGAGATGGTCCTCCTGGTTCCCGTGCCGCCCGGGGCGGAAGTCGAGTCCCGCTGGACGACGCTGTCCGTCTCGGGATTCGAAGCTCCCGCCGGAGGAAGGCCATGCGCCCCCCCGACCCTCGACGGAACGGGTCTCGAGACGATCGAGCGGTATCAGGCGGCCGCAAGAGGCTCGGCTCTCCATCCGCTGGAGGTATCCACCATGCGGATAGCGGGAGTGACCATGGCCGTGGCCCGGCTCCACCCCGTGACCGATCCGGCCTCAGGTACCTATGCATCTTCAGCCAAAGTCGAGCTTTCCTGGCGGCCCGTGAGCGGAGCCGTTCCTCTGGAGGACGGCCTTGCCTCCCTCGTCTGCCCTCCCGGAGTGGTCTGGTGGCCTCCGTCGGGCGGAGGCCGATCTTCGGGAAGCGAGTTCTGGGGGCGCCCCTGGGCGCGGATAGGAGTCGCCGCTGACGGCCTGTACATGATGACCGGGGAGATGCTCGAGGGGGCCGGTTGTCACGTCACAGGGTCGCCTTCGGCGACGCTGAGGATGTTCACGGGTCCGGGAAGGCAGTTCGAGATGTCGAACCCGGCCGACTCCCACGGGCTCTCCGAGATCGGGATAGAAGTGCTCGACGGCGGAGACGGCGTATTCGACGCGAACGACAGCATCCTCTTCGTCGGGCTCGGGATACTGCGCTTCGAACCCACGCCTGCGTCCGTGGAGAGGCTCTATCACAGATACGCCTCCGTCAACACCTACTGGCTGACCTGGGGGGGTGAAACCGGGTTGAGAATGCTCTCGGCATCGGCGGCGCCCGACGGTTCGCCCTTCTGGGGCGATTCCCTGCCCTGGAGGATCTGGCTCGAGCCGGAGTGGGTCTGGATGCCGAGGGTCGAGGGCAGGACCGGGTGGGTGGAGGGACAGATACGCTTCCAGTACCCGGGCTACTACGGCTTCGTCGCCGACGCGGTTGACGGCCCGGGCTCGCTCGATCTGGGGCTTGTGGCCGACTCGCTCGGCGACCACCACATAGTCCTCTCCCTGAACGGGGTCGATTTCGCTGATACGATCAGCACATTCGACGGAGAGAGGGTTTTCAGTTTCTCTGACGCGCCGCTGGTCTCCGGCACCAACACGCTGATGGTCGAGACGGTGTACGAGGGCCATGCCTCGGGAGGAGTGTATTTCAACTATCTTGGCGTCGGTTATCCACGGAAATCCTCCTCCTCCGCGGGGAGCGAGATTCTTTTCGACGATGCCGAGCCCGGCAGATACAGCTTCGACCTGGGCCCAGTCGAGGGGCCTTTCAGGCTGGTCGACTACACCGACCCATTCCGCCCCCTGCTCCTCGTCGGCGCAGTCCCGCAGGGTTCCTCCGTCTCGTTCTCCCACTCCATAACTCATGGAACCAGGCTGCTCCTCGCCGATTCCGGGCATCTTTCCACCCCGGCCTCGATAGCTTCCGCCCAGCCCGGTCGCATAAAAGGCATCCTGCCTAGGGCGGATGTGGCCATAGTCTCGGCCGACCACCTCATGGACGGGGCGGTCGAACTGGCGGCGCTCATGGAGGCCAGAGGGCTGGATGCTCAGTGCGTGAGCCTCCAGGAGGTATTCGACGAGTTCGGCCAGGGGGTGCCCGATCCGGGGGCCATAAGGTCCTTTTTCAGATGGACTCAGGACGAGTGGACCCCCCCCGCCTCCCACCTCGTACTGGTGGGCGACGGACACACCGACCCGCTGGGCAACCTCGGCTCGCCGCCTCCCTCGCTCTTCGCCTGGGTGAAGATCAGGGAGACCGACGGCAGGTGCCTGGACGACGGATTCGTGATCGCCCACGAAGGCGGAGAGCTGCCGGAAGCGCCTGTGAGCAGGATACCCGTCGACACGCCCGCCGAGCTGGCGGTGGTCCTGTCCAAGATAGCCGCCCTCCAGGCCCCCGGATCCTCCGGCGATTGGAGGAACCGGATGCTGTTCACGGCGGACGACGAATGGGGCAACTGGTCGCAGAACGAGACCGAACACACTCTGTTCTGTGACATCCTGGCCGACTCCGTCGTTCATCCCTCGGTGGATCGCGAGAAGTTCTACCTCATCGAGTACCCCTGGCCCGGCGGCGGCAGGGAGAAGCCCGAGGCCCGCGAGGACTTCATACGCACTCTGGGGCTGGGCTTCGCGGCGGTCTTCTTCTCGGGCCACGGTTCGTACGGCCAGCTCTGCCACGAGAAGCTCTTCGTGTCCGCCGACATTGACCGGCTGGAGAACGGCTGGCGTCTTCCCACGATGACCTTCGCGAGCTGCGACGTGGGCATGTTCGACCTCGTCTCGGCGGACTGCATGGGGGAGGAGCTCGTTCTCCAGCCCGGGGCGGGCGCGGTTTCCGTGGTCGCCTCTACGCGCGGAACGACAGCTCCCGGAAACAGGGCTTTGTTCGAACCCTACTACGACATGATCACGAGCGATGACCGAGTCCCTCCGGGCGAGGCCCTCTGGGCTTCGAAGCTCCTCTCCGCGGGCTTCTACATGAACAACAGGCTCTATGTCCTGCTCGGCGACGGAACCCTGCCGCTCGACTTTCCCGGAAGGCTCTGGGAGACTCTCGAGGTGGCGGGGGACACGCTCTGGAGAGGCACCGGAAACCGGATGGAGATAGACCGGCCGGACAGCGCCACAGTTTTCCTCGCTGTCCGGGAGAGCGCGGCCTGGACGACCTACATCTGCCTCGGCGGAGCATCCCTCGAATACCTCCGCTACGGCGGCTACGCCTTCAGGAGCGCCTTCCAGACCTCGGGGGAGCCGCTGGATATCGAGTTCTTCATGCCCATACAGGCCGATTCGGGCGCATTCGGGCGCTGCTCCGGCCCGGGGATCTCGATGGACGGAAACGGCGTCTCCTGGCTGGAGTGGGTCGCGGTGGCCGACTCGGGCGGGTACTCTTCGGACAGCACGGGCCCCGCCATCGAGCTATGGATCGACGGCCACAGGGGCGAGACCTCCCCCGCAGTCTCACAACCGGCCGTGCTCTGCGCCGAGCTGGAGGATTCGAGCGGAATAGCAGCCTTCGGAGGCTCGGCAGGCCGGGCCATCCTCCTCAGCATCGACACGCAGGGATTCGACGTCTCACGGTGGTTCTCCTACCTCCCGGGCAGCTCCTCCGCGGGCAGCCTCGAGTACGCTCTCCCGGAACTGCTCGAAGGCCCGCACACCCTGATACTCGCGGTCTGGGACGGAATGGGCAACGTCGCCAGGGACACGCTCGCCCTGTCGGTGACCGGAGCGGAAGGCCCCCTCGTAGAGAACCTGGTGGTGTACCCCAACCCCGCGGAGGGGACCAGGGTCTTCAGCTTCGAAGCCTCCTCGCCGGGCACGGCGAAAGCCGACATCTACACGATCGCCGGCAGGGCGATCTGGTCGGGCTCGAGGACGTTCTCGGAGGGATACTGCCAGCTCCAGTGGAACGGTCTCGATGCCGACGGCGACCCCCCCGCGAGCGGTCCCTACATCTACAGGCTGTCCTTCACGTCCGCGGCCGGGAGAACCGAGACCCACCAGGGAGTGCTCGCAGTGATCAGAGAGGGCGAGTGAAAGGCGGGACGAGCCTCGAGGAGGCTCTCGACAGGGCCGCGTCTCTCTTGGCGGCCAGCAGGTCCCCCTCCGTCTTCACCGGGGCCGGCATGTCCCGTGACAGCGGATTGAGGACCTTCCGCGGGGCGGAAGGCTGGTGGCGCGAGCGCCGCGCCGAGGATCTGGCCACCCCTGAAGCATTGAAACGGGAGCCTGTCCTGGTATGGGAGTGGTACCGCGACCGCCTGGCCTCTTTGGAGGGAGTCGAGCCCCACGAGGGCTATCGGGCTCTCGCCCGGCTGGAGAAGCGGATCGGGAGCCTGCCCGTCATCACGCAGAACGTGGACGGGCTCCACACAGCGGCGGGATGCACGAAGGTGGTGGAGCTGCACGGGACCGTCAGGACTGCGTCGTGCTCGCGCGGGTGCGGCTTCTCCCTGGCGCTGGACCGGCGGCTCCTCGCCGACCTTCCTCCGCGGTGTCCCTGCGGCGCCGTGCTCCGGCCCGATGTTGTGATGTTCGGCGAGCCGCTTCCGGCAGGGGCTCTCGAGGAGGCCTTGGCGATAGCCTCCTCCACCGATCTGATGATCGTAGCCGGCACCTCCATGGTCGTCTTCCCGGCCGCCGGAATACCCATTGCCGCACTGTCCGGCGGAGCGCGCATAATAGAAGTGAACCCGGAGCCCACGGCGCTGAGCGGGAGGGCGGGAGTGATCCACATCCGTGCCGGGGCCCGGGAGGCCCTGCCGCGCATCACGGGAGAGGCATGAAGAGAACCTGTCTCCTGGCACTGCTGGCCTCGGGCCCGGCAGTCTGCGGAGTGGATGTGATCGCCAGCGGGAGCGGCGGCACGTCTCTTGTCGTAGATGTCGAGGCTGCGGAGCCGGTCCCTGCCCCGGGCGGGACCGTAGTCATGACCGTGGACGGGGCCGGGACGCTCCTCCAGCCGGGCTCGATAGCGCTTCCATGCCTCCGGGTCTACATCCCGGTCCCGCAGGGTTGCACCCCCGGGGTGACCTGGGAGGTACTCGGAATGGTCCCGGCGGAGGACCCTTCGGGCATACCCCTCTACCGTGCGCCTCTCCTGTCCGGCGAGGGTCTGGAGACGACGGAGACGCCGGCTCCCGAAATCCCGCCGCCGGTGGAGAGGGTGCGACTGCAGGGCGTTGTGCCTCTTGCGGGCTGCATGTTCGCCGCTCTGGACATATACCCGTGGCTGCCGTCCGAACCGGGCAGGTCCGTTTCCAGGATCAGGATTGACGTCGCATGGGAGGGCCGTTTCCCCGCCCCGGGAGCGCCCGGCCCCCTCGAGGAAGCGTTGGCGCCCGAAGGCTGCGCCTTCTGGCCTGTACGAAGAGACGGAGGAAACGCGCCCGGCGACTTCTGGGGAAGCCCGTGGGCCAGGCTGTCGATCTCCTCGAGCGGAGGCTTCGAGGTCTCCTGCGGCGATCTCGAAGCCGCAGGGTGCCAGGTGGAGGGGGTTCCCTCGGCGAGCCTTCGGATGTTCTGCGGCCCCGGAGAGGAGTTCCCGACCGAGCCGGATGCATCCCACGGCCTGTACGAGGTGGCCATCGAGGTTGACGACGGAGGCGACGGAACCTTCGACCAGGGAGACAGGCTGAGGTTCCTGGGCCGCGGCCTGGACAGATGGATGCCTTTCGGGAGCTGGGCGTGGATGGAGAGGCACAGGTTCGCCTCCGCCAACGTCTACTGGCTTACCTGGGGCGGCTTCGACGGCAGGAGGATCCAGGACATCCCGGGAGCGCCCTCCGGTTCCCTGCCGGAGTGGGGGGGCGTCGTACCCTGCTTCGGCTGGTACGAGGACGAGAAGGTGTGGAGCCCGGAGAGCGACTCCGAGACGGGCTGGAGCTGGGCGGCTCTGGCTCCCGGCGAAGATCTGGGAGTCCAGTTCTCGAATCCCGGCATCGCCTCCGGCGCCTCGGCGGTCAGGGCGGGCTTCAGCAGCGAGACCGGCGGCGACTGGACGGTGGAGATACGCCTCGGCGGAAGCGTCATAGCCCAGCAGAGCGGCTACGGCGCCGGCGAGTTCGTAGTGGAGTCCGGAGACGTGACGCTTCCGCAGTCCGGCGTACTGACCGTCGCCAACTCCGCCGGGTCCGACATCGATGTTCTCTTCGACTGGATGGCCGTGAGATATCCGAGGCAGTCGTCCCTGTCGGCGGGAATCGAGCTCCTGCCCGGAACGCACGCCGCGGGAAGGTACAACATGACCGTCGGCCCGGCCCAGCCGGGCTCGAGCGTCTACCTGTTCGACAGCTTCACCGAGCCGGTCGTCCTGACCGGCGTGGAGTACTCATCCGGGGCTGCCAGGTTCTCCGTCACCGTCGAGGACACCACGAGGCTCTTCGTCATGGCTCCCTCCGACTGGCTCCGTCCCGATTCGATAGCCTGCGCCTCGCCCGGCAGGCTGCTCGGGACCGTCACGGGGGCGGACAGGCTCGTCATAGTCCCCGAGACTCTCCTCGACGACGCCTGGGGGCTCGTCGCCCTGATCGAGGCGCGCGGAGCCGAGTGCGAGGTGGCAACGACGCGCGAGATCTACGACGAGTTCGGACAGGGCGTCGCCGATCCCGGCGCCATTCGATCCGCCGTCAGATGGGCGATGGACTCCTGGAGCCCGGCCTGCCAGGGTGTCGTTCTCGTAGGCGACGGACACTACGATTACCTGAACCACACGACCGGCCGGCCCGTGCTCATACCCCCGGTGGAGCTGGGAGGGCCCGGGTCGCCCTGCTTCGACGACTACTACACGATGGTGCACCAGGATGCTGAGATGCCCGAACTGCCCATTTCGCGGATACCGGTCGACGACGGCTCGGAACTGCTCTCGTTCATCGCGAAGCTGGCATCCTGCGAATCGGGTGAGGCGGCGGGAGCCTGGCTGGACAGGGCGCTCATGATCGCCGACGACGAATGGGGAGGTTCGAGCCAGAACGAGGCGGAGCACACGATCTCCGCCGAGCTTATTTCCGAGGAGGTCCTGCCGCGCTCAGTGGAGAGGATCAAGTTCTACCTCATCGAGTATCCGTGGCCCGTCGTCCAGACCCACCCGGAGAAGCCGGAGGCCAGGGAGGATCTGGTGGATGAGCTCGGCGAGGGGCAGGGGTACGTGCTCTTCTTCGGGCACGGATCGGCCGGGCAGATAACCCACGAGAAGATCTTCCTCTCCGGCGACGTAGACAGGCTGGACAACGGCCGGCGCCTTCCGCTCGCATTCTGGGCCACCTGCGATGTCGGGCACTTCGACGGCACGGTCGAGGACGCCATAGCCGAGAAACTCCTTGTCCAGCCCGCGGGCGGGGCGGTCGCCTCGATAGCGGCCACCCGCGGCACCTACGGTCCCGCCAATTATGCCTTCGCGCGGGCTTTCACCGATTCGATCTACAACGGCCAGAATCTCTCGGTCGGCGAGAGGCTGTGGCTCTCGAAGCTGCTCGACGGCTCCGCCTACGTCTACAACAACCGCTACTACGTCCTCTTCGGCGACCTGGACATGCCCTTCCACCGGCCGGACGGCGGGGTGTCGGTGGAGGTGGAGGCAGACACTCTCCGCTCGGGCGAGCGGAACCACCTGGAAGGAACCTGCGACGCAGACGCCGGGATATCCCTCGTCGAGCTTCGTGAGTCCTCGCAGTCCGTGGACTACACGTGCCTCGGCGGCTACGTGATAACATGGCTGAAGTACGGCGGGGTGGCCTTCAGGGGAAGCGCGGCGATATCCGGAGGGGCCTTCGGGATGGACTGCATGATGCCCTGGCAGACCGTGACGGGAGGTTTCGGAAGAGCTTCGTCGAGGGTGCCGGGGCCTGGATGGCTCCTCTCCGGGGCTGCCGATCCTGTTCCCGTGGTGTCCGGCTCCCCGGGCGGAGGCGATTACGAGGGTCCCGAGGCGGAAATGTGGATGCAGGGATACGAGGGGATCGAGCATCCGGTCGTGTCGGGCGAGGCGGTCCTCTGCGCGGCGCTCGA
>JAAYTY010000178.1 GCA_012523605.1 Candidatus Fermentibacterota bacterium
CGGAACTCGCCGGACCCGCTCTCCGGCACGCGGTGGACGATCTCCCTGCCGGTATCGTCCAGCCATTCGATTATGTCGGGCCGCTTTACCATGTTTCCTTACCTTCCCCGGCTAGTCCATCGGTTTGTTGTGCTCGAGGTCTATCATGAGGTTGCTCCTCGATGACACCTTGTCGCTCATGGCGACGAGCATGCTCACTATTCCGCTGACGTGTCCGGCGATCGGCTGCCGGGCGGAGGCATCCGCGGACAGAGCCTTCACTGCCTCCTCCAGGGCCTGGATGTCCTCGGCAAGGGCCACGTCGAACTCGTAGAGCCTGTCCAGTTCGTCCTCCTGGACCTTGTGCATGTCGAACCACCCGCGGTAGCCCCTGTCAGCGAATCGGATCTCGTCGGTGAGCTTTTCGAGGCACTTCTGGAGCCTGTCGAGGTCGCCTACGTTGTCCAGCGCCTCGGGGCCTCTGAGACCGCCGACTACCTCGTTCACGCCGGTGCGCACCCTGTCGAGCCTATCCACCAGCATCATGCGAAGGAGGTGGTCGTTGTCGCGGCGCTCCTCCTTGCGCTTGTAACCCTTGTAGCCGGGGATGAGCCTGATGGCCTTCTCGAGGATGTTAAGGCTCCTGCCCTCTTCACCCATCGTCACCCTCCCTTTCTGGTCCGCCTGAAAACACCGGATGCAAGATAAGACTGTGCCATTCCCCGTCAATGAGTCACGCCCGACCTCGCCAGCCGGATGTTGGCCTGGTGACCGGACAGGGTCGAGGCGAAGAGGTGCGCTCCGCTGCCGTCCCCCCTGCTTACGAAGAACAGGTATCCTTGCGAAGTGTCGGGGTATGCGACCGCGGCCAGGGACGAGGTGCCCGGAGAGCAGATTGGTCCCGGAGGGAGCCCCTCGTGCAGATAGGTGTTCCAGGGGCTTTCGATCCTCGTGTCGGCGAAGCTGAGGCGCTCGCGCACTCCGCCGAGAGCATACTGGACGGTCGCACAGCTCTCCAGCCTCATTCCGAGGCGGAGCCTGCGCAGGAATACGCCCGCCACGACGGGCCGCTCCTCGTCGAGCCTCGCCTCCCTCTCCACGATCGAGGCGAGGATGACGGCCTCGTGCCTGGAGAGACCGAGATCCGCCAGGGCGGTGTCCCAGGACGGTTCCCATCTACTTTCGAAGGTGGATACCAGCCTCTCCAAGACCTCGCGGGCGGTCAGGCTGTCGGCGATCTCGTATGTCTCCGGGAAAAGGTAGCCTTCGGCTCCAGGCAGGCCGAGGGAGTCGAGAAGAGCCCTGTCGGAGACCGCCTCAGACAGTTCGGCCCTGGGCATGTCGAGGCTCGAGGAAAGCGTCGTCAGGGCTTCCTCCAGTGTCAGGCCCTCGGGAAGGGTCACCCAGTGGGTCGGAACCGGGATCACGTCACCCCTTGCGATGATGCGCAGAATGCTGTCAGGGGACATGGATGAGTCGAGCAGATAGCGGCCGGCCTGGAAGCCATCGGAGAGGCCGAGGCTGTGAGCCCTCCAGAGAGCATAGAGCGAGGACCGGACGAGACCTGAATCCTCGAGTGCGGAGGTGATCCGCCGGGCGCTCCATCCCGGTTCGACCCCGAAGACGACCTCGCGGGAGCCTCCCGGGGGGCGCGAGATCCAGCGGAGGGCGGCGAGACAGGCGGCGGTCAGCGCCATCAGTACCGCGAGGACGGCGAAGGCTCGTTTCACGGCATGCCCAGGTGCCTCTTGAGAAGCACCGCCGCGGCGGCCGAGTCGAACCGCCCGTCCCGTCTGTCCTCGACACCGGCGTCCCTGGCTTCGGCCGACGTGCCCACCTCGCTCTCGAGAGCGACCTCAAGCCCCGCTTGCGAGAGAAACGCTGCAAGACGCTCGACTTCCCTGGAAAGAGCCGTGTGCCTGCCGAAGGCCGACAGCGGCAGGCCGAGTACGACGGGCCCTTCGCCATGCTCGGACATGAGGATCCTGATCCTTTCGAGGAGCCCCCTCCAGTCCGATCCGACAAGAGGATCGAGCGGAATCACCAGCCCTCCGATCAGGGCCGCGATCCCGGTTCTCACTCGACCGTAGTCCACTGCATAGACCGTTCTCAGAAGTCCCTCCTCGCGAAGCTCCCCGAGGCAAGCCGCATGGATGCCGCCGAAACCAGCGCGGTCACGGGCACCATCACGGCGGCCAGCACGAGCAGGGGGCCGGTCATGGCACGCTCCCTGAAGCCCTCGGCCAGATAGGCCCTGGTGGCGAACGAGAGGGCGGATACCATCATCAGCACGAAGCCCATGGATGCGAATGCGGCCACTATCCCCCCCTGTCTGCTCGCGATGCTGGCCGCGCTGTTGTCGCCGAATCTCGGGAACACCGAGCCCAGTGCGATGTTGATGCTCGACAGAGCGAATGCGGTGAGCAGAATGGCTCCAATAGTCTCGATGATCAGGATGTGTCCGGCGCCGAGCCTCGCCGCCACAACGACACCCGCCGTCAGCATGAGGGGGAGTACTGAGATAAGCGCCTGAAGCCACTTCACCCGGAGCAAGGCACGCCTGGCGCGGGGAACCTGCATGACGAACAGGAGGCCCGGCCCCTCGAGGCTGATCGACGGGAAGCTGAACCTCACCAGCAGAGTCGCCATCACGAAGCCCATGAAGGACACGTTCATGAATACGGCGACGCCCAGCCAGATCCTCTGCGAGAAGTCGAAGGAAAAGCGGCTGAGGTTCGCGGTGTACATCACGAACAGGCCCGTCAACAGGCCGAGCTGGCTCAACTGGACGGGGTCTCGCAGGAAGAGGAGGATGTCCTTCTCGAAGAGAGCCCTGGCGAAGCCTCCCCGCATCAGGCGCTTCGACGAACCGCCCCTCCCCCCCTCTCCGGCCACGGCGGAGTGCCGCTTTCTGAAGCCGCGGCAGACAAGCCACATGGCAAGCGTCGAGGCGAGAAGAGCTTCGCCCGCCAGCAGCAGCCCTGCTCTGAGGGCGAAGCCGCGGCCCAGCGGATTCGTGGACTGCGAGAGAACGGTTCCGAGGAGCGCGTGAGGCCAGGGCGAGTGCCCGGTCGCGGGGAGGCCGGCTACGAACCTCTCGACGGCGGCGAGGTTCGAGCTGCCCTCGTCGGGGATGACCACCGCATCCGGTTTCATCCCCTGGAAGAAGAGCAGAAGGCCGATCGCCGATAGCAGGACGACTCCACATGCTCCCCTTCGAAGGCCGCCCATCGTTCCCAGCCTGGACAGCAGTGACATGACGATCGTGCCGCAGGATACGGATACGATGACGAACGGGACGAGGGCGGCCGCGCCCGCCGCCGCGGTAAGCGATGGCGGCCTGCCGACGACGGATGCGAAGGCGGCGATGACGGGTACTCCGAGCAGGATCGTGGACCACCCAGCATGGAACCAGCTCTCCGCCACCCTGAAAGCAGCGACGGGAGCTGTCCGGAACGGCATGCTGAGAAGCAGGACCGTCTCACTGGACCTGAAAAGCGTCGAGATGCCG
>JAAYTY010000179.1 GCA_012523605.1 Candidatus Fermentibacterota bacterium
CGGCTCCAACGACTATCTGGCGCTCACCACCGATCCGCGCGTGAAGGATGCCGCGGCCGCGGCGGCCCGCAAGTACGGCAGCGGATGCAGCGGCTCACGCCTGTTGAACGGCACGCTCGATCTGCACATAGAGCTCGAGGAGAAGATGGCGCGCTTCCTGGGGCGTGAGAGGGTGCTGACCTTCAGCACGGGCTTCCAGACCAACCTCGGGGTCATCTCCTCTCTGGCCCAGAAGGACGACGTGATCTTCGTGGACAGGAACGACCATGCATCCATCATAGACGGCACGCGCATGAGCTATGCGCGCGTCGTGAAGTACCGTCACAACGACATGGATCACCTCGACCATCTCCTCGAGCGCGAGGACGGCCCGGCCCTGATAGTCACCGACGGGGTCTTCAGCATGGAGGGCGACCTCGCGAACCTGCCCGGGATAGTGGCCCTCGCGAAGAAGCACGGGGCCAGGATAATCGTGGACGACGCACACGGCGTCGGAGTCATGGGGAGGCGCGGCAGGGGCACGCCCGAGCACTTCGGCTGCGAGGAAGACATCGACATCCAGATAGGCACCTTCAGCAAGTCCTTCGCCTGCATAGGCGGATTCGTGGGGGGGGCCTCCAAGGTCATAGACTTCATCCAGCACGAGGCGAGGACCGGGATATTCTCCGCCAGCCTCCCTCCGGCCGCCGTCGCAACCGTGATGGCCGCGCTGGAGATCCTCCAGGAGCAGCCGGAACTCCTGGAGCGGATGCACAGGGCCGCCGAGAGATCCCGTGCCGGTCTCAGGGATCTGGGGTTCAACATCGGCAACTCCGAGGCTCCGATCGTCCCGATCATCATCGGAGACACCATCCTCACATTCAGGGTCTGGCTGGCGCTCGACCAGGAGGGCGTCTTCACCAACCCGGTCGTGAGCCCCGCTGTGCCGCCCGACCAGGCGATGCTCCGCACGAGCTACATGGCGACCCACACAGACGAGATGATCGACCGGGCGCTCGACATCTTCGAGCGCGTCGGGCGGCGTTTCGGGCTCATCTCCTGACCGGACGTCGCTGAATTGATCAGCGTAGCGGAGGTGGCAGGCAAAAAAGACCTCCGCGAGTTCATAGATCTCCCATACAGGCTCTACCGATCGGACCCTCTTTGGGTCGCCCCGATCCGCTCCACGCAGAGGGATCTGTTCGACAGGTCGGGCGGACATCCGTTCCACGAGCATTCCGAAGTAGCACACTTCCTGGCCAGGGATCGGATCGGCGTCGTGGTCGGCAGGATAACGGCCACGATCAACCACAGGCACAACGAATACCATCGGGACAGAATCGGTTTCTTCGGCTTCCTGGAAGCCGCAAGGGACCAGCGCGTGTTCGACGCGCTGTTCGACAGGGCGTCCGAATGGCTGCGCTCGAAGGGGATGGAGGCGATACGGGGCCCCCTGAACTATTCGACCAACGAGGAGTCCGGGCTCCTCGTGGAAGGTTTCGACAGCAGCCCGATGCTCATGATGCCATACAATCCGCCCTACTACGCCGAGGGGATCGAGGCCGCGGGATTCTCGAAGGCGAAGGACCTGCTCGCCTACCGCCTCGAAGCAGAGGGCTTGAAATGGGACAGGATGAGGAAGGTCGCCGCTCTGGTATCGAGGCGCACCGGAACCGAGATAAGAGACATCCGAAAGGACAGGCTCTACGAAGAGGTGCTGATTCTGATGGATGTCTATAACGAGTGCTGGAACAGGAACTGGGGCTTCGTCCCCATGACCGACGCCGAATTCAGACAGATGGCGAAGGACCTGGGTATGCTGCTGGAGCCCGCGCTTGCTCCTATGATCTTCAAGGGGGATGCCGCCGTCGCCTTTGCTGTGGCCCTGCCGGACGCCAACCAGGCCCTTCTCAAAGCCAGGGGAAGCCTGCTCGGGGCGCTGGTCGCCCTCAAGGCGCCGGTCCTCCGGACGAGGATCGACAGGTTCCGCGTACTGCTGCTCGGCGTGAGAGAGAAGTGGCGCGGATGCGGGCTGGAAAGCCTGCTGATAGCCCGGCTCGTAGAGAACGGGATACGCCTCGGCTACAGGTGGGCCGAGCTCTCGTGGGTGCTGGAGGACAACACGGCCCGTCGCCGGATACTGGAGCGGGAGATGGACGCCATGCCCTACAAGACCTACAGGGTGTACGAGAAGAGCCTCCGGGCTCCCTGCGGGAGTGTGGGATGACCGCGGCCGAGCTCAGGGGGATGTACATCGATTTCTTCGTCAGGAGGGGCCACGCGAAGATCGGAGGGGCATCCCTCTTTCCCGAGAACGATTCTACCGTCCTGTTCACGACCGCAGGGATGCACCCCCTGGTGCCCTTTCTCCTGGGCGAGAAGCATCCGGCCGGCAGGAGGCTTGTCGACTTCCAGAAATGCATCCGCACAGGCGATATCGAGAGCGTGGGCGATTCCACTCACCTGACCTTCTTCGATATGCTCGGCAACTGGTCTCTGGGCGATTATTTCAAGCGCGAGGCAATCACCTGGAGCTACGAGTTCCTCACCGGCCGGGAGTGGCTCGGCTTCGATCCGTCCAGACGCAGTGTCACGGTGTTCGCGGGCGGAGACGGAGTTCCTCCAGACGAAGAGGCCGCCTCGATCTGGGAGGAGCTGGGGATACCGAGCGACCGGATCCACTTCCTCGGGCGCGAGGACAACTGGTGGGGTCCTGCCGGGGCGACGGGGCCGTGCGGACCCGACACGGAGATGTTCATAGACACCGGGAGGGATGCCTGCGGCGCCTCCTGCCGTCCCGGCTGCGGCTGCGGGAAGTACTTCGAGATCTGGAACGACGTATTCATGCAGTACAACAAGACCCGCGAGGGTCTGTACCTGCCGCTCGAGCAGAGGAACGTGGACACGGGGATGGGCGTTGAGCGCACGGTGGCGATGATCAACGGAGCCGCATCCGTGTTCGATATCCCGGCATATGCCCCCCTCATGGAGTTTCTCGACGCACGCAGCGGCGCACCGGCCCCCGATCAGTCCTCGATGCGCTCGAGGAGGATCGTCGCCGACCACGCGAGGACATCGACGCACATCCTCGGAGACGACCTGGGTGTCCCGCCTTCCAACCTGGATCAGGGATACGTGCTGAGAAGGCTGATCAGGCTTTCGGTCAGACACGCCAGGAAGCTGGGGATCGAGGGCCCGTTCCTCGAAGACATGGCGAGGCTGGTGATCGATGCGGAGTCCGGGGTCCATCCCGAGCTGGGCAGGAACAGGTCCTTCGCGCTCGAATGCCTGGCCCGGGAGGAAGCCCAGTTCGAGAAGACTCTGCAGGGGGGCATGAGGGAGTTCGAGAGGCTTCTCCCCAACCTGAAGCGAAATCCCCTCGGGATGGTGCCCGGCCGTGTCGCGTTCACCCTATATGACACATACGGCTTCCCGGTCGAGTTCACCGCGGAGCTGGCCGCCGAACACGGCATGGCGGTCGACATGGAGGGTTACCGCGCCGCGCTCGAAAAACACAGGGAACTGTCCCGGGCGGGCGCGGAGAGGAAGTTCACGGGAGGACTCGCCGACCACAGCGACATGGTCACGAAGCTCCACACTGCCACGCACCTTCTTCACAAGGCTCTGAGGACGGTGCTGGGAAGCCATGTCGAGCAGAAGGGCAGCAACATCACGGCGGAGCGCCTGCGGTTCGACTTCAGCCATCCCGCCCCCATGACCGACGCGGAGATCGAGGAGGTCGAGAGGCTGGTCAACGGGGCCATAGCCTCGGATCTCCCTGTGAGAATAGAGGAGATGGGGGTGGACGAGGCGCAGAGGGCCGGCGCCATAGGCCTGTTCAAGGAGCGCTACGGCGAGCGCGTCAAGGTTTACTTCATCGGCGATTTCTCCACGGAGATCTGTGGAGGACCTCACGTGGAGAGGACCGGGGGCATGGGCAGGTTCAGGATCCTGTCGGAGAAGAGTTCGTCCCAGGGTATTCGCAGGATACGGGCGGTCCTCGAGTGATCCGCCCGGCATCCGCTCTGCTTCTTCTTGCCGCGCTTGCCGCGGCGGGCGGAGGCACGGGACAGGGCATCCCGGACTTCTCGGGCACCTGGGAGACGACATACGGCACGCTCGTCCTCAACCAGGACGGCTCCTCCGTGTCGGGTTTCTATCTGATGGGCGGGATGTGCACGGTGGAGGGGTCGGTGGAGGCCTCAGGCAGGCTTGTCTTCACCTACGAGGAGCCTTCGGCGTCGGGCGAGGGCTGGTTCGAGCTGGCGCCCGACGGAGCCAGCTTCTCCGGGCAGTGGCGTGCAAGGGGATCCTCCACCTGGTCCGGCTGGGAGGGATACCGCTCCGGCTCGGAAGGAGCGGGCTCGAAATGGCTCGTGATCCTCGAGACGGAATGGCAGGACAGGCTCGACGAGCAGGAGTACTCCTTCGGTGACATGCTGGAAGCATGGTTCGCAAGGTTGGACGGCGTGTCCGTGCGACACAGGTTCGTCCACGACACCGACGACCTGGAGCTGTTCTGCGCCCAGGCCGCGATGCTTCCGGGCGAGGTCTTCCTGGTGTTCTCGTCCCACGCCACCGAGGAGGGCATAGCGCTCTCCGAAGGTACGGCCGGCGCGAGAGAGATCATCGAGGCTATCGAGCCGTGCGGGAACCTGGCGATGATCCACTTCTCGAGCTGTCTCGTGATGAACGGGAGCATTCCGAGGCAGATCCTGTCGTCCCGCAGGGACTGGCCGGAAGGTTTTGTCGTGTCAGGCTACACCACCAGCGTGGACTGGGCGGGCAGCGCCCTCCTGGAGTTCCTCTATCTGAATCTCATACTGGAGTCGGGGCTTCCCCCGGCTCGAGCCGCGGAGGCGGTGCTGGAGACGCTGGACTACGCTGGGAGCTCTTCCGGGAGCTGCATGGACGCGGCGGGGTTCACATGGCTGACCCCGTGATGAAAGGCGGAGCTGATATGTCAGGCATGGATCTCGGGCTTCTGAAGCTCCTTTGCGAAACCGACGGGGTCTCCGGACGCGAGGATGCCGTCGTGGCTGTCATCCGCGGGGAGCTGGCTCCAGTTGCCGACGAGTTGAAGGTTGACGCCATCAAGAACGTGACCGCTGTCAGGAGCGGCCGGGGCTCGTTGAAAGTCATGCTCGCCGCCCACATAGACGAGATCGGATTCCTGGTGTTCAACATCGACGACGACGGCTACATCTCCCTCGCCCCGATAGGGGGCTGGGCGGCGGAGAACATGATCGGCCACAGGGTCCGCATTCACACCAGAAAGGGGGAGGTGGTCCCCGGGGTGATCCACAGGAGGGCCGCCTGGCTTCCGGAGCACTCGAACAGGCAGCTCCGGCTCGACGAGCTGTACATAGACACGGGGATGGGGAAGGACGAGGTCACGGCAAGGGTGTCGCGCGGCGACTGGGTGTCGATGGCAACCGAATTCTCCGAGATGGGCGGATGCCTGCTCGCGAAAGCCTTCGACGATCGCGTGGGCGTCTTCGTCATGATGGAGGCCTTCCGGAGGTGCGCCAATCCCGAAATCGATTTGTATGCCGTCGGCACAGCCCAGGAAGAGGTGGGACTGCGCGGCTCGACTGTCGCTGCGCAGGAAGTGAAACCCGACATCGCGATAGCCGTCGACATCACAGGAGCCGGCGACGTTCCCGACTACCCCGCAAGGCTCAGGATAGCGAAGCTCGGTGACGGCGTTGCCATAAAGCTCATGGACGGTTCGGTGATAAGCTCTCCCGAGCTGGTTGACTTCACGCGGGGCATAGCGGAGGAGCTGAAGATCGACCACCAGATGGAGATCCTCCTCGCCGGAGGGACGGACACCGCCTCGATGCAGAAGTGGGGCTCGGGACCTCACGCCATCTGCCTTTCCATACCGACGAGATACGGGCACGGTCCAGGAGCGGTCATCCACAGGCACGATGTCGAGACAGCCGTGGAGTTGCTTACCGCCCTGCTCGACAGGGTACACACCTTTTCGCCATCCGCGAGGCCGTAGCTCGGGAGGGTTTCCGCGGCTCTCTTTTTTCCGCGCCCCGTGGCGCTGTTCGCACTTGACCGCGCCCGCAGAGCCGGTTATTATCCAGTGTTTGATTCAGTCCTTCTTGTGTCTGCGAGAAAGCCGACCCTCCGAGTGAGAGAAAGCCCTCCAAGCCCAGGAGTCCTGATCCAAACGACAGCCAGTCAGGCTGGGTCGTTCCCGGAGGCCTTTATCCGGGGGAGGGTTCCGTAATGCGGAGCCGCATGGGGCGCGAGCCCCGACAGGGAGTAGCAGAAGTGAGCAACAGCAAGCTGTTCGTAGGCGGTCTTGCCTGGGCGACAACCGACGAGGCTCTTCAGAGGGCCTTTTCCGCCCATGGCGAGGTGACAGAGTCCCGCGTTGTGATGGACAGGACGACCGGCCGGTCGCGCGGATTCGGTTTCGTCACGTTCGCCGCCAGCGATTCCGCCCTGAAGGCGAAGAACGCGATGGACAACGCCGTGCTCGACGGCCGCAACATCCGCGTGGATTTCGCCACGGAGCGTGAGCGGAGCTAGCGGCAATCCCGCCGGAGATACGGGGGCGCCCTCCGGGGCGCCCTCCGCATTCATCTCCTCCCCGGGCTCCGGACTGTGGGCGCTCCGCCCCCGGGGTTCATATTCCGCCATCCAGGCCGTCCGTGGCCGCGGGGGCGCACTCCGCCCCTCCCGGCGCCTGCGATGGAGGTCAGCCTCGATGGATGCGCCGTGGTTCTTCGTACGCAGGGGCCTGTCGGTCTTCTCAGGATGGATCGCCCGAACAGGGGCTCCGACATGGCCTGATTCCGTGGCGGGCGGTGAAACGGGGATCTCGAATGCGTTCTCCGGAGTCCCCCCGGCTTCTCTCCTTGCCGCGGCGGTCATGGCTGCAGCCGTTCAACCCGCTCCCGGGCAGTCGTTCCAGATGAGCATGGAGGATGTGGTCTCGTGGGGGGGCATGATCGTGGTCGCCAGGGTGGATTCGATAGACCGGACCCGGACCTTCGAATCCGAGGTCATGACCTGCCATGTAGTCCCCTTCTCATCGCTCCTGCCCCACGAAGAACCTCTATCCCCGTTCGAAGGGATCTACACCAGGCTGGAGCCCGGCATCTTCTTCGACGAGGACGGCAACCAGTCCACGGAATGGCCTCTGGTGACAGGCTCGGGATACGAGGATCTGGTTACGGACGGGGATACCGCGATCGTCTTCCTGCGGACCAGGGAGATAGCACCCGAGATTGCGAACGGCATCCTCAGGATAGAGCCGATGGCCTCTGTCAGGTCCCTTGTGGACCATATCGTCGAAACGGCCGAGTGACCCCCGGGCGCCACGCCGGTTCGCCCGAATCACCATCCAGTGCCGACGAAGCTCATGTTCCCCGTGACGACCATGTGGCGGACATCCGAACCCTCGAAGCCGAGGCTGACCACGTCCAGCACCGCTACCACCAGCGTATCGCCGAGCGTATAGACGTCGCCTATCCGGGCTCCCTGGCGGTATTCACGGCCTGGCTCGAGCGCGCTCTCCGAGTAGATGATCCTGCTCTCTCCCGTCGGCCTGTCCGAAAGGGTTATCCGCAGGAGAAAAGGGTTGAAGCACCAGCTCTGGAATATCGAATCCACCCGCACTTCGCTGGTCGAGAGAGAGAGAATTCCCCCGCCGGGCGCAGAGATTGCATCGGCCCTCTCGACGGTGTCGAAAACCACTCTGTCCCAGGGGACGCCGAGGTCAGTCAGGGGGTGGGACACGGCATGCACGCAGGCTGTCGAATCCTCGATTCCCAGAGAGGTCATGACCGGGGAGAGCATCCGCATCGCCTCCTCGACGGCCTGCCCCCGACAGGCCGTGCCGGGCTCGAACGCCGCATAAGATTCGGAGGTGTCGTACGGATCGATAACGACCTCGGCCTCCGCAAGAACGGAGCCGTGGGCGGTTTCGATCACATAGGCGTTGCAGTAATCGAAACCGCTTCCGTCCTGCGTGCCGTGTTCCATCCAGGCCATCAGGCTTCCGTCCCGTGAAAACCCGAGGATCTCGAACGACGCCACATCCCCGGCCAGGACGGCGGCGGCCGATACGGCGGTGAATGCCAGAACCTTCTTCATCGGGAACCACCTCCGGTCCGCGTCCATGCCGCCGAGCGGATCCGATCGGCCCGCTTCCGGGCGGCGACTGCCTTTTCTCGATCGAGTAGGTATAGTCAGGCTGATTGTCACGGGGGAGAGCCTGCCGCCGAGGGGTTCCCGTCTGCGGGCGGAGCGGGCTCCCCGGATTGCCGGTGACGGGCTGGCTTCTGTATCCAGCCTCGAGTGGAGGTGTGTCATGAGGTTGCTTCCGATCGTCATCCTTCTGGCCGCCATTCCGGTTCCAGGCGAGGTGATGGAGCTGGAAATCGACGGTGCCGCCACTGCCCGGATACCGGAAGGCTCGGTGATCGTCGACGTGTTCAGGGGCGGCGGCGCCAGTCTGGGCATTACGTGCGGCGGCGAGAGGCACAGCTTCGCCCCGGCCAGTTCCGCCGTCGGATTCGTGTTCCGGGGCACCGATGCCAGCCTGTTCATGACACGCGGCGGATCGGTGATTCTTCAGATAGAGGTCCCCGAGCAGCCCGGCGGCGCTCCCGAACGCCTCGAAATACCGGCGGACGGATCACCCCGGGTCTTCGAAGCGAGGATGATGATAGAGAGCGTGATCAGCGTGCCTCAGTGGGAATCCCCGTCCGCGCCGCTGTTCATAGAGATCGACGGGCAGCAGCAACCGCAGAACATCTTCGATCCGGCATCGGAAGCGAACGGATTCGTCGTCGAGCCCGGATTCGAGTACTGCATGACCTGCGAGGCGGCCGAGGGATCCTTCGTCCTCGTCCGGCTCGTGGAGATCTGAGACCGGGGAAGGGATCACCCGGCAGAAGGCCCTTCAGTTCCTGGCAGCCCCTGCGCGGTGCGCTTCGCACCGGTCGCCGCCCTGCCCGGCGGGTGTTTGTCACTCCTCGACGGGGAATGCCTTCTACCCGATCCTGACGGATCCGGCACATCGGCGGGGCAGTGCGCGGGCCGAGGCCGTCAGGAGTGGCCGGCAACGGTCTGAAGACCGACAGGAGGCGCGGCATGGCTTCTCCCGTGGTACTCGCGATCCTGGTCCTGACGGGATCCGGAGACGGTTCCCTCGAGGTCCACGAATGGGGGGTGCTGCTCTGGGCGGGCTCGTCCCTCTCTGCTTCGGGAGCCAGCGGCGGCCCTTGGTTCGATCCCTCCGAGCCGGTGGTGATGGCCCCGGTGATATATCTCTATGGCACCCCCGGAGAGTGCGAAGTGACCGTCAGTTCTCACGGCAGGATCTTCGACCTCTATCCGGATCCCGACCGGTTCTTCGGCCTGGACGGCTGCCTGAGGAGCCTCGGGTCGGCCGTCAGGTGGTCCGGCCTGAGGGTCGGACCGCTGGTACCAGGCGGAAACGAACGGTGGAGCCTCAGTCATGACATCGAGATCCCCGGGTTTCAGTGGGCAGTCTCTATGTGGAGGCAGCCTCGTGCGCTTGTGATCGAGCGCGACTCCGACGGTTTCCTCGACAGATTCCTCTACTACGAGGTTGATCTGTCAGGGACGGGTTTCCCGATGCCCCTGCCCCCATTCTCGCCCGAAGGCGCGCCTGCAGAGGAAACTGTGTCAGGTCGTGTTCTAGTGTTCCAGAGGCCGGATGACGGCGGAGGCGTCATGGTGAGCGTTGAACCCGTCGGAGACCTGCTGTCCGGAGGGGCTCCGGAGGCGGTCCCCGCTGCTTCTGCAGAGTACGACTGCATCCTGCCTCTGAGTGTGATCCGCTCTTGGGCTGCCGGCGTCCTCAACGAGGAGGAGATCGGAGCCATGTGGGGCACCTGGGAGCCCTACGCCAGGTACGGCGACTGGGAGGGGAGCCGCCTCGTTGTCTTTCCCGTGCCTCCGGCGCTGCTGGACCGAATAAGCGCTGTCGAACTCGACTCCGGCGGTCTCAGGATCGAGTACCACCGGTTCTTTCTGGGAATCATCGCGATATAGAAGGCGGCAAGCCCCGGGCGGGCCCTGAGGCCCGCCCGGCGGAAGTCGGTCAGCGCCCCAGTAGAACCAGCCTGGCGGCAGCGGAAGAACCCTCCATGCCCGCGACGGCGAAGTAGCATCCCGGAGGTGCCGGACTGCCGTCGCCTCGGTTTGCATCCCAGATGACCGCGGCTGATCCTCTGCCGCCTTCGGGGAGATCGAAGCTCCTAACCAGGCGGCCGCCGAGATCGAAGATGTCCAGGGATGGTGCGGAGCCCGCATCGTCTGACTGCCAGCCGATCGTGATGGTCACTGATCCGGAGAAGGGGCTTCTTCCGGCCTGGATCGACAAGGTCGGGCGTCCCCCGCCCGGCGGGCTCTCTATCCCTGCGGCATCCTCGGCCTTGAACTGGTAGCCGAGGCTGCCGGAACTCGATGTATTCGCGACTGACAGGACAACCTGATCGGCGGGATCAGTGAGGCCGGTGACAAGCAGGGCGCCGTACTGCCCCGAGGGTTCCAGCGGCATCGTCAGAACCTCGGGCGTCTCGCCGGATCGCAGAACCAGACCCCGGACGGAATATGAGGTGTTGTCGCTGCCGTCGAACGACAGCAGAACCGAGGTCACCGAACCGAACCCCTGGAATCTGTAGTAGTCGGCCGCCCAGTGATTGACGGTCCTGTAGGTCCATTCGAGCGGGTATGCGGAGTAATTGCCGCTGACCGCGAAGGCCGGGAGATCGGCGCCCGCGTATCCGAATCTCCCGTCTCCGATCGAGGTGTCGTCCAGGAAGTTGGCCACCACCCAATCGGCGAACACGTCCGAAAAGCCCTCGGCGAAGCCGAGTGCGTCCAGGACGTTCTCGTACCCTGCTATCGAGTTGGCCTGCTCGTGGACCACCGCGTAGGCCGCCGGCAGCCCCCCGCACCTTTCGTAGAAGTAGAGCGACCAGAGGTAAGTCTTTATGTAGTCGGCCCAGGTGCCGTCCCAGACCACAAGGCTGTTGTCGGGGTTGGAGTTGAAGCTTGATATGTTGTCGGGCGCACCATACAGCCACATAGCCAGCTCGGCCATGCCCTCGTTGACCCAGCTCGTCTCGTCCTCGTCGTGGTTCCAGTGGATCATGTGCTCGAACTCGTGTGCGGCTACGGCCAGCATGTAGTTGCCGCTCGGCCCGCCTGAGCTGTACGGATTCAGATAGAGCACTTCGCATTCGTTGCTGTGGTACTCCGGATAGGTTCCCTCCGGGTACTCGTCGAACCAGAAGAAGAAGCCGTCGGCCGCTATGCCGAAATCGAAATAAACCAGATAGATTCCTGGATCCATGTCGATCTCGTCCGGGGGTTCTCCGAACGCGAGGCTGTCGAGCTCATAGATACCCGTCGAGGGCCAGGGCCCGACCGAGCTGTTCTCCCACCTTTCCAGAATGAGATCCACGTCGGCCTGGTCGACCGAGACGAGCCATTCCTCATCCCGGACGACGACGTATCCCCTGTCGCTCTTCCCCCTGACGGTGCACATGGCCTGTTCGAAATGCGGAGGCATCGGGTCGTGCACCCAGAGCCACCAGAGCCACGAGTCGCCCACCTGGGGGTTGTCTGGAGGGGAGGTCGGTAATCCCTGAAGAGGCCAGGGGATGTCGGGCCCGATATCTCCCGGGGTCGGGACCGGGACTTCTCTGAGCGGGGCTTCCTCGCTGAGAGACCCCTCCATAGTGGATGCCGCCGCGGAAGAGGATGGATAGCCGGCGAGCACGAATACGCACGCGGCCAGAATGGACGGAAGCCGGTGTTCACTCAACCCTGAAAACACTCGTCTGCCTCGCTTTCTCCAACAGGTGGGCTGGCACGTCCGGCAGGGAGAGGTAGAAACGGATATTGGCATCTTCCGGACCAGAATATATACCGATTGGTAAACAAGGCAAGGTCCTTCTGCTTCCCTCTTCCTTCTTTTTCCGATGCGGAAGCAGCGGCGCGCAAGCGACCGCTGACCTGCCGGGATTCCCTGTGCCGCCTGTTTTCCTTATAGACTGCCTGTCGGCACAGGATGGAGGCAGTCGTGATCGGCACGGTATCGTTGTTCGTTGCAAGTCTGCTGGTGCTGTGGGGCGGTTCGGAACTCGTCATAAGGAACATCGGGCCTCTGGCGAGGGCGTTCCGCGTGAAGGAGCTGGTCATCACCATCCTGGGGATCAGCGTTCTCTCCAGCCTCCCGGAACTCACTGTGTCGGCATTCGCGATTGCCAGGGGGGCCTCGGACATCTCCATTGGGAACATCATCGGATCGAACTTCGTCACGCTGACCTTCGTGACTGCGGTATGCGTTCTGTTCAGGCCCGTTGACATCCACCGCGAAGTCCAGGAACGGGAATCGAGCTGGATGATCCTCTCGTCCTCTCTGGTCATGCTCATGAGCCTCGACGGCAGGCTCTCGCGATCGGACGGGATCATCCTGATGCTGGTCTATGTTCCGTACGTCGTGAGTGTGCTGAAGAAGGCAAGGGAGAGCGTGGAGTACCCTGTCGCCGATTTCGCCAGGAGGCGCGCCCGCCTGGGACTGTCTGTCTTTCTGGTGCTGCTGGGGGTTCTGGGCGTGGTCGGCAGTTCCAGGCTGGCGGTGGATTCCGGGACGTCGCTGGGCTCGGCCATGGGCATTCCCGCGCTCGCTATGGGAGTGATCCTGTTCGCATTCGGGACCAGCCTGCCCGAGCTCGCAATAAGCCTCTCCGCCACTTTCAAGAAGAAGGCGGATGTCACCATCGGAGAGGTTTACGCCTCGAACATCTTCACTCAGCTCGTGGTGCTGGGCATCTGCTGTCTCATAAGACCCATCGAGGTTTCAGAGGGCATGACCAGGTTCGCCATGCCCTTCCTGGTCCTCGCCGCTGTGGTCATCCAGATTTTCGTGACCAGCGACCTGAAGCTCAAGCGCCTCGAGGCTGCCGGTCTGCTGCTGTTCTACTTCGTGTTCGCGCTGAGCCAGCTCACGGAACTGCCTTCCATGGAAAGCGTTCTGGGCTTCTAGATTGCAACGGCTCTTCTTCCAGCTCTCGGCATCCCAGCCGGTCTCGGCCTATTCCCGCGGCCTCCGTGTCCTTGCGCGAGGCTCTGCCGCGGCCCGCCCCGGGAACCTGCCGGGTGCGATACTCGAGTTCTCAGGGGTTCCCGACGCTCAATCTCCCGATGCCTCCCGATCATCACCCAGCACCGCCAGCAGGAAGGCATAGATATCCGCCGACCTGTCCAGCGCCTCGGTGAGCCCGACGGCACCCCCATGGCCCGATTCCGGGTAGATGGCTATGAGGACCGGCGCATCGCCGGCCTGGGAGGCCTGCAGCCTGGCGGTATACTTGAAGCTGTGACCGGGGACGACCCTGTCGTCGTGGTCCGCCGTCGTCACCAGCACCGCCGGGTACTCCACACCCTCCATGATGTTGTGGTAGGGCGAGAGCCGGTAGAGGAAGGCGAATTGGTCCGGGTCATCCGGGTCGCCATACTCCGGTACCCATGACCACCCGTATGTGAACAGGTGGAACCTCAGAAGGTCCATCACACTCATCTGCGGCACTGCGGCCCCGTACAGGTCGGGCCTCCTGTTGAGGCACGCCCCTATGAGAGTGCCTCCGTTGGAGGCTCCCTCTATTCCCAGGAAGGGGGTCGAGGTGAAGCCCTGCGCAATGAGAAACTCGGCGGCCGAGGCGAAGTCGTCGTAGGTGTTCTCCCGGCAGGCCCCGACGCCGGCGAGGTGCCAGGCCTCTCCGTACTCCCCGCCGCCCCTTATGCAGGGCATGGCGAACACGCCGCCCCGCTCGAGCCACAGTATGATCGATGGGTCGAAGTACGGGCTCATGGAAATCCCGAATCCCCCATAGCCTGTCATCAGGGTGCGGTTCCCGCCGTCGAGCTCGATGCCGCGCGGATAGACCAGGAACATGGGAACCCTGGTGCCGTCGCAGCTCTCGCAGAAGACCTGCCTGCTCTCGTAAGCCGAGAGGTCTGCATCGATTTCGGGGCGCCTGACCTCTTCGCTCGCACCCGTCGAGAAATCGTACCTGTAGATGACCTCAGGGTAAAGGAACGACGTGAACTGGTAGAAGGTCTCCGTATCGTCCTGCCTGCCGCCGAAGCCCCACGCCGATCCGGGGCAGGGCAGCTCGAGCTCCCGCTCGAAGGCGCCGTCCGTGCTCCACAGCTCGACGCGCGAGCAGGCGTCCTTCGAGTATTCGAGCACCAGCGTGCCGGAGCCGTTCAGCAGGGACACTCCTTCGAGCGGCTCGTCACGTTCCGGCACCACCTCCCGCCAGCATTCGGGGTCGGGGTGCTCCAGTTCGATCGCAACCAGCCTGCCGTTCGGTGCGCCGAGGTTCGTCCTGACGTAGAAAACCGCACCGACGTTGCCGACGAAGCTGTAGGTGGCTCCGAGCCTTCCCACCAGTTCCTCTGTGGTCCTCTCGGAGGGCGGCAGTGTCATGTCGTTGTAGTAGAGGAAGTTATGATCCAGGGTGCTTCCGTCGAACACGTCGATGATCAGATAGTTCTCGTCGTCGGTGAGGAATGCCGATGGAAACAGCTCGGGCCTGCCGGGGCACTCGTAAACCAGACTGTCATCCTCCTGGGATGTGCCCAGGATGTGCAGGAACACCCTCTCGGCCTCGGTTACGGCAGTGTACTCTTCGCCCGGCGCCGGAGGCCGAGGTGCGCTGTAGTAGAAACCGGTGTCGTCGGCATTCCAGGCAACCCACCCGGCCTTGGTCCAGCGAACGGTGTCTCCGAGCAGCTCGCCGGTCTCGATGTCCGTCACATACCAGTCCGACCAGTCTGAGCCGCTCCTGCTGAGCCCCCAGGCGACGTGCCTGCCGTCGTTGCTCACGCTGGTGCCTGCGAGTGACAGATTCTCCTCCGGTGGGAAGAGGTTCGGGTCTATCAGAACCCTGGGCTCGCCCTCCGGGCTGTCACTCGTGCAGAAGACATAATGTTCCTGAAGGCCGCTGTTCACGCTGAAGAAGTACCGCCCGCCGCGCCTGAAGGGAATGGTGAAGCTCTCGTAGTCGAACAGTTCGCGGATCCTCGCTCTCAGCGAATCCCTGGCGGGTATCGCCGCCAGAAAGCTCTCCGTGAGTGCGTTCTGGGCGGCTATCCATTCCAGCGTCTCCGGCGAGTCGACATCTTCCAGCCAGCGGTAGGGGTCGGGCACCGGCGTACCGAAGAAGTCGTCGACCTGGTCGCAGAGGGGAGCGGGAGGGTAGTCGTATCCGGCCAGCACCGGGAGGGCCAGAAACGCGTTCAGCAGAATGATGGCGGGGCGCGAAACGGTTGACAACTCTAACCTCCGTCGGCTGGATCAGACTATCTGCACGAGGAACTCTACCCCCCCGGATCGTTAACAGCCAGGCTCGAGCGGAATCGTGGCCGGAAGTCGAAGGGTGTTCGATCCCGTGCCTGCTCCGGTTCCTGTTCGAGCGAATGGAGGAGCCGGTGCAGAGCGACAGTGAGGATCACGACGAAGGTGCTTCCGGATGCGGATTCATGCAGCCCGGAGAACACGATCGAGACGGGCCGGTCGGGCTCCTTCCCGGGCGCTCTTCTGAGGAACCTGCTGGAATAGCCGCGGCGCTGTTCTTGCAGCTTCTTATATAATTCAGACATAAGGAGGGTTGCCATGAAGCTTATTGCATCTGTTCTCGCCTGCGTCGCCGCTGTGGTCGATGCGCAGCAGGCGATCGACCTTCACGAGTGGGGTGTGGTTCTGTACGCGGGAGATTCGATCGGAGTCCTGTGTTCCGCGGGAGCGCCATGGCTGGCTCCGGTGTCTGTGGATGCCCCCGTCATCTACTTTCACGGAGCTCCGTTCACCGGCGAAGTGACGGTCGGCTCTCTCGGCAGGATCTCCGACTGCTACCCGGAACCGGATGCAAGAGGCGGGCCGCTGTGGAACGGGGGCGGCCTGGGTTCGATGATCCGATGGACCGGCATCGGAATCGTCACTGCTTCGAGCGATGTTCTCCCTGGAGACGACAGGAACGGCCGGGCCGACATCTCCATTCCGGGTTTCGACTGGGCGCTGGACCTGTGGAGGATAGATGGTGCGAACCGCATCTCGAGGAGGAGCGACGGCTTCGCCGACAGTTTCCTCTACTACGAGGCGGACTTCACCGACACGGGCTTCCCGGTTCCGCTCTGCGGGCATGTCGAGCCCGGGACGCCGCCTCTGGAGACGGCCTTCGAGTACCTCGAGTTCCGGCGCACGGATGACGGCGCGATCACCTGCGTGTCGAAGACATGCCTTTCCGACCGGCCCTGCGACGAGAGCCCGCCCCTGCCGGAGATCGACAAGTCATGCGAGACGGCCTTCGAAACCGTCAGGGGATGGGCGTCGGGCATCCTCACGGACGAGGAAGTCGGCGCGATGTGGGCTACGTGGGAGCCCTGGATCTACTACGGGGACTGGAGGGGACGCAGACTCCTCGTCTTCCCGGTGCCGCAGCCTGTCGTTGAGGAGATCAGCTTCATAAGAGTCGAAAGCGAACAGAACCTGCCTGTAGAGCAGCACAGGTTCTTCCTGGGGATGCTGCCGGAGTAGTTCCGGCGGCGACGGGCGGGCGGCTCGTCAATCGGAGCGGGGCGGGATGAAGAAGAAATGGCTCGTAAGGCTGGATGACGGAGAGTACTCCGTCGAGATCCGTCAGAACCAGATGAGCGGAAGCGGTTCGATCCTGATCAACGGCTCGACTGTCTCGGAGTTCAGCGAATCGGGCGAATCCGCAAGGATGATGGAGATCGAGTACGGCCGCCACAGGTTCAAGATCAACATCGTCTTCGGATCCTTTCAGAACGAGTACAACCTGACGGTCGACGGAAGCTACCACTCCTGACCCGTGAACGTGACGGAGGTGACCTCGTCAGAGCGAAGCTCAACGGCCCTTCGACCTGTCCGTACCGTTCTTCTGTGCCGTGCGGGCCGCACCCTGTGCCTTCACCGGCGACATGACCGGCGGAAGGCGGCCCACTCTGTCCGGACCGGAACACGGGGGCTCATCCGATTCGCCGTGGCGCATCCGGAGAGGGCTGACCGGCCCTCTTTTTCCTGCAAGGGGAGGTGAACGGGCATGACCGGGAAGAGCACTCGTCCCGCCAGGTACCAGTCAGTCTGCAGGTGGTCGTTCCATCCCGGCAGGGGTGGATTCGTCCCTTCCGATGTCCGGCCGGGCTTCGCGGGCATGACGCCGGAAGGATTCGTAGATCTGGTGCGGGAGAAGATCGCACCCAGGGTTCCATCGAACACCGTGCTCGGCCTGGCTGTCCACTACGAGCGGGAAGCATGCGAGAAGACCGCCGCCGGGCTCGTCGAAGCGCTGAAGGGCTCGGGGCTCTTCCTCTCGATGATCTCGCCCGGAGCCCACTACCACTTCGCCTACGGAGGAATCGGCTCGCCCGATCCCGCGGAGAGGAAGGCGGCGGGGGAGTTCGCCATGCGGGCACTCGACCTCCTCACGGGCCCGCTCTCCTCTGCGTCCCTCCCGGACTGCCCGGCGGTGTTCGACGTGTGGAACGGCTCCCTCGGCTATGAGATACCCACCCTCCTCCTGACGGACATGCTCCGATGGGCCGACGAGGCGATAGCGGGTCTGGTGACGAGAGCGTGCACTTCGATTCCCCGCATCAGGGTCGGCGTCGAGCCGAAACCCAGCGAGGGGCATCCCGCCATGCTGTACCAGACCTCCTCCGATGTCCTCGCCCTGCGCGGGAGGCTCCGGTCGGCAGGCGTTGACGTGAGCGGTTTCGGGCTCATCAACGAATTCGGCCACACCGAAATGTCCGGGCTGGACCTGGTGCAGGACTATGCCGCGGCCCTCCTCGAGGGTGCCGTGGTGCACATCCACGCGAACAGCCAGGGAGGCGACGGGATCCGCCTCGGCGGAGCGGGGAAGTTCGACATCGACTTCGGCACGGCCCCGAGCGCGACGACCCTTGCCATAGCGGGAATGCTCTCCGAGTCGGGCTACGCCGGCTGGGTCGAGCACGATATGCAGCCCAGACCCTACGATTCCGAACAGCAGAGCATAGACAGGGTGGTCAGGTCGGTCTGCAACTGGGAGGCGTTGATGAGGGTGGTCGAATCGGGCTTGACAGACCGTTCGAAGCTCCTCGAACGGGCGTCCGCGCGAAGGACGATGGAGCTCGAAGACCTGGTGCGGGACGCCGTCGCGCGGGCCCACGAGCTCTCGAAGGAGCTCTACGTCTGCTAGCCGCGGCCCGGAGGCCGGATCGCCCGGCACCCTGTCCCTGGGGATCGATCTGGGCACGCAGAGCATCAGCGCCTGCGTGATAGACGCGCTCGAACGAAGAGTGATCATCGAGGATCTCTCCGTGGGGTTCGAACCCGACGGCCCCCTGTCGGGCTTCGGGCTCGGGCGGGACTTCATCCTGCCGCCGGAGGAGCCCGGCGACGCCCGCCAGCCGGCGATGCTCTATGTGGCCGCCCTGGATGCCATTCTGGAAAGGGTCGGTAGAACGCTGGCTGACGTCGGCAGGGCGATGTCGGAGATCGCCGTTGTGAACTTCTCGGTTCAGCAGCACGGACATGTGCTCCTCGGCGAGAGAGCGCCCA
The DNA here is from genome assembly GCA_012523605.1 of Candidatus Fermentibacterota bacterium. Lineage (GTDB taxonomy): Bacteria > Fermentibacterota > Fermentibacteria > Fermentibacterales > Fermentibacteraceae > JAAYTY01. The sequence continues at coordinate 18,614 of JAAYTY010000179.1, forward strand.
TCCTTCTCGAGTCGCTCGCAGTGGCCGACTACCCTCCAGGGCTCCGCCTGCAGGACGCCCTCCAGGGTCTCTTCAGCGTTCCCTTCGCGCGCATCTGGAGGACGACGTGCACCAGGGTGGAGGCAGCGAGGCTAAGGAGGGGGGCGGGCGGAAAAAAGGCCGCCATCCGGCTCACGGGCTCGAACGTGCCATCCCGCTTCACGGCGCCCTGCCTCATGAAGACTGCGGCGGCCTTTCCCAGCGCTTATGCATTCACCTCGCGGATCCAGCTCCTGAACACTCTTCTGTCCAGTATCATGACCGGCAGTGCGGACACGGAGCTTGACTACGGCAACGCTTGCGGCACTTCGCTCATGGATTACCGCGCCAGGATGTGGTCTCGACTCCTGATCGCGGCCGCGGCGGAAGGCCTTCCCGGAGGTGCCTCCGCTCTTCGTAGCAAGCTGCCTGCCCTGGCTTCCGCGCTCTCGGTGCAGGGCCGCGTCTGCCAGTTCGTCTCGTCCCGATACGGTCTGGCCGGTTCCTGCGCCGTCCTGTGCGGCTCCGGGGACAACTGTCAGACGAAGGTCATGGCCGACGGTGCGCTTCTGAGCCTGGGGTCCAGCTTCGTCTTCATGGCGGGCTCCGACGGCGGGATCGCGGACGAAAGCGGGGCGGTAAGCGCCATGTACGACGGCCTGGACAGGCCGTTCGTCATCGCCTGCCGCACTAACGGAGCCCTGAGATGGGACGGAGTCAGAGAGATGCACGGAATCTCCAGACGCGACTACGCCGCGTCCGACGAAGCCCTGAGAAGAACGCCCTGCGGCAATGCGGGGAGGATCTTTTCGTGGCAGGCCGAAGCGGAAACCCTGCCCCCGTCGCCAGCGGCGGGTCCGTGCAGGATCGGATACGACACACCGTGCTTTCAGACGGACTATGCAGGAATTGTGGAGTCTTCCCTTGCAGCTACATGGCTTCATTCCGGGCATCTCATGAAGGGGGTTCAGACCCTCTTCGCGACCGGAGGCGCCGCTTCGAGCAGAGAAGTCCTCCGGCGGGTGGCGGCGATCTGGAACCGCCGGGTTATCCCGGTGGGTGAGGCAGGAGCCGCCCTGGGAGCCGCTGTCGCCGGAGGCATGGTCTCGAGGCGCCTGTGGAGGATCGATTTCCCCGGTGACCATTCCTTCGCATCGGGATTGGCACTGCTGGGTGCGCCTGTCGACCCGGTTCCTGAAGATGTCGAGGCCTATCACGGGGAGAACGGCTTTCTCGAACGCTTCGCGGAGCTCTGCCCGCGGGCGAAGAGGCGGATGCGGCCGTAAGGGATCCTTCCGGGCATGCGCCAGGGAGGCCGCGGGTCGGATCTGTCCGGCATGCCCTCCGGCACAGCCTGTCCGGCATCGTCCTCGGGCGAAGAGTCCGTGTCGAGGCGATACCCTCGCGGAGAACATCCTGTGACTGTCCCCGGGCCGGTCTGTATCCTGCAGTCCCGGACGACGCATTTCGCCCTGTTGTACGACGCGTGTCCGGCCTCGGCGGCGGTTGTATAGTCCGCCTGGCGATGAAACGGCTGCGGAACGAGGTGCCCGATGGGTAGAACCGCGGAAGCCATTGGTTTCTTCCTCCTGCCGATGCTCCTCCCGGGCTGTTCGACGGATGTGTCGGAGAGGAACGTGTGGAACCGGACCCATGACGGTCCGATTCTCAGGATCTGCCCGCCCCCCGGCTACTACCTCGAAGGTGCGCAGTGGTCCAACGGCGTTCCCTTCAAGAGCCTGTTCCGGCCCGACAGCATCCCGCTCTGGGAGCAGACGCGGGGCGTGATCGACTGCATCTCGGGCTTCGACAGCCCCCTGCGCCTCTGTCCGGGATGGGAGGACCCGTTCGAGGAGAACATGATGCGCGGAGTGTTCGATTCCCTCGAAGCATGGGGCATCGACTTCGCGGTGGAGACCACCTGTCTGCACGAACTCTATCCGACAGGCAGAGCCGCCTTCGATCATTTCAGCGAGCACTGGCGGATACTGGAAAGCTGGGGCGCCGACATCATCCAGTTCACCATGGACGAGCCGTTCCGAAGGATGGACGAGCTGGAGGACCCTCCCGGGATCGAGTACGCGGCGCGGGAGGTGGCCATCTACATACACCTCGTAAGGAGCGAGTTCGGCGGGCGGGTGGTGCTTATGGAGCCGTATCCGTACTTCAGCGGAGAGGAGATCCGGGAGATGATCCTCCTTCTGAACGGAGAGCTGGCCGAGCTCGGCGAATCTGGTCTCGACGGCTTCACGCTCGACCCGGACTGGAGGCTGTTCGACCGAGGCGTCGGTTCCTGGATCGGTGTCCGCGGGGTCGAGGAGTTCTGCAGGGGGGAGGGCATCCCCTTCGGGCTGGTGTACTGGGCGTCCGAGGCCGGAAACTGTGATCCTCCGATTTGGGACGGAGGAAGGGACTCCATGTGGCGTGACGAGGTGATGGAGCAGGGGATGGAGTACCGCAACGCAGGCGGAATGCCGGACGAGTATGTCATCATGAGCTGGCTGTGGATCCCCAGGGCGATCGCGGACGAGTATGAGCTGTGCTCTTTCACCCGGACCGTGCTCGACTTCTGCCATGCCTTCGTAAGGGGTCGAATGTAGGCGATCCTGCCGCGCCTGCAGCGCACGGGCTGTCTCGAACAACACGCCCCCGGAGGCTGCTGCGGGGGCTTTCCTTCCGGTATCGGCAGGCATGCCGAATCCTCGGACCGTCTTCGCCGGCCTGCCGAACGTGGGATCGAGCGTCAATGTGCCTCGAGACCGCGTCGCCGAGCCTCTATCTCCTTCTCCAGTTTCTCGAGGTTTTCGAGCGTCTGCTCGTTCTCCAGCCCTGACAGGGCGTTCCGAGCCATGGCAGCGGCATCGGAAGCCGCTGCTGTTTCGCCCCTGCCGACCATGATTCTGCCTCTTGCGATGAGTATCTGCGCCTGCCTCACGCCGTCGCCGAGTTCTACCGCCAGTTCGAGGCTGTTTTCGAGCAGATCCAGCGCTGTCCGGGGATCGCTCTCCGCCATGAACTCCGCCAGACTTGAGAGCGAAAGAGACCTTCCGAGCCTGTCGCCCATGCCTTCTCTGATCTCCAGCGCGGCCTTCTCGTGAGCGAGAGCCTCTTCGAGACGGCCCTCGAGGAACATGAGCTGCGCCGCGCTGGAGAGGATGGTCGCTTCTATGTAGGGATCCTTCACCAGCCTGATATGCGCGAGCGCATCGAGGTTCTTCGCCAGGGCCTCGGCGATCCTGCCATCCCGCCTGTCTATCACCGCGAGGTTCGAGAGCATCCCGGCGACCGCCCTGTGGTTGTCCCGTTTGCCGGCTATCTCCAGGGTTCTGCTCCAGATCGCACCGGCTGTCGCAAAATCGCCCCTCCGGCTGGCGATGCTGCCGAGAGTCGC
>JAAYTY010000180.1 GCA_012523605.1 Candidatus Fermentibacterota bacterium
AGACGGATCGAGCCCCCGTGGTACTCCTCCACGATCCTCCTGCTCAGGGTCAGCCCCAGACCCCATCCCCCGCGCCTGGTCGTGAACCCGGCTTGGAATATCCTCGACTGGTCCCTGAACGGGATGCCCCTTCCGTTGTCGGACACGCTTATCTCGACCACTCCGGAGCCCTCCCGCAGATCCCTCGTCAGGACGGTGACGGCCCCCGTGACCTGCCCCGTGACCGCGGCCAGGGCGTTCTTCACCAGGTTCTCGAGAACCCATCCCATCAGGACGGAATTCAGCATGACCTCCAGGCGCGACTCCGTCACGGCCTCCAGCTCCACCCCCTCGGGCACGAGACCGGGGCGGCTCCTGAAGTAGTACAGGCACTGCGAGACGACTTCGTTGACGCTCCCGCGCTTCAGCCTGGGCTTCTTGCCCATCTCCCCGTAACGGGAAGCGATCTGGCCGAGCCGGGAAACATCGGTCTCCATGCAATCCACGGCTTCGGCCAGCTCCGGATCGTCCACGAGGCCGGGTCTCTGCCGCAGCAGCTCGATCCAGCCCATCAGCGACGAGAGGGGGGTGCCGAGCTGGTGGGCCGTCTCCTTCGCGAAACCCATCCAGGCCATCTCCTTCTCGCGCCTCAGCTCGCTCCGAACGCCGAACAGCAGAACCACGGCAAGCAGGAGGAGTACCGCGAGCTCGACGTAGGGAACCATGGAAAGCTCCCTGGAGAGGGAGCCCGAGCCGTAGTGGAGCCAGCCTATCGTGTCTCCCTCCAGCCCCAGCATGGGAATGGGGGAGTTGGCCTCGTCGAGCTTCTGGATCAGCAGCTTGTACCCGGCGAGGACATCGCCTGGCAACTCGAAGGGAACGGGGTCGCCGTTCACGATCTGAGGCTGTCCCGCGTTGTCGGTGATCACGGTCGGGTAGTCTATGCTCCGCGTGAGCTGGCGGAAGACGGACCTGGTCAGATCCAGAACGTTCTCCATCTGGTCATCGGTCCATCTCGGCACCGTGATCCAGGCGGTCCTCTTCATGCATACTGGACAGAAGGACTGCGAGACCCCTCCGGGGCCGGAGGTCTCCCTCATGAGGCCGCATTCCGTGCAGACCGAATGGTATCGGTTCTCCACGATTATGCTGAAGGGTATCTGCGTCCCCGCCCAGAAGCGCGCTATCGTGTCGTTGGCCCTCCGATTGGTCTCGTCCAGCCGTCTGACGAGATTGTGGCTGTAGAACAGGAAGATCCACGACAGCAGACCGGCGAACACGAGGAGCGGGAGCCTCGAGCCGAAGAGCCTCTTCATAGCGAGGCCCCCGACAGCACGGGGACCGAGAACCCGGCCTCCTCGATGATCAGTGCGTCCCCGGCGGCTTCAGCCGCATCCCGGACGCTCCGGATCACATCGAAGCCCATGCGAGCGGCAAGCTCCTCTGGAAGGGTGCTGCGGAGGCCCAGCCTGATCCTCCGCCTCATCTGCCTAAGCCTCGCGGTGGAATGGTCACCCAGCGCGTATCCGCCTCGTGTCGGTGTTTTCCAGAGGGGGTCGAGCACCGCCTCCATGGATGCGGCCATGTGGTCCGCCCCGAGGCCCTCGGGACAGTCCGCGTCGAGAACCAGCATGCCGCCCTCAGAGACGGCATCCTCGCAGTTGTACACAGCCTTCATGGCCTGGTAGAGGTTCATGTCCAGCGGCCTGCCCTGCCTGGCCACCACCAGGCGTCTCCTTCTGTCCAGCGCGATGCAGGAGGCCTTCCGCGAGACCTCGACGGACCGCCCGAAGGCTTCCGCCAGCCCGCCGACGCAGAACTGCACCAGCCCCTCGCCCTGCACGACTCCGCTGGCATGCAGGACCGGCACTCTCTCCGTAACCATTTCCGCGGCCTCGGCCATGTCCTCGTGAACCGGATTCCCTTCGAGGACCGCGGGCCGCGAGCCCGGCAGGCAGGCGAGATAGTGGTTCTGGAGTATGGTCTTCTTCGCCGAGGATCCTGGCAGGATGGACTTCCTCCCGCCGGTGAAGCCCGCGAAATAGTGCGGCTCCACCGTGTTCACCACGAGAACGGCCTCGGCCTTCGCCACCCATTCGTCCAGCACCACCTCCGTGCCGCGGGACGTCCTTCCGATCCTGACGCCGCATCCGCCTTCCGCCCTTGTGCAGCGCCACTCGGCCTCCTCCAGCAGTCCGCACATCTGGG
>JAAYTY010000181.1 GCA_012523605.1 Candidatus Fermentibacterota bacterium
AATGCCTATCTCCAGATACTCATGCTCGACGTGCACTACGACCTCTCCCCGCGGGCGAACCCCCGGCTGAGAGAGCTCCTGGGGCAGGTGCGCGAGGAGAACATGGCCACCGCGGTCGTGCAGAGCAGCCCTGAAGGCGCGTTCGTCACCCTGTCGGGCGAGTTCCTCGGCGTGACTCCCATGGTTCTCGACGGCCTCCTCGCAGGCGAGTCGTACGAAGTGTCGGCCTTCGCAAACGGTTACCAGGCCCAGACTATCACACTCCATGCGGTTGCCGGCACCATGCACGAGGTGGACTTCCAGCTCGTGGAGCTTCCGGCGACTGTAAACATCGCCGGACAGGGTCCGGACACCACAGGAACAGTGCAGATCGCGTCGGGAGGTTCCCAGGACAGCGGCCAGCCCGATATCGCCGGGATTCTCGGTCCGCAGATCTCCATGTCCGGCCAGGGGTCGGGCCCGAGCGCGGGCGGAGGAGGAGCCTCCCAGGCCCAGACCATGAGCACTGCCGACCTAGTCAACATCCTCAGCTCGGGCGGCGGATTCGACATGGCCGCCCTGGCCAGTTCCGGCGCCCTCAGCAGCCAGAGGCCGGCGGTCGACTCGCTGGCGGGCTCGCACCGCGTATTGAATCCCTCGGTTTCTTCGGGGGTGCCCGTTCCTGTCGTGGACGGGGCCGAACTCGCGTCGCTCATGGTCTTCTCGGAAACGGCCTCGCAGCAGGGATCGTCGTCCGAGCCGCTTCCCGGAAGCTCACGGTCCTCGGAGGAGATCATGGAGGTACTCGCAGAGAAGCGACCCGAGATCACCTTCATCTATAACAAGCATCTCAGGAGCGACCCTATGCTGATGGGCACCGTGATGGTGGAGATGGTCATCGAGCCCAGCGGAAGGGTTTCCCGCGTCGACATCCTCGAGTCCACGACCTACAACCCGGCGTTCGAGCTGGAGCTGGCGCAGGCCATCGAGACCTGGCGATTCGGCGCCGTCGATTCCGCCGAGGACCCCCTTACCGTCCTGTACCCCTTCTCCTTCTCCCAGTGAGGTTCCGGCCCCGGAACTTCCCGCAGACATTCCGCACATTCGGCAGTCCGGACAGAGGAACAGGCTGACAGTGGCGGGCGCGGCACGGCGCCGCGCCCGCAGGGGTTGTCCGAAGGGAGCGCCCCGGCGTCGGTTTCAGTTGCGGTAGCGGACCGTCCGCCCCGGGGTCATTCCCTGGCACTGAATCAACTCCCGTTGCTTTACAGGGTTCCCGGCTGCGTGACGAAGTACTACTTACAAGATCAAGTTGTAAACTGGCCTAAACGCACGCGAAACTATTTCGCAGTCCGTTGTTAAACAATCGAATACGGAGTTACTTTACCAACTTTGCCCAGACCCCGAGATGACAGCCGGAGCAGCTTCCTGTTCATCCCGCAGGAGCCTCGCGAGAACCGCAGTCCCGCCAGCGGGACGGAAACCTCCGTGCCCTTGACCGGCAGAAGGAACAGCAGACCCGCCTGCATCCTGAAGGGGGCCCACCTGCCGCAGTCCCTGAAGATGAACCTCCTGTCCGTGATACGGAAGGGTGAGGACAGCGGGAACTTCAGCCTTCCCCTTCCCTGCAGCATGAAGAGGCTCCCCGACTTCAGCAGGCGCTCCCCCGCCTCCAGGTCCGGACCGCTCACTACCCCTCCCTCCCCGTGACGCGGCGCTCTCCGGAGAAGCAGCCGGAGAGCGTCTGCTCCCAGGCTACTCCAGCCGGGCCGTCGAGCCAGGCACCACTTCGGATGCCTGACACTCCACCCCTGGAACGTGATCGTAGAGGAACTTCTCGACCCTCACCGCGAAGTCCAGCCTGTTCGGCTCCATCGCGAAGCCATGACCCTCGTTGTCGTACACCACGTATTCCACCGGGAGGCCCGCGTCGCGGAGAGCCCGCACCATCTGGTCCGACTCGGCCTTAACGACTCTGGGATCGTTCGCTCCCTGGACGATCAGCATGGGGACCCTGATGGAATCCACGCTGTTCAGCGGAGAGCGCGCCTCCAGGAGTTCCCTGTCCGTCTCCAGGCTGCCCACTCTCACATCCATCATCGCATCCAGAGGTCGCCAGTACGGAGGCACGGTTTCGCGCCAGGTGACCAGGTTCGAAGGCCCGAAGAAGTCAACCCCGCAGCAGTACAGGTCGGGCGTGAAGGTCACCCCCGCGAGCACGGCGTAGCCTCCGTAGGAGCCTCCGAGGATCACGATCCTCGAGGAGTCGGCGATGCCTTCCCCGACCGCCCAGAGCGCGGCGTCGGTCACGTCGTCCTGCATGCGGCCTCCCCATTCCCTGTTTCCGGCGTTCAGAAAGGCCTTTCCGAAGCCGGAGGAGCCCCGGAAGTTGACCTGCAGAACGGCGAACCCCCTGTCCGAAAGAAGCTGTACGAAGGGCTCGTACCCGTAGTAGTCCCTGGCCCAGGGCCCTCCGTGGACATACACGACCAGAGGCCACGGAGCCTCGCCCCTCTTCGGTCGGGTGAGGTAGCAGGGCAGCTGGAGCCCGTCCCTGGAAGTTATCAGAACAGGTTCCATGGGGGCGAGATCGTATCCTTCCAGGGCGGGGATCGCCTGGAACAGCAGTCTGGCTTCGGGGATCCGCCTGTCATAGAGATAGTAGGTGGCGGGATTCCGCACGTCATAATAGACGACTATCCAGGTGCTGTCGGCGTTGTCGCGCGACACCACTGCGAAGTCGCCTTCCTGGAAGCTCCTCAGATAATCGTAGTCGGCCTGGATAGAAGGGTCGAGGATCTCGATCCTCCTGCGCAGGTAGTTGAAGCTTACGGCAAGGGGCTCGCCTGTCTCCTGGTCGAAAACCACGCCCGCCACGTCGGCGAGGGAGTCTCCGGCGATGAAGGTCGTGTCGCCGCTGGAGAGGTCCATGTAATAGAGCCGAGTGGTGTTGGAGCAGAGATTCGAGGTGAGGTAGATACCCCTTCCGTCCTCGCTGAATGCGTGTGGGGCCACCTCGTCCAGCGCGCTGAAGCGGAGCAGTACGCACCAAGGCGCTTCGACCGAGTCCCGCACGAAGTAGGTGATCTCTCCGGTCTCCTGGTCTATCGCCGCACAGCCCCTGACGGAAAGGTGCTCGTCCGTGAAGTAGCCGAGGACGAGGTCGCCCTCCTCGTTCACTCCGGGATTGTCCTGCACCAGCGTTAGCCCGCCAGTGGCCAGGTCGCAGGAATAGACGTCGAAGAACATCGGATCGTCCCTGTTCATCTCGACGAGGACGGTTCCGGGCTGGTCCTCGTCCGTCGCGGACACGTAGGCCCTCACGCCCTCGAACGGCGTCAGGTCGGTCACCTCGCCGTCGGCGACGTCGAGCCTGAAGACATGCGTGTTCTCCTCGCCGGCCATGTCCTGCATGTAGAGGATGTGCTCGCCGTCCTCGGCCCAGAAGAAGTCGGTCACGCCTCTGTTGGTGTCGAATGTGAGCTGTCTGGCCCCGGAACCGTCGGCGCCCATCACCCACAGGTTGAGCACGCTGTCAGCCGGGGCGATGTAGGCAATCAGAGACCCGTCGGGGGATAGCTGGGGGCCCACCCTCTCGGGATTTCCGAAGAGGACCGACCTGGGGATCAGCCCGGCGGAGCCCGGGGATCCTTCGAAGAAGAGGGCGGACGAGGAGGGTTCTTCCACCGGCTCCGGGCGGCCGCATGCGAGCGAAAGAACCGCGGCGGCCGCACAAGGGAACATCGAGGCGAAGCGCATCGCTACCTCCTGAGGACGGGGCGGCGCGGCCCCGCCGCGCCTGCCCCTGTTCGAACACGATCAGCCACGGGAATGCAATTTCGTGATGCCCGGCGTCAGCGCGGAGGATTGGCGGCGTGCGCAGGGCCGAAAGCCCGGAAAAACACAGCCGCATCCGGGCTTGGAACAGACCTCCGACGAGATCGAGCGGAGACCGAGCTGGACTCCGAAGAGCTTGAACGGAAAGCGTTAAGGCCACAAGGCGATGCACAACGGCCGTCCACCGGGACGAAGGCTTCCGGGCCGGGGCGGCGAGGAGGAGGTGCCGTGGTCAGCTCCCGGAAGACTGCCTGCGCCGCAGTTCGAACAGCTCGTCGGCGAGAGACAGGATCTCCTCACGCTTCTCGAGGACCGCTACCCACTTCTCCGGAAGGGCGCCGAAACCGAGTCGAGTGCCCAGGATCGCGCCTGTCAGGCAGCCTGTGGAATCGCTGTCTCCGCTGTGGTTGACAGCCGCCGTCACGCCCTTGCGAAAGTCGTCCTCGTTGCGGAGCGAACAGAAGACGGCGATCGCCAGAGCTTCGTCGGCCACCCAGCCCTCGCCCAGCTTCTGGATGCCCTCTGGCGCGGTGACCGTCGAACCGGCAAGCTCCTCGGCCCTTTGCACCGCGTTCAGTGTCTCCTCGTGCCCGCGGCGCCCGACGAGGGGCTTGCGGGCCTTGCGCAGGGCTTCGGACAGCGTCCTGCCCTCGACCAGGGCCGCGATCAGCTCGGCGAGGAATCCTCCGGCCAGGTGTCCTGTGGGATGACCATGTGTCAGCGCCGCGAAGCGGGATGCCGGGTCGAAGGCGCTGCCGGACGGCCAGGCCAGGCCAGCGGGAGCTACCCTCATGACTCCGCCGCATCCCTTGCTGTCGTTGATCGGAGCGTCCATGGTGCCGAATCCGCCGGATCCGAGCGCATCCAGGCAGGTGCCTCCCGGTGACCTGATCTCGGCAGGATTGGTCTGGGTTCTGCGCCAGGTCCTGTACTCTTCGAGGACCAGCCGGTACGGATTGCCGCCGTCGCGCAGAAAGCGCAGGCATCCCCGCGCCGTCGCAAGGCTCATCTGAGTGTCGTCCGTGAAGGAGCCGGCCGGAAAGCGATCCCAGGGCTGTAGTTCCGTGATGCCCCGTACGCCGTACTTGCCACGGATCGTGGAAAGGCTCTCGAACTCCACCGGGGCTCCGAGAGCGTCGCCGAGCGCAAGGCCGGCCAGGCAGCCTCTGTACCTGCTCCTCCGGTCAATCCTCACCGGACGCTCTTCCGTAGGTTTTTTCGCGGGCATTGTGCAGGTAATATAGCGAATCCCGGGAACCGCTCCACTCCCCCCGATGCAGAGCCGGGACTTGCCCCGGCCTTCCGCCCGAACGATTCTATATGCCATCGAGATGCGGCATGGACGCCTCCGATCGTCTGGAGAGGACGCCCTTTCCCTCAGCAGGGCGAGGAGGGTTTCGATGGCCTGGATCTGGATGATGACAGCCTCTTTCCTGTCAGGACCCGGCCCGGACGCCTCCGCCGTCCTGCCGGAGCAGGGCCTGCCCTCGTGGCACGCCTTGGAGGAGGCAGCCCATCCGGGCCCGCCCCTCCTCGAAGGGATCGAGGGCGCCGACGCCGGCAGAACGCCCGCCGCAACCGTTCTCGGCTTCCTTCCGTACTGGACGGGCTTCGCCTGGCTGGAGTACGACCTCATCAGCATTCTCGCCTGCTTCTGCCTCGACATGGGCGCTTCAGGGACCATCACCTCATGGCACGGCTTTCCCGGCGCCTTCGCCACTCCGATAGACGGAGTGCACTCCGCCGGGGGTATCGCGGTGATAACCGTCTGCAACTTCAGCTCCTCGGGAATCCACTCCATACTCACCACGAACAGGGACACCGCCATAGCCTCGCTCATGGACGTCATGGACTCCTGCCCGGTGGAGGGCATTTGCATAGACTTCGAGGGCGTCGCGGCCGCCGACAGAGACAATCTGACCTCTTTCATGCAGGAACTGCGCCAGGAACTGGATCTCCAGCATCCAGGCAGCCACCTGTCGATATGCACGCCGGCCGTGGACTGGTCGGGGGCTTTCGACTACGACCTTCTGGCGGAGACGACCGACGCCCTCATGATGATGTGCTATGCCTTCCACGGCTCCTGGTCGAACGAAGCCGGGCCGTGCTGTCCGCTGGCGGGATGGGGCTCCAGCCCCGAATCGGCGACTAACATGATGTGGTGCCTCGGCGACTACGTCATCTACGCGCCGGAGGTGCACGAGAAACTGCTGGTAGGCCTGCCCTACTACGGCCACGAGTGGGAGACGGCGGACCAGTATCCCCACTCGCAGGTGACGGGCGACTGCACCACATATCTCTACACGACGCTGGCACAGCGCGCGGAGACCTACGGCAGGCTGTGGGACGATGAATCCATGACGCCGTGGTACGCCTATCAGAGCGGCTCGTGGAACCAGGGATGGTACGACGACGAGGTTTCGCTCGGGCTCAAGTACGACATCGTGCTCGGCTCGGGCATGCAGGGCATAGGGATATGGGCCCTCGGATACGACGGTTCGAGGCCCGAGCTCTGGGATGCGATAGAACAGCGCTTCACCAGCCCGTGGCCCGCCGACGACATGACCGACAACCTCGAGCGCCTGTGCACCCTGGGCGGTCCTTCGCAGTACTGGCACTTCCACGGCACGGGGCAGATTCTCTCGCACTTCTATACATACAGCGTCTCATCCGGGCCCGACGTGAACTGGGTCAAGTGGGAGTTCGACCTGCCATCGCCGGACGGCTCGTACTTTCTCGAGGCCTGGATACCTTCCGGATCCACTGCGGACGCCGCCTACAGGATAAGCCACTCCGGCACCGTGGACACCGTGGTTGTGCACCAGTCCTCGTTCCAGGGGCAGTGGGCTCCTCTGGGAGGCCCGTATCCGGCGGCCTCCGGGCTGTCTGTTCTGCTGGGGGACTGCACCGGCACGGGGGGGCAGAGGATAGGAGTGGATGCCGTGAGGTTCGAGCAGGCCGCGGGAACGGGGGGCGGCGAACCAGGGCGCCCCGCCCCGCCGCTGGAATGCTCGGCCAGCCCCGCCGGGGCGTTCACGCTGGTGGCAGGCCCCCTCGAAGAGCCCGGGGCCCTCAGGTTCTTCGACTGCTCGGGGAGGGAAGTCGGCATGACGGCCATCCCCCCCGGCTCGCCGGTTCCCGTGGTCTGGCCGCCCGACGCGGCGCGCACGGCGCCGGGGGTCTATTTCGCGGTGCTCGACTGCGGATCCTTCGGCGCGGCCGTGGAGAGGATGGTCCTCCTGCCCTGACGCTCATGGCTGAAGGATTGCGCGCAGGCGGCTAGAGCTGGTGTCCGAAGACCAGAAGCGTGTCCGGATATGCCTGTGCGAAGGCCCGGAGGCGCCCCAGTGACGCACGCGCCTCTGCCGGATTCCTCGAGAAGCCGGGGGCGATTCCCTGCTCGAAACCGATCCTTGTATGGGAGGCATCGCCGACCAGCAGAACGGGGCCGTCCTTCGATACGGCGAGGTAGGAAACATGCCCCTTCGTGTGCCCCGGTGTATGCACCGCCCAGACCGAGCCGTCGCCGAAGACGTCGATGCACCTCCCCAGGAGGGGCATCTCCCTGGCCTTGCGGAAGTCCAGCAGACTCATCTCGGTGATCCCCGCGAGGTGCCTGGTGAAGACGAACGGCCAGTAGCGAAGAGGAGCCTCGCCCCTTCCGCAGATTCCAGGCATGGAGCCGCCCAGATCCTCCAGGCCTGCGGTGTGGTCGGGATGGAGGTGGGTGAAAAGGACCAGTTCGGGCCGGATTCCCGCGGCCGAAAGCTGGCTCGCCAGGTCCTCGCCTTCGCCCTGTGAGAAGGGGCTCACGAACCTGGATGCGGCAAGGCCCTCGATGCTGCCGAGGGGCCTGATCGAGAACGACCGGTCGAGGCCGGCATCTATGAGCATGTCACCGTGCAGAGGATGGCGGAGGGCATGGCAGATCACCAGGCTGTTCACAGGCTCGTCGAGAGGGAGATCCGAAGCCTGCCCCGGCGCAGGGGAGACCAGCGTACCGAGCGTGGTCTTCTGGCGTCCCGTGACGAACGTAGTCAATTCGACCCTGGCCGACGCCACCAGCACCTCCTCCCAGGTGGAGAAGTCGCTCTGCGGCGGCCTGAATCCCCTCATGCGGGGCTTGAACAGCGCCATCATCCCCTCACCGCCCGATCCGGGCCCGCGAATCCGTGCGGGCCGAAATCAATATAACCGAATCCGGGGCCGGGCACTGCACACCCCGGGTCCATGCCGGAAGGGCGTTCCGCTTCGGGGGCCAGCCGCGGTTCTTCAGCCTTCGCGGAGTTTCAATAGACATGTTCGGCGCTGCACGGCCCGCCGGGCTCGAGGATGCGCACGCTCCCGACGAGGGTCTCGAGCCTGTCGAACGCTCCGGGCGCCTCGGAGGGAAGGGCGAGGGCGAACGCGACCACGGAGAATCCGTTGGCATCGAAGGCCAGCATTCTGCCCGCGAAGCGTTCTCCGTCATCCCCGGTGGCGGTGAACTCCGTGCCGAAGATCTGGAGTGTCGCGCCGCCAGGAAGGCCGAGGTTCGCGGCCGTCCGCACGCCGAAGTCGAAGCCCGCGATTCCGCGAGTGTTCGATGTCACGGCCCGGCGGGTGCGGAACGCATCCAGTGCTCCGGAACCGCCACGGGCCGCAAAGTACGCGATTCCGTACCAGGGCCCTGACGCTCCGCCCTCGTTGCCCACGAAACCGCTGTCAGGGGCGGCGCAGGAGACCCTGGAGTACGGCATTCCCGGCGGAAGATCCTCGAACCCCACTCCGGGAGCGGAGAGGAACAGCCGGACCGTGGCAGGCGCCGATCCGGGCTCAGCGGGTTCGATCACGGCGATGGTCGTGTCTCTCCCGGTGATCGTTCCGGAGTGCATCCCCCCGTCGGGAATGCCCCTTCCGCACGCCGCGGCGCAGAGGATCGCGGGAGGGATGCAGGCTCGCACCAGACGCCTTCCGGATCGAAGCCCTCCCGCGCCGACGGGGAAGGCTCCATTGCGCGTGCGGCACGGGAGCCTTAGTATCGAAGACGGTCCGTCAGCCATGGAGGTGGGAAATGGAACCTGTGAAGAGCGGAACGGTTCTGTACTGCGGAAAATGCGGCGTAGAGGTGACTGTGACGAAGGACTGCGGAAGCGCCGACTGCTCGATCGCCTGCTGCGGCGAGCCCATGAAGAGGAAGGGCGGGGGCTGCTGCTGCTGCGGGGGCTGACCCGGCCTGCAGTCGAGAAGGGGCGGCGTTCCGGGCCGCCCTTTTTCTATTCCGGGGCGTTTCTGCGGCGTCTGGCTTCGTGTCCCCTCCTCCACTCCTCCATGTTCCAGGATCTTCCCGGCTCCCTGAACATGCGCCGGAAGGCGGTTCCGATCGGATCCTCGCCATAGTCGGGATCGTCGCGAAGTAGAGCGACGAGATCGTGGAAGAGTTCGCGCATGTTCCCGGCCCTGGCGATATAGCTCTCGAAATCCCCCGCAGGAACCGTCATGCAGTCCAGGGCCCTGCCGGCGAAGCCC
>JAAYTY010000182.1 GCA_012523605.1 Candidatus Fermentibacterota bacterium
CCTACGCTTCGGAGGAGTGGTATCCCGACACCCTTGTGAGGCTGGTGGGCGAGTTTCGGCTGCGTGACCTGCGAGTGGGCATCGTCGACGTGTACCCGGTGCAGTACCTAGCCTCGGAGGACAGCCTGCGTGCGTGGAGCGACGTGGAGGTGGCCCTGTCGTATGACACGACCGCCGATTGGCCGACCTGCGGCCTCGGCTGCTACGAGGGACTGATAGGGAACAGGCTTCTCGGCTACACCCCTGAGCCACCGCCATGGGCGCCAGTACCAGGCATCGTGATGCGCCCTTCGGACCTGGTCGCCGGCCCGGCCCGGGTTCCCGACTACGTGATCCTGGTTGCTGCGGGGCTGGACGGTTGGTGGGCGGACACCCTCGCGCAACACAGAGCCGGGCTGAACGGCTTCGACGTGGCGATAGTGAGTACGGACAGCGTTGTAAGCCAGTTCGGGGAGGACGAGGACCTGAGCCCTGATCTCATCAGGGAGTTCACGGAGGCGATGTGGGACTGGGGATCGGCAGAGACCAAGCGGCCTTCGTACCTGCTCCTGATTGGGGACCATGAAGCTCCGGATTCGGCGCAGGCCGGCTGGTTCCTGCCGACAAAGACCTTCTATACCCAGGCCCTTGGCTTTCTTTATGCGAATGACTCGTGGTACTCCTACTTCGGCGAGTCACGATCGGATTCTTCGCTGATTCCCGACATGATGGTGGGAAGGCTCCCTGCAAGGCGTACGGACAATCTCCAGGACATGATCCAGACCATCCGCGACTTCGAGGCTGCATCGTCATTCCCGGCACCAGACAGCTTATCCTGGCGAAGGTATCTCACCAGGCTCCAGGGATCGCCGCCGATCGACAGCGGCAATTGGCTCCCGACTGCAGCCTGGACAGATTCAATACGAGCATGGTGTGGATATGGCTGGGACAATGTCTACTGCGGTGATTGTGCTGCCGGCGACGCCGGCGATCACAGCACGATGACCAGCGATGACTGGGATACCTGTCTCTCGACCTATCTCACCCGCGGTCAGCAGATCGCCCTCTATACCGACCATGGCATACCTCACTGCTTCAGTGCCGGAGCAGACTGGCACAGCGCCCCGCCCTTGCCTTGGCATTTCGGGCTGCCTGACTCGACCTTCGGGGTCTGGGATGTCGACAGCCTCCCCGCCGGGAACGGGCACCACGGGCATCCCTTTCTAATATGCTGTTGCTGCGGAACCGGTTCCTTCGACCACACGGTCGGGCAGCACTATGACAACTTCGACGCCACCTACTGCCATAACAGCGACACACACAAACCGCCTGTCTTCGATTATCCCATCGACTGCCTGGCCGAGAGATTCCTCAAGAACACGGATGGAGGAGCGATCGCGGTGTTCGCGAGCAGCGGCGCTTCCTCCACCGGTGGGCAGTACCAGGCGATAGGAGGCGGCATGATCAGAGCGGTCCTTTTCGATGGTCAGACACGAGTCGGAGAGGCTATCGCAGCAATGCGCCTGAACGGACTGGGAAACCTGGTGGGCAACTGCGGCCTGGGGCGCTACAACCTTCTGGGCGACCCTGCGGTCGATATCGGAGATCGCGTGAAGTTCAGGGATAGATGCGATCTGGTGATCAGCCCTGAAGACATCCAGACCTGCCGGTACCCGACGAGGACCGTAGCAGGGACAAACAGGCCTACAAGGCTTCTGCTGACAGTGAGGAATGCCGGTGCAATTGAGTCAGGCGAGTTCGACACCGCCCTCCGGGTGACTTCGGAGAGCAACTATGACACGATCCTCACGACGACCTGCGATGGACTGGAGCCGGGCGAGGAGCAGCTGCTGAGCTACGGCTGGCGGGTGCCGCGCAACTTCCACCCGCCTGTGGAGGTCACGCTCCACGCAGTGGCTGATCCCGACGGAGACTGCGACGACTCCTGGACGCCGAACAACGACGCATCGATGACATTCGAGCTTATGGACATATATCCAAACGACGAGGGTTTCCCCATCAGGGTCCCGGGTTCGGTAAAGTCCCCGCCTCTGCTTGCGGATCTGGACGGGGACGAGGACCTGGAGATCGTCGTGATCGTCGGGAGCTGGTCGATGTCGGCGTATGATCCTGACGATCCCGACGAGCCGATGTGGACCGCGGGGCCATTCCACTTCAATCCATCCTCTGACGGCGCATGCAACGTCCCTTTGGTGGCGGACATCCTTGGTTCGGAGGGACCTGAGATAATCGCCGATACCCCGACCGGGTTACTGGTCATGGAAGGCTCTTCAGGCGAAGTGATCTGCATCTTTGCTCACGAGGAGCAGACCTGCCTGCCTGGCATGAGACCTCTTACTCCCGTGGTTGCGAATGTAATCACTGGCAACAATTCGGATGAAATCGCATTCCTCCTGTCGAATTCGCTGTCAGGCTCGACCAGCAGGCTGTCCCTCATGATTCTGGCAGTCTCGGGAGACAGCCTTGTCCTTGCGGACTCTCTGCCGATGCATGTCACTGCCAACAACTCAGTCGGCGGATGGCTCTGCTCTGAAGACCTTGATGAAGACTCCTACGACGAGATCGTAGTCTCGCAGACCTGGTTCTACACGTCGCACTACAGCGGGCTCTGGATATGTGACTATGACCCGGGGAATGAAGCCTGCTTCTTCTCGGATTCGATCAGATGGACCGATGGCTCCTTCTCGAGGTTTCCGGTACCCGCCGTCGGCGAGCTATCCGGGATCATGAGGATCGCCATGTCCAGACAGAGGAACAGCAGTCTTCTTTCTCCGGCATACATCCTGGACGCGGGGCTCACCCTGGTCGAC
>JAAYTY010000183.1 GCA_012523605.1 Candidatus Fermentibacterota bacterium
AGCCTGGAATCGCTCCAGCCTCCGCCTCCATCGTCGTCGGAGAGCACGGCGCCCTGCCCGGTGCGGAGTTCGACGAAGGTGTCCAGGTCGTCGCTCGCGGCCTGTATCGTATAGACGCTGTCCCTCCTGATTTCGACGAAGTACACCGCCCGGGGATCGAGCTCGGAGAGCTCCGTCGTGAAGACGGTATCCGGCGGAAGAACCGGTACCTCCTCCTGCAGGATCTCCAATACGAAGCTGATCCCGCCGGTGTCGAAGCTCGAGAGGGGGGCGACGATCACGATGTACTCGCCGCGGTGGAGGATCTCGTCAATCTGGGGATCCCTGCCCACCGTGTCGTCGTCATAGCGGAGAAATCCTAGCGTCCCGTCGTCGCGCCTCTCGAGAACAGCCATGACCAGATCGAACGGGGCAGTGGCGTAGAACCTGCAGAGCGGGCGCTCCCATCGGACCTCCACCAGAAACGCCGCGCTGGGCTGGTACGGCTCCAGCCACGAACAGCTGTCGGGACAGTCGAGAAGAACCCGGGGCCAGACTGTCTCGACCGTGTTCTCACCTTCGACGAGGACCGCCCTGTAAACTGAATCCGGTGTCGGAGCGGGAGTCAGGACGGCACCCATCTCCTCGGGCGTCGCAGTGGCGATCCTGGCCTCTCTGGAGCGCCGGGCGCAGTTCATCAGGGCCGGGATGGCTATCGCGGCCAGTATCGGTATCAGTACTGCCGCGACGATTATCGCGATGAGCAGCCTGGATCCGCATCCGCCGCCGGACGGCGTCCGGGCGGTGACCGTGGTCTGCGTCGAGGCGGAGTTCCCGGAGTTTTCGACTACGACGGCCGGCTCTTCGGCGGGTTCCAGGGGAGAACGGCTGTCGGGTTCCGCGGGGGCCCCGCAGTTGCCGCACCTGTCCTCCCCTTCCCCGAGGAAAGTCCCGCAGAACTGGCATCGTATCCTCTTCATCCATCGTCCTCCACAGTCCCCCGGGTTCCGGAAAGGCCGCCTGCCCGCCAATCATACACCACGGCGCTCCACGGCGGCACACGGGCATTTGCACGGCAGGGCCGCCGAGCCTACATTCGCGGCATGGATCGCGGATCTGACGGCGGATCGGCAGGTCCGGAGGGAGATTCATGAAGGCATCCGCCCACATGGCGGCCTCGATCACTGCAGGAGCCGCGCTCTGGCTGGCGGGTCTGCCGACAGCGGGAGCGGGCCTGGCGGTATTCGGTTCGCTTCTCGACGTGGATCACATCGAGCACTACGCAGGCAGAGGCATGCCCTCGAGCCTGCGCGGGCTGGCCGGCGCCGCGTTCAGGAGCCAGCGGACGCTGGAGAAGGTGTACGGCTTCAGGCGCGGCGTGCCTGCCTCCTGGGCCTTCCCGGTTCTTCACGAAGTGGAGATCGCCGTGCTTGCGGTCCTCCTGGCCTTGCTGTCGGGGAGCCGCTTCCTCTACGGAGCTTTCGGCGGGATCATGCTGCACCTCGCCATGGACCTCAGGGCCTATCCCTCGTCTCCGCGCTTCTTCAGCATCCTCTGGCGGAGGAGGAACTGGCCCGCACTTAGGATGGCCTGGAAGAACTGGCGATGATCTTCCAGTTGCTGTAGCCGCCGATCCTGCGGCCGACGAGTCTCTCCAGCGCCGACAGCAGCCGGATCGAAAGACGCAGATGCCTGTGATCGGGCGGATGCGCCGGATCGGAGTAATCCTCCGCATTCCAGTTCTTCGAGGCGATCCTGCCGGCCATGACCGCCGGATGCTCGCCCCTGAACACGGACACCCTGTCCAGGGGGCCGTAATCCCACGGCTTCGAAGGCTCGGGATGGCGGTTATCCACCCACTCCTTCGGGTGATGAAGGCTGTCGAGAGCCATGGTCTTCCTGCGCATCACCTCGGGATGCCTCACCCATCCGTAGTGGTAGATCCAGGCGCCGCAGTCGATCACGCGGAGCCTGGCTCCGTTCCGTCGGAAACTCTGAGCGCTCTTTATACTGCGGATACCGCGGCCGTTCTTGAAGGCCCTTATCTCCCTGTCGTACCAGTTGTGGGCCGTCTGAACGCGTCCGTAGTCCCCCCAGAAATGATGATACCGGAACAGGAGACCGTCCGCCTCCTCGATGGACGAGGCCCTCTCCATGGATGACAGGATCAGGTCGTAGTCCTTCTCCGATATGAGCTCGTCCGCCTGGAGATACAGGCACCATGCGCCCGAACATGCGTCCAGGGCGATGTTCGTCTGGTCCGCGTTGGTGGCGCCGTGAACGAATCTCGAAGGATCCCACCTGGTATGGATGATCCTGATCTTCGGGCTGGCGATGGAATCTACGAGCGCATCAGTATCATCGGTTGAGTCGCCGAGGTTCACCACGAACTCGTCCACTATCGGAAGGGCGGACAGGATGGATTCCCTGAGTGGATAGTCGAGCCGCACCGCGTCCCGCGCGAACGTGAATCCCGAGATGCCTCCTGCTGGAATCCCCATTACGCCCCCATCCTCCGTCCCCGCGAAACTAACACAACCGGCGCCCGCCGGGACATGGCTCGACTCCTTTCCGCACCCGGCCCTTGACAAGGCGGTCATGCGGTACCTATTCTCGGCGCCAAATGAAACAGGGTATCGCGCTCGGCCGTCATCACCATCATGCCGCCCGCCGGCAGGGGGGGTGGTGCGTCCCGGGCTGATGCCCTGATTCGACACCGAGGTCTTCGAGGCCCCCCCTGACCGGGGGGCCTTTTCTTTTCTTCTCAGGAGGATTCGAATGAGCCCTGACGGACGCGAAGTCAGATTGGCGCTTCCCAGCAGGGGCCGGATGGAGGAGGAGACCCTGGAGTTCCTCCGGGAGTGCGGCCTCGAAGTGAGGAAGCCCGGGCCGAGAAGGTACTCCGCGATCATGCCGGGCTTGCCCTTTGTGAGCGTGGTCTTCCAGAGGGCGAGAGACATTCCGAGGAGCCTCTCGTCCGGCGATGTGGATCTGGGCATAACCGGGCTCGATTCGCTCGAAGAGGCAAGAGCCGGAGGCATGTTCGGGATCACCGTGGTGCACGAGGCGCTCGGCTTCGGCTCCTGCAGGCTTGCGCTGGCCGTTCCGGAGGATTGGGCGGACGTGCGCCGGGTCACGGACCTGCCCGGGGCGCCCGGCGCCGGGAGGATAGCCACCAGGCACCCCTGCCTCGCAGGAAGGTTTCTCGAGGCGGCCGGGCTGTCGGGCTTCGAGATAGTCGGCGCCGATGGAGCCCTCGAATCGGCGCCTTCGGTGGGTTACGCGGACCTGATCGCGGACCTGGTTTCGTCGGGCGAGACCATCCGCGAGAACCGCCTGAAACTCCTCGAAGACGGTGTCATCCTGGAGAGCGAGGCTGTGCTCGCGGGATGCTCCTCGAGCCTGGAGACGAATCCCCTGGTTCTCTCGACGGCCTGCACGATGCTCGAGTACGTGGAGGCGAGGCTGAGAGGGCGCGATAAATATCTGGTTTTCGCCAACATGCGAGGATGCTCCCCCGACGAGATAGCCGCCAGGATGTCCGGCAGGGCCTTTCTCGGAGGTCTGCAGGGGCCGACGGTTTCCCGGGTGCTCGGCCCGCCGGGAAGCGGCTGGTGGGCGGTCAACATCGTGGTGCCTTCGTCAGGGCTCTACGAGGCCATCGAGGAGCTTAGGGCCTCCGGCGGCAGCGGCGTTGTGGTAACGCCTGTGAGATACGTTTTCGAGGAACGCCCGGACAGATGCGCCAGGCTGCTCGACTTCTCCGGGAGGCGCCGGAGATGAGCCCGGCTCTGAGGATCTTCGACAGCCCCCGGGAGGCCCGGGCCATTCTCGAAAGGCGCTCTCCGGACGAAATCGTTCTGCCGTCGGAGGTGCAGAATAGGCTCGAAACACTCTTCGGCCCCGGAACCGACGCCGCCGGAGCGGTGAGGCGGATCGTCCGGGACGTGCGCACGAGGGGGGATGCGGCCCTGTTCGAGTGGTGTCGCACGCTCGATGGACCGGATGCCGTTCCCGTCGAACTGGGACGCAGGGACTTCGATGCCGCAGTGTGGAGGATCCCTCCGGCGCTGAGGGATGCGATGGAGTATGCGGCCGGCAGGATAAGAGCCTATCACAGGGCGCGTCCTATGAGCAGTCTGCTGGCGGGGGATGCTTCGGGAATCCTCGGCAGGCTGGAAACCCCTCTGTCCAGGGTGGGAATCTACGTGCCGGGGGGAGGGGCGCCTCTCTTTTCGACCCTGCTGATGTCGGCGATTCCTGCGGAATGCGCCGGAGTCGGGGAGGTGATCGTCTGCACCCCACCCTCGCGCGGCGGCTCCGTGCCCGATGCGGTGCTGGCGGCCGCCTCGCTTTCGGGAGTATCGAGGCTCTTCTCGTGCGGCGGAGCGCAGGCTGTCGCCGCAATGGCCTTCGGAACGCGGACGATTCCTTCCGTGGACAAGATCGTCGGCCCCGGAAACATCTTCGTGACCCTGGCGAAGAGAGAGGTCTTCGGCGCGGTTGGAATCGACGGTCTGCACGGTCCGAGCGAACTCATGGTGATAGCCGACTCCTCCGCCGATCCAAGGCTTCTGGCTGCGGACCTTCTAGCTCAGGCCGAGCACGACGAAATGGCTTCCGCCGTGCTTCTCACGAACGACAGCGAGCTGGCATCGAGAGCCGCGATCGAAGTCGAGGCCGGGCTCGAGTCGCTCCCCAGGCGGAAGACCGCGGAGGAATCGCTTCGATCGAGAGGTGGAGCAGTGATACTGGGCTCGATCGAGGAAGCCCTGGCGGTTGCGTCCGCCTTCGCTCCCGAGCACCTTCAACTTTCCGTCTCCGACCCGTGGCCGCTGATCGGAATGACCGGTCCGGCGGGCGCAGTATTCGTCGGTGAGAAGTCCTGCGAAGTGCTGGGGGACTATGTGGCCGGCCCCAGCCATACCCTGCCCACCGGAGGAACCGCGAGGTTCTCGTCGGGGCTGGGGGTGGGGGACTTCCTGCGCTCGACCAGCCTGGTCGCAGTTTCGCCCCTCGACGGACCCGCGGAGGCGGCGGCAGTCATGGCCCGCGCAGAGGGTCTCGAAGCGCACGCACGTTCGGCCGAGGCAAGAAGGGGGCCGTGATGAGCTTGCGCGGCAGGATCCCGACTCCCCGGCCCGAACTGGCCCTGCTCGAACCATACCGCCCCTGCCAGATCGAAGGCATCGGCGCAAGACTGCATGCCAACGAGAGCAGATGGGCGGTTCCATCCTCGGTGAAGCGGGCCGTGAGACGAGCCGCCGGAAAGGTGGCTCTCTATCCCGACTCCTCGTCGGCCCCGCTCAGGACGGCCGTCTCTTCAAGGCTGGGCGTTTCCGCCGAATGCATCGTCACGGGGGCCGGAGCCGATGCGCTGGTGGACATGCTCGCCAGGGCCTTCGGAGGCCCCGGGAGGCCTGTGGTGGATTGTCCTCCTACATTCGGGATGTACCGCTTCTATTCCGTTCTCGCGGGTTCGCCAGTGGTTGATGCGCCGCGGAGAGACGACTTCTCGATAGATCCGTGCGGAGTGGTCGCTGCCGCCACCGCCTGCGGGGCGGCGATGGTATTCCTGTGCTCTCCGAACAATCCGGACGGGAGCGTGATCCGACGCGAGGTCGTGGAAGATCTGCTTGCGCTTCCCGCGCTGATAGTCCTCGACGA
>JAAYTY010000184.1 GCA_012523605.1 Candidatus Fermentibacterota bacterium
CGCCTGGAACGCCTGTTCGAAGTCCTCCACCGAAGCCGCCGCACCGGGCACGGAAGGCGCAGCAGGCGGGAGCCCTGCGAACGCGTTCTCGAGGACCGCTGCAGCCTCTTCGAAGCCATCCGGAGGCTGTCGGACCGCTTCCTCCACGCTCGGGACCATGTCCTCCACCGGGGGAGGCACCAGACGCTCCACCGGAGGAGGGACCGCGGGCTCCCCGGGAGGGACGGGCACAGCCCGAAGCGGCTCGGGGGCCGAATCGGCTCCGCCGAAGATCTCGGACAGGCTCGGAACAGCAGGAGGTGAGGATTCGGCGGGGCCCCGGGAAGCCTCGGGCTCCGGCGCGGGCCCACCGGTCTGCCGGGTTGTTCCGAAGATGGAGTCGAGCGACAGCGGCGCTGCCTCGGGAACTGCCTTCGCCGGGGATGCCGGCTCGGGTTTCTCACCGCCGGCGGGCGCGCCGAACACGCTCTCCAGGCCCCCGAGAATCTCGGACCCCTCCGGAGCGGCCCCGGCGGGCTGGACGGGAGGCTTCGATCCGGAACCGAGGAGGTCGGAGATGTCTTTGACCGGTGGCTTCTCCTCGGGAGCCTTCCCGGCCTCGGGCTTCTTGGGGGGTTCCAGGCTTATGCCGACGCTGGAGAGAAGAGCCTGCACCTTGTCGTCTTCATCGCCCTGTCCGCCGAACTTCACACCGATGTCCTCGAGCAGGCTGTCCAGGTCGTCTGTAGTGGCGAAGACGTCGGCGGCCCCGGGGGCGTCGGGGAAGATCTGCCTTTCTCCGTGAAGGGGAACGCCGGTCTGAGGCCTGGGAGTTTCAGGCATCGGGGGGGAGGCAGGGGAAGGAGCCGCCTTCTCGCTTACTGGCGCGGGCTGAACACCGGCGGCGGGACGGCTCGTTTCTGCGGCCGCACCCGAGACGCCGAAGACCTGCGAGAGGTCTATCCCGTGCGGCTGGGAATCCAGCTTTGCGTTGAGCCTGCTGACGGCGACGGCCGCCTGCCTGTTATCGCTGTCATGGTCCTGGGCGACCAGATAGTTGTCCCGGGCGAGTTCGAGTTCGCCCAGCTCCTCCAGCACCTGTCCCAGTCTGAAGTGGTGCATGGGCTTGTTGATTTCGAGGGTGGTCAGGACCTCCAACTGTTCCTTCGCCTCGGACCACAGGCCGAGCGACATGCAGGTGTCGGCGAGAATGCTCCTCGCTCGCGGCCGCGTCCCGATGAGGGACACCGCCTTCAGCAGAAGCTCCCTGGCCTGTTCCGGAAGCCCCCTGTTCAGGTAGCTCTCGGCCTCCTGGCAAAGGGCGTTGTAGGTATCGCTCGTGAAGGCGTCTGACACCGCTTACCTCCCGGAGAGGAAGTCAACGCGGGACGAAGGCCCGTCCTGGATCGACCCACCGTCGGTTCCGGCGGACCGCCATTCTCACCGGCCGGGAGATGGCGGAGAGAGAGGGATTCGAACCCTCGAGAACGCTTGCGCGCTCTACACGATTTCCAATCGTGCTCCATCGACCAGCTCGGACATCTCTCCGCGCCCGCATGCCGGCGGATAGAATAGGCCCGACCTCTCTTGCTGTCAACGCGAACGGCATCCGTTCCGGCGGCTTCGACGGCTGCGGTCCGTTGCGAATGAAGGCGCCGCGCCGTATCATTCATACCCACCCGGAAAGGAGGAAATCGAATGCGAATCGTCATTCTGTCGCTTCTGTGTGCCTCATGCGCGTTCGCGGCGACCCGATCGGTGCTCCTGGAGCAGTTCACGAACTCCGGTTGAAGCGGCTGCTACTCCTCGGAACCCTCACTCCTCAGCTTCATCAATTCGCATGCTTCGACCGTGACCCCCATGTTCATCCATGTAAGCTGGCCCTCCC
>JAAYTY010000185.1 GCA_012523605.1 Candidatus Fermentibacterota bacterium
AGACAGCCCTCTTCATGCATCGAGAGACCTCGGAGAGGCGTTGAAGGAGCTGGCCGAAGTGCTGCCGCCCAGACTGTGCCTGGTCCTCTCCTCCGGGACGCCCGTCGAATGGCTCGAAACCGGGGATCTCCATCATGTGGATCTGACGGGCCAGGCGGAGGAGTCGGCGGACCTCCCCTGCGGAATCCCCGGGGCTTCGGGCTGGCCGGGCCCGTCGTGGCTGGGTGCGAGACGCCGAGGGATCATGACCGGAGGAGAGCCCGAGATGCCGGTCGAGCCGCAGACGCTCCTCTCGGAGGGAGCCTTCAGAGAGCTCGCGGCGGCATGGGACTCCGGGGAGCCCGGACGTCCCGACAGCACCACGGCCGCGGAGTGCTTCCTGGAGCTGGGCTTTCCCGAGAGATCGCTCGAACTCCTTGCCGCGGATGCGGGGGAGCTTAGGGCGCGTGCCTCGATCCAGCTTGGAATGAATCGTGAAGCGGAGGCCGCGCTGCGAGCACTTGGACAGCGCAGGACTCAGGCGGGGGACCTCCTTCTTGCCGACATCTTGATCTCGGATGCGAGGTTCGACGAGGCGCTGGAAGTTCTGGGTGAGGCCGCCGAGTTCGGAAGGATCGAGCGCAGAGCGAGGATCCTCGACCTGCTCGGCAGGCCTTCGCAGGCGCTCGAACTCATCGATTCGGAGCTGCCCGCCACTTCCGAGCGCGGAAGGGCGGATCTGCTCTGCACGAAATCCACTCTTATGATGAGGCTGGGCTTCTACGAGGATGCGCTGAAGGCGGCGGACGAGGCTGTGAACGTCTCGAGGAGCGCGGCCGACCTCGCGGCCCTCACTCGCAGCCTCCAGGAGCGCGGAAGGGTGCGGGAAGTGACGGGAGCCTGGCGGGAGGCGCTGGACGACTGCCGCATGGCCGTCTTCCACTGCGAGGAGAATGGCCTGAGGTTCGCCCGCCCGCCCCATATAGACTGCTTCGTCCTGGCCACGCGCATGGGTCTCCTCTCGGAATCGGAAGCGCTCTGGAGGACCATCCCGGCGGTCATGGGAAGGACCGAGGCATCGTCAGGCCCGGGCCGGCTGACGCTGGACATGCTCGAAGCCTGCGCGGGTACGCTTCTCGGGAGAGGGGCCAGGGCCATGGCTGCGGCGGAGCGCGGAGCCGCGGCGGCGGCATCCATGAGCATGCCCCTCAGGCAGGGCCTGTGCCTCCTCTACAGGGGCATTCTTATGATGCAGGAAGGCGAGATGGAAGAGGCCGTCCAGTCTCTTCGTCACGCGAGATCCATCGCCGGCCTGCTCGGAGACCGGCATCTCGAGCTTCTGGCAGATCTGGCCCAGGCTCAGGCCGGTCTGCCGGTCGAGACAGCCAGGATCACCGCTCTGGCTTCCGACCTCGGTCTGGCGGCCGAAGTCCTGGAATCCCGCTCGCTGCCCGCCGTCGAGCCCGGCGAAAGGGCCGAAGCTCTCGGCGCGCTACTCGACCTGCCGTCCCCCCTGCGTGCCTGCGAGCTGGCTTCGCTCTCCCCGGAGATGCTCCCTGAACGCCTACTCACGCGTCTGTCGAGGACCAGGGATGAACTGCTGTCGGTCATGTCCGACGAGGACGCGGAATCTTTCAGGGCTCTTACGCGAGGGCTCGATGCCGCCCGTGGAACCGGCAGGCCGTTCGTCACGGGGGGGCAGGCCGTCGAGACTCTGCGATCGTTCTCCTCCTGGGCGCTGGGCTTCTCCAGAGGGATTGAGGACCTGTCGGGGCTTGCGCGCATCACAGGTGCGGACGAGATCTCTGCGGAGGGCGACGGGGAGATCATAGCGGATTCGCCGGTGCCTCTGAGGGCGTCGGGCGGAGACCTGGGGCTGGCCCGGGCCCTCGGCCCGGCCGCGGCGGTGATAGCCGCATCCGTGCCTCGTCGCGGCGAGCCGGGCGCAGCCGGGGATGACGATCCCTTCCCTGAGATCGCAGGATCCTCCCCGGCGGTCATCCGGCTGAAGGAGGAGATGGCCAAGGCCGCTCCGCTCTCCCTTCCGATACTGATCACAGGTGAGACTGGTACCGGCAAGGACCTGGTGGCCCGGGGCATCCACAGGAGGAGCCGTTCGGCGCATGGGCCGTTCGTGCCCGTGGACTGCGGCGCCATCCCGGAGACGCTTCTCGAGTCGGAGCTCTTCGGGGCCAGAAGGGGAGCCTATACGGATCTGAGAGCGGACAGGAGCGGGCTCGTCGAGTCCGCCTCCGGAGGAACGCTCTTTCTCGACGAGATGGGCAATCTCGCACAGGCCATGCAGGTCAAGCTCCTGCGTGTGCTGGAAACGGGGAGGTTCCGAAGGCTGGGGGATTCGGCCGAGCAGGAGGTCGCCTTCAGGCTGCTGGCCGCCACGAATTCCGATCTGTCTTCGGCGGTCGCTGCCGGCCGCTTCCGGGCCGACCTCTACTACAGGCTCGCCGTGGTCGTCATACGGACGCCTTCTCTGCGCGAGAGGCTCCAGGACATACCCGATCTCGCCAGGAGGTTCGTCGTCGAGATGAGGTCGGCGGAGGCCGGCGATCCGCCGTCCGTAACCGCCGGAGCGCTTCGCAGGCTCGCGATGCACTCGTGGCCCGGCAACGTCAGGGAACTGCGGAACGTCATCCAGCGGGCTGTTCTTCTGAGCGACGGCAGGCTGATCACGGAGCGGGAGATCGTCTTCGAGGACATCCCGGTCAATCCGATCTTGCCGAGGCTGGAGAGCATAGAGGACGCCGTCGCAAGGCACGTTCACCTGGTCCTGGAATCGGTGGCGGGCAACAGGGCTCGTGCGGCGGAGATCCTGGAATGCGACCCCAAGACGCTGAGGAAGTACCTTTCGCTCTACGAATCCCGCTTCGGGAATCCCTCCCGCGGCTCAGCGAGGGAGCTTCCCGGCCTGTAGCCCCTTCCACTCGCCCTCCGCGACAGGTACGGCGAGCCGGATTGAAAGAAGCGTCTCTTCAGCTCCGCATCCTTCGTGATGCCTATCCTTGCTGAAGCTTCGACCGTCATCCCGGCCGGGCGGGGCCTGACCAGGATCGTCATATCGGGCCCGGACAGGCTGGTCCCGTCATGCCTGAGATCGATTCCGAGCGCTTCGCACAATCTGCCCGGGCCTGAAGCCAGAAGCAGAGGATCGGCACCCCCCCTCCTGCGGATCATCAAATCGAGCCCTGCGAGCGGCTCTATGGCCCTCACGAGCACCGCTTCGCCGGAGCCCTCCGGCCCGGTCACCACGTTGAAGCAGTAGTGCACGCCATAGCTCACATATACGTAAGCGACTCCTCCGCGGCGGAACATCGAGGCGTTCCTTCGCGTAGGGCCGGGGTAGGAATGACTCGCCCTGTCGTCGGCCGTGTAGGCCTCGGTCTCGACTATCACGCCGCCTGTCGTTCCGTCGTTCGACCGTGTCAGCAGCAGACAGCCGACGAGCCTCTCCGCGACCTCCAGCGCACCAGATTCGAAGAAGCCCGGAGAGGGCGGTCTCCACCCTCCTCCCGCTTCGGGGGGGACGCAGCCGGACGATCCTTCTCCGCTCACGGAGCCTCCTGACCCGGGAT
This sequence comes from Candidatus Fermentibacterota bacterium, assembly GCA_012523605.1. Taxonomy (GTDB): domain Bacteria; phylum Fermentibacterota; class Fermentibacteria; order Fermentibacterales; family Fermentibacteraceae; genus JAAYTY01. The sequence goes on from JAAYTY010000185.1 coordinate 3,567, forward strand.
ATCGGACGCGGTGCCTCATGCGGGAAACATAAGAGACCTCCGGGACAGACCGGGCGGAGTCTTCGTCCGGCGCCGGAGTTGCCGCGGGGGTAGGGACCGGCGAGATTCGACCAGCCATGATCACGCCTGCGACAGGTCTCGTTTCGGTTGCGCCCTCCCTGCTCCTGATGTGGTTCTTCCATGCCAGGGACAGATTCAGGGAACCCCCCGGAGTCGTCTGGAAGACCTTCCTTCTCGGCCTGCTCACGATCCCTCCCGTGGTCGTCCTGGAAGGGATTCTCACAGCCGCCAGGCCCGATGGGACGACCGGTCTCGAAACAGCCCTCTTCGATGCATTCCTGGCGGCCGCCTTCGTCGAGGAGACTTTCAAGCTGCTGGTCCTCCTGCTATACCCGTTCAGACAGCCGGCCTTCGACGAGCTCATGGACGGGATGGTCTACGGCGCCGTGGCGAGCCTGGGGTTCGCCACGCTCGAGAACATCCTCTACGTGTTCGAGGGCGGAATGAGCGTGGGAATAACCAGGGCGCTCCTGTCAGTGCCGGCGCACGCGTGCTGGGGAGCCCTCCTGGGTTACTACACCGCCCGTGGCAGGATTGCGGGAAGGCCGCTCCGGGGCGCTCTCTCGGGTCTTTCGGCGGCGATATTCCTGCACGGGCTCTACGACTTCCCGATCATGTATCTCGTCTGGATGGACGAGACCCCGGGAGCGGCGCTTTCCATCCCGGTCACTCTGGCGGTCGCGGTCGCGGGCTGGGTCTGGGTACTGCGGGTTTCCAGGCGGATCCGCAGGGCGCAGATGGAATCCCGCCCGGCGGGCCGGTCAGGGAGCTCCCTGGGCGTGCCTCCGGGTCGTACCGGACGTCCAGCCTCCCGGGCGGGGGCGGTTCTGATGCTCTTCGCCGGAGTCATCCTGGCAAGCCTCGGGGCGCTGATAGTCCTGGGAATCGTCATCGGGTTCGCGACGGGGTCTGTCGCGCACGGCAACGGGCCATCCGTTCTGGTCGGAGGGTTCGTGACCGGCGTGCTCCCTCTTCTCATCGGGATTCTGCTCTTCCACTCGGGCATCCGCCGCCTGAACCACACGGTATCAGGTTGAAGAAAATCGGGTTACATCCTTCGACACATCCCGGTTTTCCAACGGACGGCCATCTAGCTGGAAGATATATGATTGACATAGAACCACTTGCAGGGGGCTCTCAAACATTTCCGACACCGACTAGTAGCGCAGAGTGTAGTGGAGTTCCAGGGAGGGCTCCTGCTCTCCGTGCAGAGTGGACTTGGTGCTGCCCGTGACATAGAGGTCCGGGTGGAAGTAGTACTGCGCGCTTATCGTGCCCGGCTCCGTAGAGAAGACGTCACCGGAGAAGGACACGAACAGGTCCGGCAGGATGTACTTGCCCAGACCCACCGTCAGGCTCGTCGAGTCCGCCAGAAGCTCCGGCGTGAGCTGGAGCTCGTCGAGCCCGATCTCCCCTCGGAGGCTCCTGGCCAGCAGCCTCCCCACATAGCCCTGGGCCGCGCCTTCCAGCTGGCTCTGCACCGCTCCGGTGTCCATCTGCTGAAGCTGCCCGTATGTCATCCCCACTGCAAGGAGAGCCAGCACGTCCTCCTGCGCCAGCTCTCCGAATGGTCCGGTGCCCGTGAGCGTTATCGAAGGGCTGTCCAGACTCCCCCCGATCGAGACGACGATGTGGTAGAGCTCCCTGTCCATGGTTCCCCTGATATCGGTCTCCGCTGTGATGGAGAGCCTCTGCTCCGGAGGGTCCCCCGCTATCAGTTCGACAGTCCCGTCCGTTATCCGGAAGTCTCTGTCGAGGAGGCGCACGCTTCCCCGCAGGGATCTCAGCGTGCCGTTCACCGCGGGATACCCCTGCTGAGTGAAGACCGTCACATCCACTCCTATCTCTATGTCCGCCAGCGAATTCCTGAACCAGACATCGCGATTGCTTCTGAGCGCGATCGACAGGTCGAACGGAAGCGGCCGCTGCTCGCCCGAAGAGCCCGCCGAAGACGAGCCGGGCATTCCTACGAGCCCCTCCTCGATGTCGATCTTCCCGGCGATCAGCGGCCTCGCCGACGCGGGATCACCCCCGCTCGAGAAGACCGAGCCCGAGAAGACCAGCGCGGCGAAGCCCCCCAGGGCTGTGCGGACCCTGTCGAATCCGGCCTCGAACCTGTACCCGTCGACACGGACACCCGTGCTGTCGCTCTCGAGGTCCAGCAGGAGCTCCGTGCTCATCACTCCGTTCCCGGCGCCGGCCGAAGCGGCGCTGATCCTGGTTGTGAAGCCCGTGGTATCGGGATAGTGGTGCGTCAGGTACATGACCACATTGTCTATCGGCATGTCGAGGCTCGTGACTATCAGCCTCTCGGCCATGGCCGACGCCTCCAGATCGAACAGGGGCCCGCTCCCGCCTTCCCTCTCGTAGCTCGCATGAGCAACTATGTCGGCTCCCCTCGTCCTCAGCGGGACAGGCAGGGCGTAGAACACCCAGTCGTCGAAGTGATTGATCTGGAAATCGACATTGGTGATCCTGTCCAGCGAGAAGTCCAGCCTGCCTGCAGACCACACGTCCCGGACCTTCGCGGTGAAACCGGACCTGTTGCCGGAATCCCACGAGTAGAACCCGGTAATCTCGAGATCGGAGTCGGCTATGTCCGCCTCGAAGACCAGGCTGTCCGCGCTGTAGAAGCCGAACGAAGGGCCCGTAATGCGGCCCTGGAGCCGGGCGTCCAGATCCTCGCCCGAGGCCTCTGCCCGCAACTCCAGGTTCCCTATGCCCGACACACCCCTGCCCAGGTGCAGGGCGGACGCTATGGAGGCGAAGTCGGCGTCGGCGATGCAGACGGAAAAGCGCAGCGTATCGCCCGGTCCGAAGGAGCCGTTCGTGCAGATGGTGCCCTGTGGGGTCCTGACCCACGCGGTGTCCAGCGACAGGGCGCCGCCGGGCAGGAGCCGGCAGGCCGCAGATCCGTCCTGGATCAGCTTGAGCTTGGACTGGTCGAGGCCGATCCCGGCCAGATCGAGGAAGGTCGTGTCACCAGGAACGCACCTGGCTGAAGCATACAGACTGTAGCCCCCCGGAGCCTCGACAGACAGATCGTCCATCCTGTACTCGCCTCTCGACAGTTCGAGGTTCCCCGAGATGGACAGAACGGTGCCCGCGACAGAGACGGCCCCGCACTCCACCGAGACGAGCCCCTCCGGACTCCCCCTGCCGAATTCGATGCTCCCGGACGCCGAGAACCCGCCGACCGAGCCTCCGTCGAACACCAAAGAGTCCAGGGAGACGTTCCCGTCGAGCGAGACGCGCGTCCTGGTGCCTGCGACCTCGGCCTCCCCCGACAGTCCCGTGAACCATGGAATGCCGGGTCCCAGCAGATTTTCGACCGGTTCCGAAGAGGGTAACACCAGCGCCACTCTGCCTCTGTAGGTCAGAGGCAGCATATCCTCTCCGAGAAGTCCCGATCCGCTGAAGGAGACATCGGCGCGATTCGAGGACAGATCTCCGGAGGCGCTCCAGCGGCTGCCGCCGAAAACCGCCTCCAGACTGGCGGCGTCCAGGCGCATATCGCCCAGAGTGCTGCCGCCCAGCGTAAGCCGGATACTGCCTCCTCTCACTCCGGATGCGTCGCCCTCGAGGTCCGCTCTCGCCGAACCGGATATGTTCGCGGAAGGCAGAGAGGCGGCGATCGCCGACGGATCGAAGGAGTTCATGGTGAAATCGGCCCCGGCCTGCCATTCCATCCCCGCGAATGCCATTCCTCCGTCGAGTCTCACTGACGCTCCCGGCCCGGACAGTTCCAGGCCCCTGAAGGCGATCCCGTCGAGCGTGGCCATGGCGGTGTCTGCGGAGAATTCCAGCTCGGTTCCACCGTATCCGGCCGATCCGTTCATGAGAGCCACCTCGATCTCGGGGCGCGAGATGGTTCCGCCCGCAGTTCCCGTGAAGTCCATGGACGCCGAGAACGGGATTTCCGGCAGAGAGACCGCTATCGTCCCGCTGGAGGAGATCTCCACGGAACCGTCCGAGCCGTCCATCCATCCGGTGAAGTAGAGATTGCCGAAGGGTGTCATCCCGGAGAACCCGCTGCTCTCGACGATGCCGTTGTGCAAGGATATCTGGCCGCTGCCCCTGAACCTCCCAAGGTCTCTGATGCATGCCGAAGCGCTGACGACGCCTGCGGAGACTCCGCGTCCACGGCTGACCGAGCCGGCGAAGCGCATCGAGTCCAGCAGGACTCCAAGGGAGTCCGATATGCGGCCGTAATCCAGCGTGAGGCTGTCCACTGAGCAGATGATCCCGCCGTCAATGTCTTCGAGGATCCCGGCCAGAGTCCTCGGGGTGCCGCGCGGGTTGCGCTCGGGGATCTTGATCTCCAGACTGGCCGCGGAAACTCTCTCGACACTCCTCGAGAGCAGGAAGACGCTGAGCGCCCCCTCCACCTCGCCGTCGCAGACGAGGACGAAGAGGCCGCGAGGCCCCAGCACCTCCACAGTGTCCACGGTGCTCCTCCAGAAGAGGTCGGTGTGTATCCTGCCGATCCTCACGAGTACGCTGTCTGTGGAGACGGAGCCCGCGACCAGCATGCCTATCGTCCCGTCGAGCATGCCCGTCAGGATGACGAAATAGGCCGACAGGATCATCAGGACGATGCCCGAGGCTATCGCCCTGTGCGGCCCTGTCCTGAAGCGGGGGAAGCGAATCGCCATTCTAGAAGGGGTGCCCCAGTGCGAAGTACACCCTGCCTCTCCTGAGGCCGTCGGTCCATGTGGGGGCGAAGCCATAGTCTATCCTCAGCGGGCCGAACGGCGTGCCGAGCCTGATCCCCATGCCTGCCCCGAACCCGGTGCTTCCGGCGGCTATCTCTCCCACCGACTCCCAAAGGCCGCCGAGGTCCAGAAACAGCGCCACTCCGAGCCTGTGCCAGATCCTCATGCGGGATTCGATGTTGCCAAGCAGCATGATCCTGCCGCCGATGGGGTTCCCCTCGTCGTCCTCGGGGCCGAGCTGATTGAATCCGAATCCCCTCACCGTGGAGCCGCCCCCCAGGTAGAATCTGTCGTTCGGGGGCACCGCACCGTCGTCTCCGTAGGGGAAGGCGCTGCCCGCGCGCACTCTCCACGCGAGGATGACGTCCCTTATGATCGGCTTGAAGATTCTCGCCTCTCCCTCGATCCTGTAATAGTCGAGCCCGCCCAGAACGCCGCCCGAGAGCCTCCCCTCCCCGCGCAGAAGGTGGCCTACCGCGGGATCCAGCACGGCGTCCCGGGTATCGTGGGCCATCGAGCCGGTGAGGCTCGAAGTCGTCGTCCAGTCCGACTCCACGATCCAGCCCTCGGGCGTGGAGGAAGTGAACCTGTCGCGCTCCAACGCGTATCCGAGCGTAAGCCTCAGGTGCTCGGTCAGATCGCGGGAGATGGTTATCTCGGCCCCGTATCTGCGTTCCGAAAGGGCCGGAAGCTGAAGATACAGGTAGCCGGCCCTGATCCGTCCGTTCCAGCGAGTGGAGGCTATCCAGGGCTCCTCGTAGGATATCTCGGGCTCGATCTCGTCTCCGCCCGCCTCGCCGAGGTACCTGGTGTAGGACGCGCCGACGACGAGCCTCTGGTTGTTGTCGAGGATGTTCGGGTGCTTCCAGAAGGCGCTCAGAAGAAGCGCCGAGGGGGAGCCGTAGCCGGCCCCGAGGTCGAGCTGGCGGTATGCCCTTTCGGTGACCTGGATGAGGAGGTCCACGGTGTCCCGACCCTCCTCCAGCCCGGAGTAGGAGAACCGCACATCCTGGAAGAGCCCGAGGCCGTAAATGGAAGAGATGGACCTGCGCAGAATCTCCGTGTCCAGAGAATCGCCCCGGGCAAGCCTGATCTCTCTCTCGACAACCTTCCTGCGCACGGTCTCCAGGCCCTCTATCCTGATGCTCCCGAACCTTATCTGAGGGCCTTCCGACACGATGCACTCGACCCCGCGAATGCCGGGCACGCTGTCGGGTCCCGGCTGCTCGAACGGCAGCATCCGGAGCTCCACGGCGGCGGTGACGTATCCGTGCCTCCCGTAGGCGCCCAGGATGTTCTCTTTTGTCTCGTCCAGCAGTGCGGGCGTTATCGTCTCTCCGGATTCCACAGCGAACTCGCGGCGGAGGCGGCTGGACGGGATCACGGTGTTCCCCTCGAATACCAGCCCGCCCCTCAGAGACCGGCGGCCCGGCGCTATGGATATGGAGACCAGGCTGGTGTCGCTGCTCCATGCGGGCCATCCCACCTCGACGGAGGCGTCGAGATAGCCCATTCCCTGCAGGTTTGCAAGGACTCTTCCATAGACGTCCATGCGGGTGATCTCGAAGACCGACCTGCCGATCTCGAGGTTAGTGCCGTCGAGGATGTCGTCCCTGGATATCCATTCAGCCCCCGTGACACTTATGGAGTCTATGGTCTGGAGCGACCCGGGGGATGCGTCCGGGGCGGTTCCCTGTGCGCCCGCCGTCCAGAGCACGATCACCAGCCCCAGCCAGATGCGCATATTACCATCCCGGGTGCAGAAAGGCCTCCTGCGGGACACCCGTGTCCCGCAAGACAGAATGCAGGAATATGACCCGGTGCGAGGGCTCGGGACAGAGCCCGGGAAGACGGACCGATGCCGCAGGAATCGAACCGGGAGGTGGATTCCAGGTATTCCGTGGTCCTCCTGGCGGGGGGCACGGATCCCAGCGGGGGGGCGGGCCTTGCAGCCGACCTGAAGGCGGTCGCGGCAGCCGGATGCCACGGCTGTATGGCGGTGACGGCTGTAACGGTTCAGAGCGCCGGACGGGTGCATTCCTGGACCCCGGTCGAGCCGTCATGCATCGCCGGGCAGATCGAGGCCTGTCTCGAAGACGGCGCGCCGGGGGCTGTCAAGTCAGGCATGCTGGGGACCACCGGAGCCCTGGACGCTCTGGCCTCTGCGCTGGCCGGGGGGCTCGCCGGCGTTCCCTACGTTCTCGACCCGGTGCTCACGGCAGGCAGCGGAGATTCCCTGCACGGGAAGGGCCTGTCCGGCGGGATTATCGAGAAGCTGCTCCCTCTCTGCACTCTCTGCACCCCGAATCTCGACGAGGCATCGGCGCTGTCGGGGATCGAAGTGAGGGACAGGCGCTCGATGGAGGAGGCCGGAAAACGCATCCTCGCCATGGGCCCCGAGGCGGTGCTCGTCAAGGGCGGACATCTCGAAGGCCCCCCGGCGGACCTCCTCGTGAAGCATGGAGGAATGGAGTGGATGGAGGGCAGGAGGATCGTCCGGGGAAAGGTGCATGGCGCGGGATGCACGCTCGCATCCTCGACGGCGGCACGTCTGGCTCTCGGATATGAACTGACGGATGCGGTTCGCGGGGCCAGAACCTACCTTGCCCAGACCCTCGGATCATCCTTTGCGAGACGCACGGGCCGTCTGCTGGGTCATCTGCCTCCCGCCGGGCCGGCTCATCCGAGTCACGACGCCGAGGCCTTCTACCTTCCTCCGAGGTTCTGCATCAGGTGCGGCGCCGCTCTGTGCAGGGATTCCGGCCCCACGGGGCACCCTGCATGCCCCGCCTGCGGCCTAGTCAGCTACAGGAATCCCATTCCGGCGGTCACTCTCGTGGTCCGAAGGGGCGGCGAGATCCTCCTGGCCCGGCGGGCGAAGGCCCCGTACAGAGGGGAGCTCTCGCTTCCCGGAGGATTTCTCGAGATCGGCGAGACGGTCGTGGAGTGCGCGGCGAGGGAACTCCGGGAGGAGACGGGGCTGGAGGCCGGATCGTTCTCCCTGCTGGGAGTCGAGACCGATTCGACGGCATACGGCGCCGTGGTCCTTGCGGTCATGGAGGCTGCAGGCTGGACGGGGGAAGCGGTTGCGGGCGACGACGCGTCGGAGCTCGCGTGGCACGGGCTGGACGACGTTCCGCCGCTGGCATTCAGAGCGCACGAGAGGATAGTATCCGGTCTTGCAAGAGGCGATTGAGTCGGCGCTGAGGGCGATCCTGGCGGTCACCGCCGGGCTGTCCGCGCATCCGGCGTCCACGGACCCGGGCCCCTGCATCGCCGCGGTCGAGCTTGCCGACGCAATGCTCTGCACCGCTCCGGCCGGAGAGGCGGTGGTCCTGGCGGGCCCTTCCGGGACGGACACTGTCTTTCTGACCCGGGAGGAGGGCTTCGAGAGCCTTTCCCCGGTCGTGTCCCGCGGGAGAACCGCCGCATTCACCGCCCACGGCAGGGAGGGGGACGCAGTGGTCGTTCTTCGCGACGGCGGCCTCTCGGTCGAGAGGATGGGGCCCTGGACATCCGCCGGGAGCCCCTCGATAGACCGCTCCGGGCGCGTATGGTTCTGCGCGGACGGATGGCTGAGGACCGACGGCGTGCCTGTCGCACCGGTGACCGGCACGCCGGCCGCCCTGGTTTCGCCCTCCGGGGATGAGGTTCTGCTGATCGAGTACCGGGAGCAGGCCCGTCTGATGGACGCCGTGAGTTTCGAAACAAGGCCCGCCGGCCTGCCGGAGGAGGTGATCGATGTCCAGTGGGCCGGAGAGGATGCTTTGCTCTCGTGGACTCCCGACGGCACGATATGGGTCACGGAGGATGGGTCAAGCCGAATCCTGACCCGCGGCGAGGACCCGTCCTGGAGCGACGAGGCTTTCGGAGCGTACTTCGTTCGCACCGAGGACGACGGTCACATGGTGACCTCGTCTTCCATCTGGTTCACGACGCTCGAGGGGCCGGAGTACAGGCTGTACACACCGGAAGGATCCATCCCGGTGAACCCTTCCGCCACCCGGACGGGCGCGGCGGCGGTGGATGCCTCCACCGGAGAAGTCATCAGGCTGATCCTATACAGGTGACATCCGCCCGGCCGCGGCGGGGATGCTCATGACGAAAACCGCCCCGCCGGCCCCGTGCCTGAGCAGCTCCAGCGTGCCGCCGAACCTCCTTACGATCGAGCGGGACACTGCCAAGCCGAGACCGGTGCCGTCGGGCTTCGTAGTGAAGTAGGGGTCGAAGAGCCTCTCTGAAAGCTCCTCCGGAATTCCGGGGCCGGTGTCCTCGAACGTGATCTTCACGAAGGATCGGCCCTGTTCTTCCTCCATCCAGGCCCTTACGATGAGAGAGCCTTCCCCGGCCATGGCGTCCCTCGCGTTGACGACCAGGTTGCTCACGACCTGGATCATCTGCCCCTCGTCGGCGTTGACCGGCCGGAGGTCCCTGTCGATCTCCAGGCGCCACTCCACCGAGGATCCTCCCAGAACGATCCTCGTGGTCTCTCTGAGCACGCGGCCCATGTCCAGCACGGAGACAGCCCCCGTCTCGCCGCCCTTCGCAAGGGTGAGGAGCCTCCGGGTCAGCATGGTGGCCTTCTCGACGGCTAGGCTCGCGTTCCTCACGGCCGCGGAGGCTTCGGCGTCCAGGGGTTCGGCGGCGGCCAGCTCGAGGGTTCCCGCCTATGGCCGACAGGATGTTGTTGAAGTCGTGAGCTATGCCTCCGGCCATGAAGCTCAGCGACTCCTCCTTCTGCGTGCGCAGAATGTCGGCCTCCATCCGCTTTCTCGCAGTTGCGTCGCGGACAGTGCAGATGACCGAATCGGCCTCCAGCGGAGCCATCCTGCACTCGAACCAGCCACGCGAGGGGCCGCTGGCGATGCGGTACTCGAATGTCTCTACGCTGCCCGAGTCGAGAGAGCGCGCTATGCAGGCCATCGCCGTCGCGAGATCGTCCTCGTGCATGCCTATGCTGTCGATGCAGGTTCCGACAACATTCTCGGGCGGAACCGCAAGCCTGCCGCCGACGCCTCCATGGAAGCCCCTTACAACGCCGTCGCGTCCTATTATGAAGATGATGTCCGGTACGGCTTCGTAGAGGGCCATGTTGCGCTTCTCGGCCAGGGCCAGTTCCTGTCGCGCCCTTATCCTCTCGGTGACGTCGAAGCAGACTCCCCCCGTGAGCGATTCCTGGGAGTCCCCTCCGCCGAGAGGGAATCTGAAGCTGGAGAGTATCCTGGTTTCACCGTCCTGTCCGCGGTAGGCGATCTCGCGCGATACCGGCATGGGATTCCGCCTCAGAGTCTCGTCGGCCTCCTCGAGAGCCACGGCCAATTCCGGAGGCCAGGCTTCCCGGTAGCCGAGACCCGCCCAGTCCTCCCTGCCGGCCAGCATCTCCCTCCGCATGCTCTCGCTGGCGTACACGAGACGGCCCGATTCGTCCGTGATGAAGGCATAGCCGGGGATGTGCTTCATGAAGCGGTCGAACGTCCTCCAGTTGGTCTGGGCTTCCTCGGCGGTCCTCTCGAGCCTGTCCAGGGCATCGTCCATAGTCCTCGACAGGTCCGCGAACTCGTCTCCGCCCTCCAGACCCACCCGGACTGAGGTGTCGCCTTCCCGGCCTATGCGCCGCACCCTCTTCAGAAGCGTGTCGAGCCTCCTGACCACCGCGAGATCGAACAGCCCGACCGTGACCAGGACGAAGAGAACGCCCGTGGAGACGAGCATCAGAAGAGCCGTTTCGGTGTTCCTGCGTCCCGCAAGGAAGAGGTCTCTCGCCATGGTGAATCCGAGGGCGAGGGGATGGCCCGCGAGGTCGGTCAGTTCAAGACGGGCCACGAGCGTATCGGGGGAATCCCTCCAGAGCAGGAGGGCCCCGGAACCGCATGCAGCCATCTCGGACGCTCCGGGAGCGGGCTCCCCCGCTTCGAGGGAGACCTCCATGCCGGGGCCGAAACTCAGATCATCCAGGAAATCCTCGTCAACCAGCTTAGCCAGCAGAAGGGTCCCGGCCCGCGGGCCGACCCCGCCGTTCCTGAGTACGGGCGAGCTGGCGATCAGCCAGTTCGAGCCGCCTGCCGCCAGCAGACCTGATTCGACGCCGTCGCCCGACAGCAGGAGCGTGACGAGGCCGGACTCGATCACGTCCGCGAGGCTCGCCGGAAAGGAGCGCTGCATCCCGCTCGACGGATCGTATGAGGAGGAGAACACCTCGACGCCCGCGGTGTCGAGAAGGAGGATGCCGTCGACACCCTGCTCCGAGAACATCGCGCCGTTGATGTTCGCGCGGACGAAGGACGGGTTGCGGGTGCTCATGAACGCCCATGTCTCGTCCCGCACCGCAATGTCGAAGGCGGAGGAGGAGAGGGCCGTGAGCCTTCCGGAGACCAGGCTCGCCAGCCATTCGGCGTAGCGGCAGGCCATGCCGGTTTCGACTTCCAGGAATGACCGAAGGAAGACCTGCCTGAACAGGAGGCCGGAAGCGAGTGCGAGGACGACCAGCACAGCCGTGAGCAACAGCCCAAGCCGCGCCCTCAAAGCCATACCCAGCCCCTCCTCCGGATATACCTCTCGAAGGCCCTCTGCAACATACTCCACAGTCATGGAGGGAAACAGGCCGGCCCGGACTATCGGAGGGCTCATGCAAGCCGACCGCAGGGATGCGGCCGCTATGGCCCTGCTCTGCCTTCTCTCGGCTGCGCTTCTCGCAGGCACGCCCGGCTATCCGCTCGACGTTGACGAACCCTGGATTGCCGAGTGGGCCTGGTTCCAGGCTCGCGAGGGGACTGTCAGGTCCGAGCTGTTCCGCGGCTA
>JAAYTY010000186.1 GCA_012523605.1 Candidatus Fermentibacterota bacterium
CGATCTCGAGAAGGCCTCTGCGATGTCCGCGATGTCCTCTCTCATGAACGGTTCGCCTCCGCTCAGGGAAAGGTTCACGACACCCCTGGAGGAAGCCCCGATCATCTTCCATTCGTCCCCTGTGAGTTCCCGAATGCCCCCGGCGTTGAGGCGATCGTGGTAGAAGCACATGCGGCAGCGCATGTTGCAGCGTGAGGTGACAGAGCATACGAGATAGGGCGGACGGCCTCTGCGGACCCTCGACAGCATCAGCCTCAGCGCCGTCGCGATCATTTCCCCGACCTGGTCTTCGACCTCGCGGCGGCCCTGCGGCGGACCGTCTCGTCAAGGCCTTCCTCGCAACCGATCCTGCCGGTGACAGCTCCTATCCTTCCTGCGTTGTAGGCATAGAGGGCGGTTGCATGATGCAGCGCCGCCGCGGCGACGAACATGGCGGTCCGTCGCAGATCCAGCCCCCTGCGGAGACCCTCGGCGGCCATGACGGCTGCGTAGACCGGGATGGAAAGCGGCGCCGTGAGGATGGCTCCCGCCAACAGCACCGGGCTCCAGTCCGCAGCCGTGATCACCGGGATCTGCCTGTAGATGTCCGGGAAGAGCTGTCTGCATATGCCAGTCCACCGATGCCTTTCGATGTTCTTCCGGAGATACGGTCGCCAGAGATCCGTGAATCCATGCCTGATCACGAAGCTGTTGTCGGCGGAGAGCGGAACGCCCAGGATCTCGCACAGATGGAAGAACTCAGTGTCGTCCATCGTGTACGGGGCCTTCTCGACGAATCCCCCCACAGCCTCGAAAACATCCCGTCTGACGCATGCGTTGCAGAGGTAGATGTCATAGAAGCGGATCTTTCCATCCAGCGGCGCCAGATATCCCGGTCCGCCCGTCACCATCCTCGAGCCGAGAATGGCCTGAAGGACTTTCTGTCTGTCGTTCACCGCCGCAGGGGGCGTGGAACGCCCGGCGACGACTTCGTGCTTCTCGCGGCAGATGCGGTCCGCCGACTCCAGCCACCTGGAATCCGGCAGGGTGTCGTCGTCGATGAAGAAGAGATATCGGGCGTTGGTTCTCGAGACAGCGATGTTCCGCTTGTGCCCCGGATGCCTCGAACGAGTCCGGATGAAGCTGGTTCCGGCGAATCCTGCCGGCAGCAGATTCGGAACGCCCTCGTCGGCGGCGATGGAGACCTCGAACCGGGACGCCAGGTCCGGCCTCTCGATGGCACAGCGCCGGAGCGCTTCGACGCAGGCCGGGAGGGTCCGGGGATTTCCACCCGCAATGATGATCGCACCCCTTGGCTTCGCCTGCGTCTGCACGGAACCTCCACGACAAGAATCGAGCCGGTCGGGCACCCGGATTCAGACGTCGGCGGGCATATTCCCCGCCAGCCGCTCGAGCACTCTGCGCGCGGGGCCCGGAATCGAAAGGGGGCCGGCGAATATACCTGGCAAGTCCCGGGAAGGCACCCGGCCGGGACATGCGGCGGAGCTGTCCGTGGTCCGGGTCCAGCGACCCCGGCATATTCCCCCTTCGGGGAAGCGGCAGAAAACGGGGGGAGGGGTGGTTATGCCGGCAAGCTACATCGCGATAGGCCTGTACACCGCGGTAATAGTTCTCATCGGGATCCGTGGGATGCGCCGCACGAAGTCCTTCGACGATTTCCTGCTGGGCGGCGGCAGGGTCGGGCCGTGGATGACGGCCCTCTCCTATGGCACCGCATACTTCTCGGCGGTGCTCTTCATCGGATTCGCCGGGAAGATAGGCTGGGGCTTCGGCCTCTCCTCGATATGGATAGCCCTGGGCAACTCGATTCTCGGCGTGCTGGGCGTATGGCTGCTGCTGGGCAACCGCATCAAGGAGACCACCCGCGCACTGGGCGTGAAGACGATGCCCGAGTTCCTCGAAGCCCGGTACGGGAGCCCCTTCTTCAAGGGCTATGCCTCGCTCGCGATATTCGTCTTCATGATCCCGTACACCGCGGCCGTCTTCATCGGGCTGAGCTACCTGTTCGAGGCCAGCTTCCATCTGCCCTACAGCTATATCCTTCTGTTCATGGGTGTGTTCACGGGCGTGTACATGGTCATGGGCGGATACAGGTCGATGGCCATGATGGACGTCGTGTTCGGTTTGATCATGACAGCGGGCGTCGCGGTCCTGCTCTGGTTCTCGATGCGGGCCGGCGGCGGGCTTGCCGGGATCGCATCCCGCCTGCGGGCCGTCGAACCAGCCCTGGCGGAGCCGATCGGGCCTCCGGGAGCACTGCCGCTCTTCTCCCTGGTCTTTCTCACCAGCATCGCGCCCTTCGCAATGCCCCAGCTCCTGATAAAGTTCTACGCGGTGAAGGACAGGCAGTCCGTGAGGATCGGAACCATCGCCTCGACGGTGTTCGCACTCCTGATCACCGGCACAGCCTACTTCACGGGCAGCCTCACCAGGATTTTTCTGACCCCTGAAACCGCACCGGCGGCCTTCGATTCCGCGGGCAAACCGGTTTTCGACGCGCTGATGCCGGAGCTGCTCTCGAGGGTGGTTCCGTCCGGGCTGATAGTGATCCTGCTTCTGCTGATCCTCGCCGCATCGATGTCCACGCTGGCCTCTCTCGTGCTCATCTCCAGCGCGAGCGTGACCAAGGACTTCTATCACGGATTCATCAGGAAGAACGCCTCCGACAGGGCTCTTACGACACTCGGAAGGGTGACCAGCGCCTTCTTCATAGTGCTCTCCATGATCCTCGCCTGGCAGAAGCCTGCGGTGATCGTGACCCTGCTCTCCATATCCTGGGGCGCCATCGCGTCCGTGTTCCTCGGCCCATTCATCTGGGGCATACTGGGAAGGCGGATCGGCAGGTCCGAGGCTCTCGCATCATCCATGCTGGGCCTCGCCGTCTGCCTGTATCTCTTCTTCGCCTGGGGGGCGGCCAGGGCGCCGCAGGCGGCCTCGGCCGGGATGATCGTATCGCTGGTTCTGCCGGCGGCGGGGCTCCTCGGGAGGAGGAAGTCAGCCTGAGGGTGACCGCCGGCGGAGAGCGACCGCGCCGGGTGATCCGGGTATGAGATGTCCGAAGTGCGGAGCCCTGCGGGATCCTGCATGGACCGAGTGCCCCCGATGCGGCCTGATCTACGAAAAGTACGCCGAGCGACCCGCCCGACGGCCCGCCGGCGCCCCTGCCTCGATCGAGGACTCGTCTCCGACGGGCCTCCTTCTCGATTTCGGAAAACCTCCGGGCATCGCCGGCATATACGGCCGGGCCTTTCTGCTCCTGCTCCTGTTCACATGGAGCTGGTGGTTCATCCTCAGCCCCATCGAAACGGCTATGCGGGGAGATCCTTCATGCACCTCGTGAATCTGCCCTTCCACGAGGCCGGACACGTGTTCTTCGGAGTGTTCGGATCGAGGTTCGTCACTTCGATGGGCGGAAGCCTGATGCAGCTTCTCGTCCCGCTGGCGTGCTCTTTCGTCCTGCTCGTGAAGACCAGGGATCCGTTCGGCTCGTCGGCAGCGCTGTGGTGGCTCGGAAACAACTTCATCGACATGGCCCCCTACATCGACGACGCACGCTCGATGAGCCTTCCTCTTCTCGGAGGCAATACCGGGGCATCCGCCCCCTACGGGTTCCACGACTGGAACTTCATCCTCACCGAGACGCATCTTCTCGAGCACGATCACCTTCTGGCCGGCATCTCGCAGGCGGCGGGGTCGCTTCTGATGATCCTCGCGGCGATCTGGGGGGCGGCGGTTCTCGAGAGGGCCGCCCGGGCGGCGGGATCGGCGTCCCGGTAGCCGGCCGATGAGAGGCAGGATCCCGCAGGATGACGGCGGCCGCAGGCTGAGAGTCCTGTTCATCCCCGAATGGTATCCGCCCAGGGAAGGGCAGCAGACCGTCTCGGGAGCCTTCGTGAGGGAGCACGTTCTTGCCGCTTCTCTGCACGACGACGTGTCCGTTCTGCTTTTTCGCACCGGTGAGCGGGGGAAGCGCGCCGTGAGACTCGAGGAATACGCCGATTCCGGCGTGGAGATCATCGACTTCACGGCGTTCTCGCCCGAAGCCAGACCTCCTCGGACCCTGAAGCGGAGGCTCATGTGGCTCTGGCTTCTCGCCCGGGCGATCGGGAGATGGGGAAGGCCGGATCTGATCCACTGCCAGGACAAGTCCGTGTTCCATGCCGCTCCGGCCGCAAGGCTGCTGGGAGTGCCCTATGTCATGAGCAGCCACTGGACCGGCTTTATGAGGCGCGACGTGACACCAGAGGAGGTGCAGGGATTCAGGAGGCTGGTGCCGGGCGCCGCCCTGGTGCTCTGCAGCAATGCCTACGCCCGGGAGGATTTCGAGCACTACGGGATACAGGGGCGCTTCGAGTGGCTTCCGAACTCCTTCGATCCGGACGTCTTCCACCCCGTCTCCGGATTGCCGAAGACTGAGAATCTGGTCCACGTGTCGGGCTTCACTGACCAGAAGAGGGCTCCCGACATACTGCGCGCGTTCGCGATCGTTCTCCGATCGAGGCCGTCTGCCAGGCTCCTGATGGTCGGAAACGGCATCGGTCGAGCGGCAACCGAGGATCTCGCCTCCAGGCTCCTTCCTCCGGGTTCGTTCGAGTTCCCCGGTTTCGTGCCGAAGACGGAGATAGCGGACATCCTCAGGCGATGCAGGGGGTTCGTCTTCCCCAGCAGCGCCGAGACCTTCGGATGCGCACTGATGGAGGCGATGGCCTGCGGCTGCCCAGTCCTGACGACCCGAGTCGGAGGCATTCCCCACGTGGCAAGAGAGGGAGAGGGCATCTTCGTGGAAGCCGGCGATATCGGGGCAATCGCGGAAGGCATGATCGCCCTCCTCGACGGCACCCACGGTTTGGACACGGATGCCGTCGCCCGGTCGGTCCTCGAGAGGTTCGGAAGGCCGGCCGTGGGGAGGATCATCCACTGCTACCATCTCGCCGCCGTGAGTGGGTCGAATCCGGAGAACCACAGAAAGCTCACCGCTTCCAACTGACGGCTTCCCGATGGAATGGATCCCTCCCGCTCAGGCGTGCTCCCCGGTCTTCACGGAACGCTAACAATCACGCATTATCAATGCGCCGTATGTCATCGGGGGGTGAAGGCTTGGACAAGACAAGGGTACTGTTCCTCTGCACCGGCAACTCCGCCAGGAGCCAGATTGCGGAGGCCTTTCTACGGGCATATGCGGGTGACAGATTCGAGGCTTACAGCGCAGGGCTGGAACCTGTCGGAATCAATCCGCTCGCTTTGAGGGTGATGGAGGAGGCCGGCATCGGAATGGAAGGCCAGCGCTCGAAGAGTCTTATGGAATACATGGGACGCATGCACTTCGGCTACCTGATCACTCTGTGCTCCCATGCCGAGGCGAACTGCCCGGCGGTCTTTCCCGGAGTCGGCCAGCGCCTCCACTGGGATCTCGAGGACCCCTCCGCCGTTCCCGGAACCGAGTCTGAGAGACTCGAGGCCTTCCGCAGGGTGCGCGACCGGATCATAGGGCGCATCGTTCACTTCGTGGAACATGCCGACGGCCGCTGGAGCGAGGAGGGGAAACAGGATTTGCCGAGGCCATGCGGGCAGTGCGATAAATCCACTGTCGAGCCGTCCGGTGGAGGAGATGTCTGAAGGAAGGGCGCGAGAAGTCCGCATAGCGGTGATAGACGACGAGAGGGACATTCTGGATCTCGTAGATCTGCACCTTCGCCGCGCCGGTTTCGCGACCTCCCTGTTCGAGAGATCGAAGCCGTTCCTGGATTCCCTGGGCGAAGGTCTTCCCGACCTCCTTGTGCTGGATCTGATGATACCCGACATCCACGGGCGGGATGTGCTGGCGGCGCTTCGATCCGCGAGCAGAACGGCTAGGATCCCCGTCATAGTCCTCACCGCCCTGGGCTCCGAAACCGACAGGATCGCCGGCCTGGATGCAGGCGCAGATGACTATCTCCCCAAGCCGTTCTCCCCTAAGGAGCTGGTCGCGCGGGTCAAGGCCGTTCTGAGACGGACCGCCGCCGGGGAGATGAAGGGGATGCTGGAGCTCGCGGGAATCCTGAAGATAGACTTCGACCGCTTCGAGACGAGCGTGGCAGGAACCCCCGTGAATCTCACCGCGACGGAGTTCAGGCTGCTTCGGATACTGGCCGAGGGCAGGGGGAGGGTGTACAGCCGCCAGAAGCTCCTCGAGATGCTCTGGGAGGGCGAGAAGTTCGTGTTCGACCGTACGATCGACGTCCACATCACCAACCTCAGGGCCAAGCTGGGGCAGGCGGGCCGTCTCATAAGAAGCGTGCGCGGGGTCGGCTACAGGGTCTCAGAGGAATGAAGACTCCGCTTCTCGTCGCATCTCTGCGGGGATATGCGATAGTCATCTCCGTTCTCGGCATCCTGACACCCCTGCTGGTGTTCGGAGGGCTCAGACCAGTGCTCGTCGACACGGCGCTGGACGATCTCACCTCGACCGCACTGATGCTCCGCGGGGCGCTGGCGCCGCGCATGCTGGAAGGAGACCTTGCCGGTGCGGACAGCATTGCGCAGGAGCTGTGCGCGGAGACCGGGGTGAGAATCACGGTCATAGACCCTGACGGCAGAGTCATGATCGACACGGATGCCGCCCCGTCGTCCATGGAAAGCCACAGGACAAGGCCGGAGGTCATCTCCGCCTTCCAGACCGGCAGGGGGACCGCAGTCCGCAAGAGCTCGACTCTGAACCTGGACATGCTCTATTCGGCGATCCTGATCGAGCAGGCCGGCGAACCGATCGCCGTAGTGCGTGCAAGCAGGCCCTTCAGGCTCCTTTCGGTGGTCCTTTCCGGAATCGGTGCGAGGATACTCGTTCTCGCCGCTGCGGCGGTTTCCATTTCAGCTCTCATAGCGTGGCTCTTCTCGCGGTCGGTCACCCTGCCTGTGGGGAAGCTTGCCGAAGCGTTCGAACGCATCGAGGCCGGCGATTATTCGATACGAATGGAGCCCTCTAGGATACGCGAATTCGATTCGTTGAATGCCGGCTTCAACGAAGCGGCGCAGAAGACGGAGTCGCTGGTTTCGGATCTTTCCGAGCGAACGTCGCAGTTCCATGCGATGCTCGAGTCGGCGTACGGTCCGATAGCAGTGCTTGATTCCGCCGGGCGGCTGATCTTTGCGAACAGGGCCTTCAGACTCCTCGGATCGGGCGGCGCCATGGAGGGGCTCGACTACCGGGAGGTCGTATCGAATCCCGAACTTCTATCGGTCCTCGGAAGAGCTCTGACCGCCGGAGAACCGGGCCAGGACAAGATATCGGCAGGCGGCAGGATATGGACTGCGGCTCATGCGCCCGTGCCGGGGCACAGCCAGGTGGTCTTGAGCATGGCCGACATCACGGAGATCGAGAATCTGGCGGCGACGAAGCGCGATTTCGCGGTGAACGTGGCGCACGAGCTCCGAACCCCGTTGACCGCGATCAAGGGCTTCGCCGAGACCCTTGCCGAGAAGACCGACACGGAGGGCAGAAGGTACATCGAGACCATCCTGCGCAATACGGACCGTCTCATCGCCCTGGTGCGCGACGTGCAGACACTGGCCCAGATCGAGAGCCCGGGTTTCCAGCTGGACCTGCAGCCTGTCGATCTGTTCCCGGTGCTCACACTGACAGTTGAACTCTTCGAGCCGGCCGCCGGGAGGAAGGGGCTCGACCTGTCGCTGGTGGCCCGGGAAGTGCCTCTCGTGAACGGAGACGTGTTCCGCCTGCAGCAGGTTTTCATCAACCTGCTGGACAACGCCGTGAAGTACACCGAGACCGGTTCCGTGAGAGTGACGCTGGCAAGGGAGGAGGAACAGGCGCTCGTCGAGTTTTCCGACACCGGCCCCGGGATCCCCTCCGAAGCCATTCCCAGACTCTGCGAAAGGTTCTTCGTCGTCGATCAATCACGCTCGAGACAGATGGGAGGCACGGGCCTCGGCCTCGCCATCGTGAAGCACATCCTGATGCTGCACGGAGGCTCTCTCTCGATAAAGAGCGAGCCGGGCCGGGGTTCTGTGTTCTCGGTGAGGCTTCCTCTCGCTGAACCTCCGGCACGGGCGTCTTAGCGGTTTCTTAACCTTTCCTTGATAGAATGCCAACGATGAATGGCGATGCTCTCCTCATGCATGCGCCCGTCCGACCGGGCGGGGGAAACCCTGGAAGAAGGAGAGAAGAATGAAGATGCACATGTACAGACTGGTCTCGACAGCGGTCCTGCTCCTTGCAGGAGTGATCTTCGCCTCCACCGCGCACGCCGACGGTGTGTACGGCGATTTTGCGGTGGACTGGTACTACATGGCCGGTCATCACATGGACGGTGACGTAACCGGAGAGGGCGACACCCTGGCGATCGATGGTTACAACGCTTTCCAGCTAAGAAGAATCCGCATGGGATTCAAGAGGTCTCTCGCACCGAACCTGGCGATGGACTTCCGGCTCGAGGCAGGCATGCCCGACTTCCTCTCGAACATACAGGGCAACTCCGCCGTGGCCACGCCCTTCGTCAAGGATGCGCACATGACATGGTCCCTGAGCGACGACGTAAACCTGCGTTTCGGCCTTCAGGGCAACCTCATCAACGAGAATCCCGAGTCCTTCTGGGGCTATCGCTCGGTCGAAAAGACAATCCTCGACCTGCAGAAGATCGAGCCCAGCAGGGATCTCGGCATATCGCTGAACGCGACGCTCGATGATTTCAGCCTGAGAATCCTCGCCGGCAACGGCAACGGCGACAAGAGCGAGAGCTATGAAGGCAAGGAAATCTTCGCCACCGCCGGCTACCGGATCATGCCCGGGCTCCTTGCCGAGGCCGGAATCTGCTTCGAGGCCGAGAACGACGAGGACCAGACCCATACGACGCTGCTCGGCCTTTTGGGATACCAGTCCCCCGCATTCCACGGCGGGGTGCAGTACGCGATGTACAAGCAGGCATACGGCGATGACACCGAGGATCTCGACATCAACCTCCTCTCGGTATTCGGCGCCGTCCCTGTGAGCCCGAAGATGGAGGTTCTCGCCAGGTACGACATGTCGGACGCCAATCCCGCGGCCGACGGCATCCAGTACTTCAGGATGGCCGACTACGCGCCAACCAACACGATCATCGCCGGCGTCGCGTACACCCCGGTGCCCAACTTCCAGCTCATTCCCAACGTGGAATACGTCTCCTACGGGGATCCCGAGGAGGAGGGGGTTGAGACACCCGATGCCGACACCATCGTGAGACTGACGATCTGGAACAAGTGGTAGAGAGACGGCAGGGGCCGGAGGTGGGAGTCATCTCCGGCCCTGCCCCGGGTCAGGAGAGGATGACGAGATGAGCACAAGGATCAGCATGCTGCTGTTCGGCGGCATTCTACTTGCGATCGCCGCAGGGTGCGGCGGGCCTGGAGAGGGCTCTGGAGCTGCAGGGTCCACCTCGTCAGGCACAACCGAGAACCTCAGCGGCGAGCTCACACTCGTCGGCTCGACCACCATCCAGCCCGTGGCGGAGGTGCTCGCCGAGGCATACGAAAGCCTCCATCCCGATGTTATGATCAACGTCCAGGGAGGCGGATCCAGCGTCGGAGTGACCTCCGCCGGGCAGGGCACCGCGGACATCGGCATGGCTTCGAGGGACATCAAGGCCAGCGAGTTCGAGGAATTCCCGGATATCGTGGTGCACACCATAGCCCGCGACGGAATCGCGATCATCGCCAGTCCCGATGTCACCGTGAGCGATCTTTCACTGGATCAGATCCGCGGGATCTTCTCCGGCACCATCGTAAGCTGGCGGCAGGTCGGCGGGCCCGACATCCCCATCGTAGTCATATCGCGCGAGGAGGGTTCGGGCACCAGGGGCGCCTTCGAGGAGATGGTGATGGGCGAGGATGCCGTGATCTCGGCCGCCGCGATCCTCCAGCCCTCGAACGGCGCGGTGCTGACCACCGTGGCCGGGACGCCCAGCTCGATCGCCTACCTTTCGTTCGGTTACATCAATGATTCGGTCAAGACCATCTCCATCGGCGGCGTCGCGCCCACTCCAGAGAATGCCGCCAGCGGTACTTATCCCGTAGTGCGCCCGCTGAACCTGGTCACGAAGGGTGAGCCGGACGAACTCGCGCGCAGCTTCATCGACTTCATCTACAGCGCCGATGGTCAGGCGATCGTGGTACAGGAAGGTTATCTCTCTGTCAACTGATCAGAAGAAAGATCAGAGGATTTCGGAAAGGAAAGCCATGAAAGCAGGGACAGTGCTACTTGCTGTCGGTGCCGCTCTGCTCCTTCCCATGTCGGCGAGGTCGAGTGAGATCACCGTGGTCGGATCCACGACAGTGCAGCCTCTCGCTGAGCTGCTTGCGGAAGCATATCAGGCCGTGAATCCCGGCGTGATCATCACCGTTTCCGGTGGAGGGTCGAGCGTTGGCGTGACTTCGGCCGGCAACGGATTGTGCGATGTCGGGATGGCCTCCAGGGAGATAAAGGAGTCCGAGCGCCAGGAATTCCCCTCGATGGCAATTCATGTCATAGCCAGGGACGGCATAGCCATCGTCACCAACCCGGGAGTGGGTGTCACAAACCTCAGCAAGTCGCAGGTCAGGGATATCTTCACCGGCGATATCACCAACTGGTCCGAGGTCGGCGGCCCCGACCAGGACATAGTAGTGGTCTCAAGGGAAGAGGGCTCCGGCACCAGGGCCGCCTTCGAGGAAATGGTCATGGAAGGGGTTTTCCTGATCACCGGCGCGGCCGTACTCCAGCCTTCCAACGGGGCTGTTGTCACAACGGTCGCTTCGACGCCCTACTCGATAGCCTACATCTCCTTCGGATACATGAACGAATCGGTGGCTGCCGTTTCGGTGAACGGCATAGCCCCTACGGCCGCCAATGCCTCGGCAGGGCGCTATCCGATCGTCAGGCCTCTTTGCATGCTGACGCCCGGCACTCCCCAGGGCGATGTGAAGGCCTGGCTTGACTTCATTATGAGTCCGGACGGCCAGGCGATCGTTTCCGACGAGGGCTATCTGCCCGTCCAGTAGGGCGAGGCAGGCGAATGAACCGGGAGGCTGTCAGGGCCTGTATGTCTGCAGCGGCAATGATGATCGGGTACCCTCCTCGTATCCGCTTGGCAACGGCCGGGAATGGACCTGTCAGCAATTGTCGCTTCGTGGAAGTGGCTCTGACGGCCTCCCACAATGAAGCCGCAGGTCCCGGGAGGACGGTGTGACAGGAACGGTATCCGCCAGAGGGCGGATGAAGCGCCTAACCGATTCGGCGATGGGCTTGGTCCTCCTGGGCTCCGCCCTGGTCTCCGTGACCATCGTCCTCCTGATCGGTCTGTTCACTCTGAAGGAGGCTCTGCCAGCCTTCAGGGACATCGGCCTGGTTCGGCTTCTGACCGGTACCGAATGGAGACCCGGCCAGGACCTCTACGGCCTTTTCGCGATGATAGCCGGCTCAGTGCTCGTAACCCTTGGCGCTATAGTACTCGGGCTTCCCCTTGCGCTGGGCTGTGCCGTGTTTCTCGCCGAGGTTGCGCCAGCGTGGGTTCGCGCCGTGGTCAAGCCTTCGATCGAGCTTCTCGCGGGGATTCCTTCCGTCGTGTTCGGCCTGTTCGGCATGGTGGTGCTGGTTCCCATGGTTCGGGGCATCGATGTGCCGGGCAACGCCGGCTTCGGGCTGCTTTCGGCATCCATGGTGCTCGCCGTGATGATCCTGCCCACGATCGCCAGCGTGGCAGAGGTCGCGCTGCGCTCGGTGCCCGAGGAGTACAGGCAGGGCTCGCTGGCGCTCGGGGCAACCCGCTGGGAGACTCTGAGGCGCGTCACGGTGCCCGCCGCACGGTCGGGGATGCTGGCGGCAGTCGTTCTTGGCCTGGGGCGCGCTCTGGGCGAGACCATCGCGATGATAATGGTGATAGGGAACGCCGTGATGATGCCCGAGGCGGCCACGTCGAACCCCCTCACGATCTTCCTGAGCAGGGCGCGTACGCTCACGGGGAACATCGCGGTGGAGATAAACTACGCTACCGGGCTCCATGCCGCCGCGCTTTTCGCCACCGGTGTCGTGCTCTTCGTGCTGATCATGATTGTCAACGCATCGGCCCGCGCTCTCCTCGCCAGCGGGATGAGGAGGGGCTGATGTCCTCCAGGAGTCCAGCCGGCAGGAAGCTCGTGCAGGCGGGAGCCTTCTCGCTGCTCTGGGTTTCGGCGCTGCTCAGCGTGCTGGTGCTCGCATCCGTCGTGGGATATGTCATGATCAAGGGCATCCCAGAGCTCAACCTCTCCTTCTTCACAACTCCGCCGCGGGGCGGGCTCTCGGGTGAAGGAGGCATCTCCTCGACCATCGTGGCCACCCTCTATCTCGTGGTCATGACACTGCTGGTGGCCGCTCCGCTGGGCATAGGTGCGGGCGTGTTCCTGGTGGAGTACGCCGAGAGCATGCAGAACAGGCTGATGAAACCCCTGATAAGGATCGCCAGGTTCGGGGTCGAAACCCTGGCCGGCGTGCCGTCGATCATCTTCGGGCTCTTCGGATACGCCCTCTTCGTGACCCTGATGCACTTCGGCTTCTCCCTGCTCTCCGCGTCGCTTGCCGGCGCATGCCTCATTCTCCCGGTGGTGATACGGACCACCGAAGAGGCTCTCAAGGCTGTTCCGCAGTCGTACAGGGAGGGCTCGCTTTCGCTGGGGGCGACAAGATGGGAGACCATCCGCAGGGTGGTTCTGCCCTCCGCGGTCCCCGGGATCACCACGGGCATGATCCTCGGCGTGGGGCGTATCATCAGCGAGACAGCGGTATTCTACGTGACACTGGGCGGCAGCTACCGCACTCCCACATCCATACTCTCCTCCGGCCGCACCATGGCCCTGCACGTGTTCTATCTGGCGATGGAGACCAGGGCGTTCGAAAAGGCCATGGCCACGGGCGCTGTTCTCATAGCATGCATCATCGCCGTCAACCTTGCGATTAATGCTGTCTCCAGGCGGCTCACTGCCGGGGGCGGGAGGTGGTAGAATGCCGGAACCTCGAATGAGAACGATCGACTACTGCCTGTATTACGGCGGGTTCCGGGCGCTGAACTCCATCTCGATGGACATCCCGCCGAACATGATCACCGCCATCATTGGGCCGTCGGGCTGCGGGAAGAGCACCTTCCTCAGGAGCTTCAACCGGATGAACGAGCTCATCCCGGGGGTGCGCGTGACGGGGAAAGTGCTCCTGGACGGAGAGGACATCTTCTCTCTGGACGTAGTGAGTCTGAGACGCAAGGTCGGCATGGTGTTCCAGCGGCCCAACCCCTTCCCCAAGTCCATCTTCGACAACGTCGCCTACGGTCCGAGAATCCACGGGCTCAGGAAAGGCGACTCTCTCGCCGCTCTGGTCGAGCGCAGCCTGAAGGCGGCCGCGCTGTGGGACGAAGTGAAGGACGATCTCCAGAAATCGGCCCTATCGCTCTCCGGCGGTCAGCAGCAGAGGCTCTGCATCGCAAGGGCGCTTGCCGTGGAGCCCGAGGTGATTCTGATGGACGAGCCCGCATCGGCCCTCGACCCGATCGCCACGCTCAAGATCGAGGAGCTCCTCCAGACTCTGAAAGAGAATTACACTATCGTCATAGTGACCCACAACATGCAGCAGGCCGCCCGCGTGTCGGACTTCACGGCATTCCTCTTGATGGACGAGAGCAGGGCGGGGAACCTGGTGGAGTTCGGGCCTACGAAGCAGATATTCACCACGCCGCGCGATTCTCGGACTGAGGACTACATCTCAGGCAGATTCGGATAGAGGGGGATCGATGCACAGGGACAACCTCGAGCGCGGGATACTGGAACTTCGGGAGCAGATCGTCGGCATGTCCGGAAGCGTCGTGGAAGCCATGCGCGAATCCATGAGAGTCCTCCGGTCGAGGGATGCGGATGCCGCCGGCAAGCTAGTGGAAGCCGACGAATCCATCAATACCGTCAGATACGACATCGAGGAGAAGTGCCTCACGCTCATAGCCACCCAGCAGCCCGTGGCGGGGGATCTGAGGTCGCTCTTCTCGATACTGGAGATAGCCACCGAGGTGGAGAGGATAGGCGACTATGCCAAAGGCATAGCGCGCATCAGCATCGCGATGGGGGAAAAGCCTCTGGCCAGGAACATGGTCACCATTCCAATAGCGGCCGAGAAGGTCTGTCTTATGCTGGAGGACGCAATGAAGGCCTTCGTAGCCAGCTCGGCCGAGGCCGCGAGGGAAGTGGCCGCACGGGATTCCGAGATAGACCAGCTCAACGACAAGATTCAGAGGGTCATACTCACGTTCGTCATGGAGGATCACAGAACCATCGCCGAAGCGCTGCACCTCACCTGGGTCTCGCACAACATAGAGCGTGCGGGAGACAGAATAGTCAATATCTGCGAGAGGATTGCATTCACCGAAACGGGAGAGTTCAGGGAATTCGATTAGTGCCCGACGTCGGTCGTCGGCAGCGGGGCACTGCGCGGATCATCCCTCCCTGAAGGCCCCGGTGCGGTAGATCAGCTCCTGTGCTCTCGCGCCCCTCGCACCCCGGGACCTCGACCACGTCCCGTCGCTCTTCATCCTCCAGCCCTTCACGGTGTCCGAGAAGAAGGATTTCATGAACCTGACGAGTCGCTGTCTGTTCACGGGGTCCTTGACGGGGAACAGCAGTTCCACCCGCCTGTCCAGATTCCTCGTCATCCAGTCCGCACTCGACAGGTACAGGTCGTCGTTTCCGCCGTTTCTGAAGTACAGGATTCTGGCGTGCTCCAGGAACCGGTCGATCACGGAGACTACCTCGATGTTCTCCGAGATGCCCTTCAGACCCGGCCGGAGGCAGCAGATCCCCCTGATGTTGAGCTGAATCCGTATTCCGGCCCTGGAGGCCATCAGGAGGGCGGAGATGATCTCGGGGTCTTCCAGGGAGTTCATCTTGGCCATGATCTCCCCCGGCCTGTCCTCGGAGGATAGCGCCATCTCCCGCTCGATCAGTTCGATGATCCGGTTCTTCA
>JAAYTY010000187.1 GCA_012523605.1 Candidatus Fermentibacterota bacterium
CCAAGACCTGTCCCCACGGGGATGACGCCCGTGTCGTGCTCTCCGGCAGAAAGGTCAGAGAGATGCTTTGCGCTGGATTGGAGCCGCCGCCGGAATTCACCCGCCCCTGTGTGGCGCGTATCCTCGTGGAATGGTCGAAGAGCGGGAGGGAGCGGGGATGAGCGTTGTGATCTTCATGGGCCGGGCGGCCTCGACCGACGTGGAGTCCGTGGCTCGGGAACTCGCCGGAAGGGGCGCCCGCATGGAGATCCTGCGCTCAGGCTCTCAGGGTCTCGGCGGAGCCGACCTCCCGGCGGTCGCCGCGATGCTGGCGAGGAACGGCGTGATCGCCCTCGCGGTCTGCGAGCCGCCCGTAGGCGGGATCGCGGGGCCGCCTTGGGTGGAGATAGGCGGTCCGGACGGCGCGGAACCCGGCTCCGCGCTGAGGGATCTCGAACTGAAGGGGCTGGTGCCGCCCCCGCATTCCGACCTGTCCGAGGAGGAGGAGGCCCTGATACGCGAGCGGCTCGAAAGACTGGGCTATCTGTGATCTGAACGGAACGGTGAACGGATGCCGACACTGAGACTGAAATTCGACAATCCCTCCTGGGAGAGGCTCGTCTCGGCCGCCTCCGCACTGGGTTATTCGGGACCGGAGGAGATGGCGGCGCACATCCTGGAGAGGGAACTGGACAAGCTGGCGCCCGGCGAAGAGGAGCCCGAGGAGGAGGTCCGCAGGAAGCTGGAGGGTCTGGGCTACATGGGCTGAAGCCCGTCGGTCGGGAAGCCTCCGCCCGTCAGACCTTCGCCCGGAACGCCGCTCCTGCTGCCATCGCACCCGCCCAAGAGACGGCGAGAAACACCGCCAGCCAGGACCACCAGCCTCCCGGGACGCGGTAGTGCACATGTTCCAGGCCGAATACGGCGCCTGTCGGGAGGTCGCCGGGCTCTGGGATGACGCATCTCACCGAGGGATCGAGAAGCGCCTCGATAGCCGGGCGTGTGACGAATCCCGAAGCGATCACACGCCCCGGCTCGCCTCCGAAATCCACCAGCAGCCTCTCCACCATCAGCCTTCCGGATCCGCCAAGAACTCTGAAGGCCACCAGTCCGCGCCGCTCAAGGCGCAGGACCGGGCCACGCAGGGAGGTTCCCTCGAGAGCGCCTATGAACGGCTCTGCGGGCACCGACGAATACTCCACGACCACATCCGAGCCGCCCTCCGGCACGCGCGACGAGAATCTCGCTCCAGCCTGGCCGTAGAAGATCAGGAACAGAGGCGCAGCCGGGATCACCCTCAGGGCGACCGTGAGCAGATAGAGGAGACTGTTTCCGAGCATCTGCCCGGCCATGGAAATGACTCGCGGAGGCTTGGAGATGGAGAGCGCCATGCCGATTCCCAGCGCCATCGTCCTCCGGCGGAGGTTCGGCAGAACCAAATCCCGTGAGACGAGGGAGAACACCGTTCCTGACGCGAAGCCCGCGAGCAGGGAGAGCACCGCGAGGCGGATTCCGGGGGCCAGCGGCGAGAACGGCATCAGGAGAAGATCGAACAGGGAGTCCAGAAGGGCCTGAAGTCCGGCAAGCAGGGTCACGACAGAACCTGTCTCCCCTCGGGGCCTGTCCCGAGGAGGAGCGCCGCCGCAGACGCGCCCACTTCCGCGAGACCGGGATCGCTCACGGCGATCCCGCAGCTCGCAGCCAGAACTCCGGGGACGGTGGAGGGCTCCATGCAGTGGTCGCCGGACCAGGCATCGGTGTTGTCGGACAGGACATCGCTCCCGAACCC
>JAAYTY010000020.1 GCA_012523605.1 Candidatus Fermentibacterota bacterium
GATGGCTGAACAGGATCACCCATTTCCCCTTGAAGTCATCGGGAAAGCTTATCGTGCCCTGGGTCGTCATGGCGGTGAACGCAGGGGCCGGCTCGCCGATGAGGGGTATCCTCGGGCTATCCTCTCTGCAGCAGGTTTCTCTGTCCTCGCACATTTCATTCCTCCCCGATTGCATGAGTCACTTCGACGTCGCCCTGTCCGTGGGCCGCCTTTGCAATGCCGGACATGCACTCCTCCGCAGGGATATGCCGGGTGAGCGGTCGCATCCGCATGGGAGCCGGCGCCAACCCTCCTGCAGGCATCCTATGGCGAAGGCGTTCCGACGGCAAGGCTTCTGATGAAGCAGGCCCGGCCGCCAGGTCGGGCGAGAGATCATGGGGGCCCTGAAAGCAGGACCACATCATCGGAAACGAATCCATCCGGACAGGAGAAGGAACAGCAGTACACGCCGGAGGAAAGCCCTTCCACGGTTTCTACATCCCCCGGCGAGAACATCCTCTCGCCGCTTGTGTAAACAAGCCTGCCGGACAGGTCGAAGACGAGTATCTCGCCCTGGACCGATCGCTCCAGATCGACCTCCAGAGTGATCACTCCACGTGCCGGGTTGGAGCGCGCCCTGAGAAACCGGTCACTTCGTCTCTCTCCGGGCTCGGTTCCTGAGGCGCCGTCGTCCAGCCGGACGATTCCCCCGCCGTAGGTGCTGGCGACGAGCTTTCCCCCTGCGACTGCCAGTGGGCCGGATCCGTAGATGTGCGTAGTTCCCAGGTTTCCGGTGAGTTCCATCCAGGTCTCCCCCAGATCGGAAGACACCCATGCAGAACCGTGCTGAGCACACGCGCTGTCCAGTTCGGCGCCGCTCAGGCCGACGAACAGAAGTCCGCCGACTGAAAGCACGCCGTCGAGGTTCAGCGGAAGTTCCCACGGCCCTGTCACATCGATCGTGCCCGAAGGAGTGAGACGGTATAGATGCCCCATCTCGCCTCCGGCGAACACATCGCTCCCCACGAGTCCGATCGTGCGGATGGAAACGCCCGGGAGCCTCCAGAGGCTCCATGTTTCGCCGTCGTCCAGGCTTCGGTACACTCCGCCGGGCGTGCCTGCATAGGCTGTCTGCCCTCCCAGCGCGAATGCGACGCACGCCGCCAGCGTGTCGAGCACCTTTTCGAAGAAGTAACCGCCGTCCGTGCTTCTGTAGAGGCCCTGGGAGGAGGTGTCGAGGTCGTACTCCGACTCCAGCATGACAAGGGGCGCGTCAGGATCCACAGCGACATCGAAGATCACCCTGCGGCCCGGACGGATGCACGACCAGGTCGAGCCTCCGTCGTCGGACCTGAAGAGTCCTTCCGCGAAGGTGCCGAAATAGACAGCGTCACCTCCCGGAGGCCTGAAGTCGACTGTCAGCCCATGGGCGGCAGGCCCCGTTCGCTGCCAGGAGGCACCCTGGTCGGTACTCTCGAAGAGCCCGGGCAGGTTCCAGCAGTCGTTGTAGCTTCCCAGCGATGAGGCCAGGAGCCTGTCAGGATCAGACGGATCGACGGCTATGCCCGTCATGAACGCAGACATGGGCGCCGACTGCAAAGACCGCCAGGAGGCTCCTCCGTCCAGGGACACGACCGGGGAGGCGTTGGCGAGCAGGCCGCACCATACTGTGTCGCCCTCAGCCTCGAGTCCCATCACGAGGATGCTGTCGGAAAGCGGGGGAGAAACAACGCTGACCCATGCGCCGGATTGGGAGCTGAACTTCACCAGATCGACGACCAGCGAAGCATAGACTTCGACGGGATAAGTTCGCGCAATGTCCACGTCGAAGCAGAACTGACCGGGGAGGAATCCGTAGAAGGAGGCTCCGGTATCGGTGCTGAGATAGATCCCGTCGCCGAGGGTGGCTGCCGCCACGATGGGGCCGCAGGCATCGATCTGCCAGACCACCGCATCCGCCGGAATGTCGGTCACTGGAGCCCAGCCGGTGTCCGACCCCGTCTTCCACAGCCCGGAGCCGTGTGTCCCGGCGAAGACCTTGCCGTTCGCTGCCCTTGCAATGCACGGGACCGTCATTCCCTGAAGCCCGGCAGGGAACCACGAGATGCCCCCGTCGGAGCTGGCGAAGACTCCGTTCCCAGGCCTGGCGGGATCTCCCCCCGGATCCATGCCTGTCGAGATCAGGAGCGATTCGGCGTCCGGGGAACAGATCACGACTCCGGATACTCTCATTTCCGACATGCCCGAAAGGCCGCCGGTGCGCTGTTCCCAGGTCGAGCCTCCGTCGTCGGACCTCATCAGTCCCCACCGGCCGTAGGCATCGCAGGCGAACACAACTTCGGGATCGAAGGGCGAGATTTCGATCGTCCAGCCCGTCATATCCTTCAGCCCCGACGAAATGCATTGCCACGTGGCTCCGCCGTCCGGAGTCCTCCACAGGCCGCCGGAATCGTCACTGCCCGCGATCACGGTGGTGCCGGCAAACGCGAAGTCCTTGAAGTAACCGCCTTCCGGGCCGATGCGGGACCAGAACTGCGCATCAGCCGACGATACCTGGAAGAACGCGACAAGGAAGCAGAGAGCGGCCTGAAGTACACGTTCCATCCCAGCTCCTGTCAAATCCCCCATGGGACATCCGGACCGGTCGGATTGCGATGTCCGAAGCACGATCCTCCACGGGAGGCGGGACATCCCGGATTCGTTCGGTATCCATGAATATGACAATCGTTTCAGACAAGGTATATTTGTGTGTCGCTTTCGGGGAATCGTTCCCCCCTCTCTCTTCCCGATTGGATTTTTTCCATGCTTCCCAACAGCCTCGTGTACCGCCTCGCGATGAGGGCAAGACGTCCGGTGATACGCAGATGGTACGACCTGATGTCCAGGATCGATCGCCACGACACGATGATATTCATGAACTACGGCTGGGCCGATCTCGAAACTTCCAATCCATCCATCCCTCTGGAAGCCGGCGATGAGAGAGATCGTTACTGCATCCAGCTCTACGAACAGGTGGCTGGCGCAGTGGACCTCAGGGACAGGGACGTGCTGGAGATCGGCTGTGGACGAGGGGGCGGCGCTTCCTGGGTGATGCGCAGGTTCGGACCGCGTACGATGACGGGGCTCGATCTGTCGCCTGTCGGTGTGGAGTACTGCCGCCGGCGTCACTGCATGCCGGGTCTGTCTTTCGTTACGGGCGACGCCGAGGCGATGGGCTTCGAGCCGGAATCGTTCGATGCAGTCCTGAACATCGAGTCGTCCCACTGCTATGGTTCGATGGAACGGTTCCTTGCCGGCGTTTTCAGGGTGCTGAGGCCAGGGGGGCACTTCCTCTACACCGACTACCATTCTCCGGAGAAGCTGGAACAGGTCCGGCTGCTCACAGGGGCATCGGGCTTCGAGACCATATCCGAGGAAGACATCAGCTCGAACGTAGTGAGAGCTCTGGAGCTTGATGACGAGCGCAAGTCGGTTCTCATCGACAGGCTGGTTCCCGGGATTCTAAGGGGCCTGTTCCGCGAGTTCGCGGGGATGCAGGGAACTTCGACCTTCAACGGGGCTCTGCGCAGCGGGGAGAAGATCTATTCCCGCTTCGTCCTGAGAGCACCCGGGGAGGACAGATCCGCGAGCCGACCGGCTGATGACGCGCGCCTCACATCGGGAGCCGGCATGATTCCACAGGAACAGGCTGCGATCTGAGCCGGGAGAAGCCCGTCGGCATTCCGCACGGGAGAACAGGTTTCGATTCTCCGTTCCGACTTCACACAAGTAGTGACAGGACCGTCCTGACAAGCCAATGAATGCGGGCGCGCGGCAGACCCCGTCATACGATGCCGGCCGGGGCTGTACGGACTCGCAGCTCGCGGCATGAGAGGCATTCAGACATAGTTGAACCCGTGGTCGGGAAACAGGGTCAGGACCAGCCCTCCCGAACGTTTCCCGATGCGCACCGCCGCGGCCATCGCGGCACCGCTCGACGGGCCCACGGGGATTCCGGTCATTCGGCGTATCGCACCGCTCCACCACGCGGCTTCTTCGGCTTCCACCTCCTCCAGCGGCACATCCGAGAGTCTGGCATGCAGGGGGGCCGAACCGGCGTCGATGCGACGCATTCCGGGGATGCCCCGGTCTGTCGCAGGAACAACGCCCGTGACGCTCATCCAGGGGAATCTCCCCTCCAGCGCCTCCCGCAGGCCGATGAGCGTGCCCCCCGTGCCGACCGCCAGAACCAGCGAATCCGGGACCAGGCCTTCGAGCTGGGCGATCACCTCGGGGCCGGTGGAGAGCAGGTGGGCTTCGATGTTCAGGTCGCTGCCATGCTGGTCAAGGAACACATGCCCCTTGCGTCCGGAAACGGCTTCCAGGGCTCTCGCCCTTGCCCCGCCGGTGCCCTCCCCCGCGGGCGTAGGCACGACAGTCGCGCCGAACGCCCTCATCCTTTCGACACGGACCGGTGAAGCATCCTCGGGTACGAACAACAAGGCTTGCAGGCCTCTCTCCTGAGCGGCCATGGCTACACTCACGGCCGTGTTGCCCGACGAAGCCTCGACCAGGACCGGGGCGGTCTCGTCGGCCCACGAAGCCAGCGTGCCCGACACCAGGCGCCGCGCCACCCTGTCCTTTACCGAGAGCCCCGGGTTGAGCGATTCAATCTTTGCGAGGATCCTGTAGCCGGAAGCGGTCTCCGGCGTCACGTCCGCCAGAGGAGTTGCAAGACAGCCGGGGTGCAGTCCGGCGCTGATCGGAATGCGATTCGGTCGTCTCTCGAGTGTCCCGGTTCCCATGATCCGCTCCTTTGTCCGGTGCCTTCCGCCTCGAATGAACCCCCTCCCCCGCAGGCACACGGACACGCACAGGGCTCCGATCGAACGGGAAGCGTTCCAGCGATTCCGCCTGACGGACCCTGCATGTCGTTCATCTGGCATTCCTCTCAGTCATTGCCGGGATAACGGAAAACCCGCCTGAGGCGGGTTGCGGCGTCTGCCGGGTATCGCCCCCGCCTCCTAGCCGGTCCTCCCGCAACAGCAGATTGCCATTGTTCTCCTATCCTTCGAAAGGCAAGAATAGATGAACGCCGGATGACATGTCAACGGCGACACCAGTATGGAAGCGCCGATCGATCCTGAGGGGACCGGCGGCTCGACCCGGCCGTCACCGGAGTTCATCGGCTCCGGACCTCTCGCGGCGGTGCATTCCGGCAGGAACACCACGCGGGCGGGGTGGTTCCGGAAGAGTGCGTCCGTTCCGGAGCCCATGCCGGCGGACTCCGGCGAAGACGGGGTCCAGACGATCCATGCCCGCGGATCAGCCCGGACTGTCGCTCGGGCACAGGTTCGAGAATGAAGACGCGGGCGAAGTCCAGATTCTCGTCGGACCACCCGGCTCCATGCCCTGCATCCCCCGGGCACGGATGTTATTTTCGTCGAGCCGGAGCCCTTGCAGCTGCCCGCGCGGATCCTCGTTTCTCTGGTGCGAGCCGTGCACCCGGCACGGTCTCTCGGTTCCGGGGAGGGAAGACAGGCACGATGACTGTCGCCACATTCCTGTTCACCGATATCGAGGGCTCGACCGTCAAGTGGCAGTCCTACGAGAAATCCATGCCGTCGGCATTGGAGAAGCATGACTCCGTCGTCAGAGCCTCCGTGGATCTGCACGGCGGGAGGGTCTTCAAGCACACCGGCGACGGCATCATCGCCCGTTTCGACAACGGACGCGCGCTCGAATGCTCCATCGCGGTCCAGGAAGCCCTCGAGGAGTGCGACTGGACAGGGATAGGAGGCCTGCGCCTGAGGATCTGCGTTTTTCGCGGGGAGGCCGGAGAGAGGGATGGGGATTTCTTCGGGCCTGCGCTCAACGGTGCGGCCCGGATGCTCTCCGCCGCATGGGGAGGCCAGGTGCTGGTCAACGAGGAAGCCGCGGCCTTCGAGCGCCTGCCGGAGGATGCCTCGCTGGATGACGCCGGAGTGCACCTCCTTCGCGACCTCTTCACACCCCAGCAGATCTTCATTCTGAAGCATCCCGCCATTCCATCGGAGTTCCCGGCGCTTAGAACCGTCACGAGCAGGCCGCAGAACCTTCCGGCTCAGCCCACGCCCTTTCTGGGCCGTGAACGGGAACTCGCGGACATTGCATCCATGCTGGCCGATCCCGCCTGCAGGCTTCTGACCATCCTGGCTCCGGGCGGCACCGGGAAGAGCCGCCTTGCCCTTCAGGCCGCGGCAGACTCGATCACGGCCTTCAGGCATGGCGTGTACTTCGTCCCGCTCGAGGACATCGAATCGGGCTCGATGATTCCTGGCAGGATCGCTTCCTCGATGTCCTTCAGGTTTTCGGGTGCGGTCGAGGAGGTGCAACAGCTCGCCGGTTTCATGGAGGGGCGGGAGGTGCTCCTCGTGCTCGACAACTTCGAGCACCTGTCGGGAGAATCGGCCGTGCTCTCCATGCTCCTGGGGAGGTGCAGAGATCTGAAGATCGCCGCCACATCGAGGCACAGGCTGAACCTGAGGGAGGAGCACGTCTTCGAGCTCGAAGGCATGGGACTCCCTTCGCCGGACGGCTCGGATCTGGAGCGGTCCGACGCTTCGGCTCTTCTTCTGGCGTCTGCGAAAAGGATCGTTCCGGGCTACGAACCGCAGAAGAAAGACAGGAAGGCCATATCAGCGATATGCAGGCTGCTGGAGGGAAACCCTCTCGCGATCGAGCTGGCCGCCTCATGGCTGAGGATCACTCCTCCAATTGAGCTCTATCGCGAACTCGAGAGCAGCCTCGACATCCTGAGCGAAGCCCCCTCCGACATGCCGGCAAGGCACAGGGGAATGGAGGCGGTGTTCCGGTACTCCTGGCGCCTGCTGGATCCCGTGGAACGGGATGCACTGGTCCGACTCTCGGTGATGTCCGGAACTTTCGACTCCGCGGCCGCCGCGGGGGTTTCCGGCTGCGATCCGGTGACTCTCAGGCGTCTCGTGGACCATTCTCTTCTCAGAAGCCGCAACCCGGGCCGCTTCGACATGCACTCTTTGGTAAGGACGTTCGCCCGGAGAAGACTCGCCGAGAAAGGCGAAGAACAGGAGGCGTGCAGCGAGAGACACGCGAGGTTCTTCGCAGGGAGGCTGGAAGAGTTCGCCGACGTGGACGGAACGGGCATGAACACCGGAAAGCTCGACGCGATCGAAGCGGACCTCCCGAATCACCTTCAGGCCTGGGAGCGGGCCGTCGCCCGCTGGAGTCCCGAAGACCAGTCCGTCTTCCAAACCTGGCTCAGCGCGTACTTCCAGATGCGCAGCAGGCTCGTTTCCGCGATCGACATCCTGGAGGCCAGGCTGGCCGCCGCGAGAAAGCGCCCCGAGTTCGAGGCCGGCGATCCCGATCATCGCAGACTCGTGGCCGGGCTGTTGAACAGGATGGGCACCTTCCAGACCATGCTGTCGAAGTGCAGCGAGGCTGAGGCGAGCCTGAACGAGTCGCTGCGGATCGCAAGGGAGCTTGGAAACGAGCTTCTGGAGGCCAAC
>JAAYTY010000188.1 GCA_012523605.1 Candidatus Fermentibacterota bacterium
GGAACCAGGAGCGGTGACCAGCCCGACCTTCAGGGGCGGAACAGGGAGGGCCAGCCTCGAGTTGAGATCCTTCAAACCGGCCGATGCCATCCTGTCGATGAGCGCCCTGAGGATCCTCCCCCCGGCATCTCCCAGGGAGGCGGGGTCTATCTTCTCCACGATGAACTGCACCCGGCCCGACGGGGGCCAGATGTCTATCCGGCCCAGAGCCCTTATCTCCAGACCCTCGGAAAGCTGGAACGCTAGGCCCGCCCTCGCGAAATCCCTGGTGACCGCCGCCCTGGCGCCCGCGAAGAGCGCGCAGTCAATCGAAGCGGCCACCGGGCCGCCTCCCGGAATCCGTTCGACAAGCTGGAAGTAGATATGTCCCTTTTGATTGGATCTTGGATTCCCGGAGACGGAGCCTTTGAGCCAGAACGGATCGGGATGCGAAGCCTGGAGCAGGTCGCGGATCCTCAGAGTCAGCTCCAGGACGCCCAGTTCCCTCCCCGTGGAGGGATGCATCAGAAGACCTTCAGTTCGTAGGAACCTCCGGTCTCCCCGATGTCGTGAACCACGATGTAGGCCGGGCCCGTATAGGGCGCGGTCAGCGTGAAGCTCTCCGAAGGACCATCCTCGAGACCCTCGGCCAGGGAGAATCCGCGTGCGTACTGATAGTCTTCGTAATAGGGAAGGCTCATGAACTCGTCGAAATCCATGTCACGGGAGGCGACGACCACGTTCATGTCCGCCCCCGGGTTTTCGCACTCGAGGATGATCCAGTAGCTCGTGTCATGGATCACCGTGATCGTGTACACCGCGGTGGCCCCCCTGGAGAGGTCGTCATCGGCGTACAGGAGGGGGTCCGACTGCATGACAAGCGACAGCGCGAGGAAAAGCGCGTTCATCGTCACCTCCACTTCCCGGTTCGGAACAGGATACTGCTACCACGGCGCGCCCGGGTCAACCCGGCTTGCCCGGCTGCGTCCGTGACATGCACGACTACCCCCGGCCCGCCCGGCGGTTTCCGGGATTGGGGAAAGAAGCAGGGAGTGGGGAAGAGAAAGGGGAGCACCGTGAGGAGAAGAATCTCCCGGCTGGAACGGATCGAGCCATGGTTCGTCTCATGGCACATCAGGGTCCAAGGATGTATGCGCGACCTGGTGGTATAACCGTCAAACAACCATGGGAAGGCAAGTTGTTCCTCCATGTCTTCGAGCCCGGCAGACTGCCCCCATTTTCCGGGAGTTTTAGGGATGCTCAGCATCAGGATCATTTTACCAGCGTGATAAACAGCAAGTCGAATCGTCGGGCGCCCGGGATTTTGAAAACGGACCCTGCGTGGTTATTATCCATATCTATTCATTTCGGAGGAGAATCATGCCCCGGGTTTCCGATCTGGTGGAAAAGGGCGCGATAGCGGCGACCGACAAAACCGGCAGAGTCGTGCCGATAGGATCCGAAGCCGACCCCGGCGGGGCGTACAGGGCGGTCATGCCATGGTTCAGCGAGGGCAGGGAGGTCTACAGGCGCAGCCTGATACTCGCACTCGACCTGGCGGTCTCGCGGAAACTCCCGGGAGCGACTCTCTGGGTGGAACACGCCCTGTCGCTGGGCTACAGGTGCCGGCTGGAGAACGGCCCTTCGCTCGATTCCGCGGAGATATGCCGCATTCTTACGACAGGCCTTTCCGAGATCGCTCTGGAGGGAATCACCTTCGAATCCATGATCGATGCCCGTTCGTCGGGCCGCGACCATCCCCTGCTCGAATGGTGCGGCTCCGGAGGCAGGCTGGATCTCAACTGCCTCGGAGCGAGCTGCGCCTTCGCATCCGGGCCCGTGGTGCCGGACACCTCCTGGCTCGACGCTTTCGAACTCCGCCCGGAGGGATCGGGCTTCGTGCTGAGGTTCCCGGGTTCGGCGGACTGGCCGGCGATAGGCGAATGGCAGGAGAGACCGAGGCTCGCCAGGGAGTTCGACCTGGAGGAGAAGCATGGAGCCAGGCTGGGCGTCAGGACCGTCTCCGAGCTGAACAGCAGGATAGAAGAGGACGGCGGGCTGGAAGTCGTTGCCATGAGCCACTTCTATCAGGAATACAGGCTGATCGAGATCGTGATGGCCCTGGAGTCGATGTTCCCCGGGAAGCGCATCATCATGATCGCCGGCCCCTCGTCGAGCGGCAAGACCACCACCACCAGGCTCCTCGGAATGTTCCTGCGGGCCCAGGGCTTCGGTGTGAAGTCCATAAGCGTGGACAACTATTTCAAGAACCGCTCGGAGACCCCGAGAGACCAGTCCGGCAACTACGACTTCGAGAGCCTCGATGCGCTGGAGACGGGGCTCTTCGGCCGGCATCTGGCTGATCTCCTCGCCGGTCGCGAGGTGAAGCTGCCGAGGTTCGACTTCACTGAGGGCAGGCGGATCGACGACCTGATCCCGGTTCACCTTCTGGAAAACGATTTCCTGATGATAGAAGGCATACATGGGCTGAACGACGCCCTGACACCGGGGGTGGACCCGGCCTCGAAGTACAGGATCTACGTGTCGGCACTCACACAGCTCAACATCGACAGGCTGACCAGAATGTCCACGACCGACAGCAGGCTTCTCCGGCGAATGATACGGGACAGCAGGACCAGGGGCTATTCCGCCGAGGAGACGATAGCCGCCTGGCCCAGCGTGAAGAGGGGGGAGAGGATCAACATCTTCCCCTACCAGGAGATGGCCGATGCGATGTTCAACTCCTCACTGCCTTACGAGCTGCCGGTTCTGAAGCCGTTCGCCGAGCCGCTCCTCGCTACGGTTCCCGAGGGCTCCCCGGCCTACAATACCGCGGATCGTCTGAAGAGGCTGCTATCCTTCGTACTGCCTATAGATGCTTCGGTTGTGCCCAAGCTGAGTCTTCTTAGGGAATTCATAGGGGGGCTTCTTCTCGGCGAGGAGGGACATTGATGAATTTCGCGCTTCTTGCCTCGGTTCTCTGCGCATCCGGACTTCCGGTCTGGATCGGCGACCTGCCTGCACTCAGGCACAGGGACGAGGCTCCCGGCCTTCCGGCCCCCGGCCCTGCAATCGAATCGAATTACGATGTCCTGCATTACGATCTCGATTTCGAGATCCTCGCCTCCCAGCAGCTCCTCGAGGGAACCGCAGGTGTCACGCTCACGCCGGCAGGCGCAGCCATCACCCAGGTGGTGCTCGATTTCAGATCCCTGGTGGTATCCTCGGTGACTGCGGGCGGCATCCCCCTCTCGTTCGATCAGCAGGGCGATGCGCTGACGGTGTACCTGAGTTCGCCTCTTCCTCCGGGCGGCGAGCTCGAGCTTCTGATCAGCTACTCCGGGCATCCGTGGAACGAGGGCGCAGGCAAGTTCGGCGGCTTCTGGTTTCATCCCTACTTCTCCTATCAGATGGGAGTGGGTGTCTACTCCGAACAGCCGTCTATGGGGCGCTGCATGTTCCCTTGCCGGGACCATCCTTCCGACAAGGCCACCTTTGAGTTCCATGTTACAGTGGACGACACCGTCGAGGTTATAGCCAACGGCGATCTCGACGGGGTTTCCTATTCCGGAGGCAAGGCGACCTGGAGCTGGAGCATCGATCAGCCCATGTCCACCTATCTCGCCGCCGTATCCGCGTCGGAGTACGTGGATCTGGTGGATTCGACCTACGACTGGATTCACTACTACGTCTATCCGAACGAGGTAGGGGACGCCCTCGGAAGCTTTCCGAACGTAGACCTCATGATGGACAGGCTGGTCTCCCTCTTCGGACCATATCCGTGGGAGTGCAAGTTCAGCTATGTCGAGACACCCAAAGGAGATATGGAGCATACCAGCCAGGTATACCATCTCCAGTCATTGATAAACGGAACCACATATGCGGATCCGATCCTGGCCCACGAGATGGGGCACATGTGGTGGGGCGACTGCGTGACCGAGAGCGACTGGCAGGACGTCTGGCTGTCCGAGGGCTTCGCCACCTACTGCGAGGCGCTGTGGGCCGAGACATACGGCCCGGAAGCCTATACGACCTACATGGTTGAAGACATCATGATTCCCTATCTCCAGAGCGGCGAGACGTTCCCCCTCGGCGACCCGGAGGAGCTCTGGGGCTACACCACCTACGAGAAGGGGGCAAGCGTCCTTCACATGCTGAGATACATCCTTGGCGACGAGGATTTCTTCGCCTCGCTGACGGACTACTTCGATCACCATGCCTTCGGTCTCGCGAGCACACAGGACCTGAGAGATCACATAGAGCTGATCTGGGGACAGGATATAGACTGGTTCATTGACGAGTGGGTCTACGGGTATGGGTATCCTGTGTATGATATCGAGTATGAGATTCAACCGAGCGGATCTGACTGGGATGTCACCATCTCGGTGTATCAGGCACAGGGGCTGGGGACATTCTTCATAATGCCTCTGGAGTTCTCCATCGAGGGTGCCGGTGGTGACACTCTGGTGACGATGTGGAACGACGTGCAGAACGACTCTGAGGCTTTCACGGTGCCGTTCCAGCCGACGACAGTGAGATTCGATCCCTTTCACCACGTGCTGAGCACGGCCCTGCTGAGCTCGCCTCCTCAACCGCCGGAGGGCGGCACCGGGCTTCTCCGGGTGGCTCCCAACCCTGCACGCGGCGTCGCAACAGTCACCTGGCCGGGGCTCGAGACGTCGGCTCTGGATTTCAGGCTCTTCGATCTGGCAGGAAGGGTGGTCCTCGAGGGCTCGCTGGATCCCGGCACCGAGCGCTCTGTCAGCCTGGGAGCGATTCCTCCGGGTACCTACGTCTTCGAGGCGGCGGCCGAAGGCGGGCTTAGACAGGTCGCACGGATTACGATTCTCATGTAGCGTTCCGTGTCGGAGCAGGATCAGGCCGACGGACCTTCCTCCTGAGCCGACCACGCAGGATAACGACGCCGGGGGGACAGGCCCGGAAGGATGCGTGTTGCGACGTCTTCGCCAAAGCAGATCTCCTGTCCGCCCAGGCGGATCCATCCCTGCACGGCCGGCGCGGCTGCGGAAAGGGGAAGTCGGGGCGCAGTTCTCATCGTCAGGTTTCCTCCAGATTCCCCGAGTCTGTCGAAG
This sequence comes from Candidatus Fermentibacterota bacterium, assembly GCA_012523605.1. Classification (GTDB taxonomy): domain Bacteria; phylum Fermentibacterota; class Fermentibacteria; order Fermentibacterales; family Fermentibacteraceae; genus JAAYTY01. The sequence continues at coordinate 5,073 of JAAYTY010000188.1, forward strand.
GCCCCGCATAGAGCATCCCGGCGAGCAGCCTGCGCCTCTGGATCTCCGCCGCGACCAGGGCGAGGATGCTCGAAACGTTCATGCATCTCCTTCTTCCCGACTGTGGGAAGCAGATCCTGAGGTCGGCCGAGGACTCCACCCCGGGATCTATCCCGAGCGCTTCGCTTCCGAACACGAATGCATCGCCGGTTTCGAACGGCGCGTCGAAAAGGGGAACTGAGCCGGGCCCGCCCTCCACCGCCACTATCCGCCGCCCGGTGGCGGCAAGCCACGCAACGGCCTCCGGGGACCGCGGGAAGTACCTCCACGGGACTTCGTCCTGAGTCCCTCTTGCGGTATGCGCGAGCTTCCTGTTGCCGGGGACGGCGCACGTTCCGGTCAGGAAGACGGCCGCGGGCGATACCGCCTCGGCTGTCCTGAACGCTGAGCCGACGTTGAAGGCGCTCCTGAAGCTGTCCAGGACGAAAACGGGCATCCCTCTTGAATTGCCGTGCAGATCCGGCCACAATCCGTTCATGGAACTTTCTCCCGTGGTCTTCTGGTACGCAGCGGCCCTCCTCGCCGGAATATACGCCCCCGCCGGGCATCCGTGGTTTCTCGCGCCCTTTCTGCTCGCCTGTTCGCTGGGCGCAGCGGTCTCGGGCTTCAGGAGAACCGGCAGGCTGGCTCTCTGCGCGGCCTCTTACGCGACCGGCTGCATTCTCCACGGGGAACGCACGGCTTCATCCGCCGCTCCTCCGGATGGAGGCGTTTTCGAGTGCACGGTGCAGACAGTCACCCCGTCGGGCGTATGGGTTTCGTCGGAAGGCTCGCGCTTCCGGCTGTCGGGCGGCGGACTCGCAGCCGCTGCCATGGAGGGGGATTCAGCCCTGGTGCTCGTCGAGAGACGGGGAGGTTTCCTACACTGCTGCTGCTTCGATCTCCACCCTTGCCGCAAGCCCCTCGACCTCGCCAGAAGGGCTGCCGCCGGCGTCATACGCGAACGGGTGCCCTCCAGGCAGGCCTCCGCGCTGGCATGCGCCCTGCTGCTGGGTGAGAGGAGCAGGATGCCGGCCTCCGTGAGGAGAGTCTTCAGGGAGGCCGGGATATCCCACATGCTCTCGGTCTCCGGCCTCCATGTCGCTCTGGTAGCCGGAGCGCTTTTCCTCGCCCTTCGAAGGGCGGCGGGGAGATCGTGGTGGAGCGTTCTCGGAGCGATGGCCGCGATGTGGCTCTATGTGCTCCTCTCCGGGGGCAGGGCGCCGGCCGTCAGGGCGGGCATCATGGGGTCCATTGCGATGGCGGCCTCGCAGGCAGGATTCCGCGTGCCGGCGGTATCGTCGTGGTCGCTTGCCGCGATGGTTGTCCCGGTGGTCTTCCCGGGCGCCGAACGGGATGCGGGGGCGCAGATGTCCTTCGTATCGGTCCTGGCCCTGGTGCTGATGAGCGGTCGGGGCCGCGGCCGGCGGGGGATGTTGCTTCGAGCGATCCACGCAGGCCTGTGCTCGACCCTGGCTGTCGCCCCGCTGGTCCAGTCCTCCTACGGAGCCCTCAGGCTGTCGTCTCCCTACGCAACGCTTCTCTCGACTCCTCCGATGTACCTGGTGATGGCTCTTGGAGTGCTCTGCCTGGCGCCCGGAGCGTGCGTTCCGGCCTCGCGACTCCTCGAGTGGGCGTCCTGGGCCTGGATCGAGGCCGCAGGAGCCGTGGATCTTCCTCCGGTGAGAATCTCGGGCCCGGCGGCCTGGTGCGCATGGGCTCTGGCTGTTGCGGCTCTCTGGTTCGCGGGGAGGAGGAGGGGGTTTCTGTCGAGGTTCGGCCCGGTGAAAGGCTTCAGGGAGAAGCGGACTGCAGGGGGATGAAGGTTATCAGCACGCTTCCTCCGTTGTCCAGGGCATCCTCGGTCCTGTCGGCTCCGAAGGCCTGTACCTCGCCCCCGAAGGGGAGATCGAGCGAAAGCGAATCGCCGGGCATCCCCACGAAGGCGTACCGCTGTCTCCCGGGTTCCTGGACCACCAGAAAGACGAGTCCGTCGTATCCCGACAGGTTGTCGCCCTCGAAACGAGCCGTGTACGCTCCTGGAGAGAGGGAGAGGCATCTCGCCCTGTCGGTGACGGCGAGATGGTAGGCCGCCGAGACCGTGATGCTCGGATTCATGTAGGGGATGAAGGGCAGGAATCTCACCGAGTCGGTCAGCGTGGGCGTGGAGACGGTTATCGTGACCGAGTCCGTAGAGCCTTCGTCCGGGAGCCAGGTGACGCTCCTCCCGGATGCGGAGGCCTCGCCGCTCTCGGAGAAACTTCCGGCGCTGCAGCTCCATTCGGCGATGCTCCCGTCGGGCAGGGTGGTCGAGAGATAGGTCACGCCGGAGCCCGAGGCGTCTATTGAGGCTATGATCGCCGACTCGTGCCCAAGCTGTCCGGAAGCCTCCGAGATAAGCCATATCGCCAACCCCGCGATCGGAAGCAGGAAAGGCAGGGCTATCGCCAGCACCGTCTTCAGCGATTCGAACCGTCTCATCGCCCGATCATGCCTCCGTGCGACAGGGCGGGGGAAGTCCACCGTCGTGCTGAAGGATTATCCTGGCCGCTCCATTGAGGTCTTCGACCACGAAGTCCGGGCTGGAGGAGCCGCAGGGACATCCCGAGGCCATCTGGCCGGCTCCCCGTCCGGTCATGACCATGATGGTCCTGAGTCCTGCGGCGGCCCCCATCCCGATGTCGCTCCAGGCGTCTCCCACCAGCCACCCTCCTCGCGGAAGGCCCAGGTCGGCCCTGGCATCCTCGACCATGCCCGTGGCGGGCTTCCGGCAGCGGCAGTTCTCCCAGGGGGCGTGCGGACAGAGATAGACCGCATCGATCCTTCCTCCGAGCGAGGCGATCCTCCGTTCGAGGAGGCTGTTGATCCGCGCCACGGCCTCGAGCGTCATGAGGCCCCTGCCGACGGCCGACTGGTTGGTGACCACGATCAGGGGATGCCCCGACATGGAGAGCACTGCGGCGGCCTCCAGCGCACCGGGCAGAGGAACCCACTGGCTCTCCGTTCTTATGTAGTCGGGGACGTTCTCGTTAAGCACACCGTCCCTGTCCAGGAAGACGGGTTCAGGAGGAAGCATCGCCGGCGAGCCTCCTGTGGTGCTCCACGAGGTCGGCGAGACCCTCCTCGAAGGATATCCGCGGCGTCCATCCGAGGATCTTCGCAGCCTTTCCGGCATCCAGTGCAATGCGGACTATCTCCTCCGGCAGGGGGGGACCGCGGTGCGGCAGGAGGTCGGTGCCGACGAGCCTGCGGATGATTGCATCCAGCTCGAGCACGGATCTTCCCCTGCCCCATCCGAGATTGAACACCTCTCCGTCGAGCTCGGGCCGGTCGAGGTCCATCGCCATGAGGTTGGCCCGCGCGATGTCCCTCACGTGCACGTAGTCCCTGAGCTGCATCCCGTCGCCGTTGATCCGCGGGCTCCTGCCCTCCAGATATGCCAGAGTGAAGATGGCAGTCACGCCCGCCTCGCCGTGCGGGTTCTGCCTCGGGCCGTAGACGTTCGGATATCTGAGGACCGTGTAGCCCAATCCGTACAGGCGCCTGTAGAGAAAGAGGTAGTGCTCCACGGTGTGCTTGCTGACGCCGTAGTGGCAGATCGGATTCGCAGGGTGGTCTTCGCCGACGGGAATGGACGAGGGCTCGCCGTACACGGCACCGCCGGTGGATGCGTAGACAACCCTCCTCGTTCCGCCCTTCCTGCTCGCCTCGAGAAGGTTCAGAGTGCCCAGCACGTTCACCTCGGCATCGAAGAGAGGCTCCCTCACAGAGCGCCTGACGTCCATCTGCGCCGCGTGGTGGCAGAGTATGTCGAAACGACCCGTTTCGACCACTCCGGCGGCTTCCGGGCTCCGTATGTCCATCTCGTGGAAGACGCATGCGGGATTGATGTTCCTGCGGAACCCGGTCGACAGGTCGTCCATCACATGGGTTTCGTGCCCCGCTTCCACGAGGTGGTCCGCCACCGTGGAGCCGATGAAGCCGGCACCCCCGGTCACGAGTACCTTCATGCGCACCTCCCAGTCTCCGGCTCGCGATACTGAACCACGGGACGGGTACGGGTCAACCCCGGTGTGGACAGCGCTCTCCCGCACAGGTCATCATTGAGCCTGGAAACGGAGGTGGTCATGAAAATCCTCGTGCTGTGCGGAGGAAGGTCCGCTGAGAGGGAAATCTCGCTCCAGTCGGCCGCCTTCGTCGAGGAGGCGCTCCGGATGGCCGGCCACGAGCCCTGCCTGGTCGAGATAGACCGCTCAGGATCGTGGAGCCTGGGGGGCAGCGGCCTGGTGCTCGAAGCCGGGAGCTTCCCGTGGTCTCTCAGGACCGGCTGCGGCGCAGAAGTCCCTTTCGAAGCGGTGTTCCCCGTGCTTCACGGCCCGTACGGAGAAGACGGAACTGTGCAGGGCCTCTGCGAGACCGCCGGTTGGCCCTGTGCCGGAGCCGGTGTTCTGGCCTCCGCGGCGGGCATGAACAAGGCCGTATTCAAGAGGCTGGCGGCGGCCGCCGGGATTCCGGTGGTGCCATGGCTCGAACTGGACGAGAGGTCGCCCGTCCGGGCAGGCGAGATACTGGATTCCCTCGGCCTCCCGCTTTTCGTGAAGCCCGCGAGACTCGGATCCAGCATCGGCATAAGCAGGGTGGACCGCCGTGAAGACCTCCCCCGCGCGCTTTCGCTGGCTTTCTCGTACGATCCCCTCGTCGTCGCGGAGAAGGCCGTTCTGCCTGCGAGGGAGATCGAGGTGAGCGTGCTGGGCGATTCCGGCGGTGTCACGGCTTCGGTGCCGGGCGAGATCGTTCCGGGGCGGGAGTGGTACGACTTCGAGGCGAAGTACGAATGCCCCGACTCGAAGCTGCTCATTCCGGCTGAGCTCGAGCCTTCCGTCACCGAGGCCGTCCGGTCCTCGGCGGTGGCCGCGTTCACGCTCCTGGGCGGTTCAGGTTTCGCCAGGGTGGATTTCCTTCTGTCCGGCCCGGCTTTCTACCTCAACGAAATCAATACCATACCGGGGTTCACCGCCATAAGCATGTTCCCGAAACTCTGGGCCGCCAGCGGGCTCGAGGCGCCCGAGCTGATGAACCGCATTCTGTCCGAGGCCCTCGGGCGAAGGCCGGTTGGAACCCGGCGGAGGGATGGCGATGCCGAAGTACAGGGTTGACCTCCGCAGCGACACGGTAAGCGTTCCCTCGACGGGAATGAGGAACGCAATGGCGCATGCGGAGGTCGGAGACGACGTCTTCGGCGAGGATCCGACCGTGAACGCCCTGCAGGACAGAGTGGCCGCCATGCTCGGCTTCGAGACCTCGATCTTCATGCCTTCCGGCACCATGTCGAACGGGGTGGCCCTCAGGACTCTGGCATCCCCGGGCGACGAGGTCGTCTGCGGGAGTTCCAGCCACGTGTATCTCTACGAAGGGGCGCAGGCGGCTCTCAACGCAGGGATCCAGCTGCACAGGATCGACGAGGGTCCGCACGGCCTTCCGGAGCCGGAAGAGATAGAGGCGGCGCTGTCCCGGAGCGGCGACATACATTTCGCCCCCAGGAAGCTGGTTTGCCTCGAGAACACCCACAACATCAGCGGGGGAAGAGTACTGCCGGCAAGGGAGGTCGAGCGCATTCAGCGGATATCCGGCGCCTGCTCGGCCCGGTTGTATCTCGACGGGGCCAGGCTCTGGCATGCCTCCGTTGCGACAGGAGCGCCCCTGTCCGATCTGTGCCGCGGGTTCGACATGGTCTCGGTCTGTTTCTCGAAGGCCCTCGGCTGCCCGGTGGGCTCCGTGCTGTCAGGCAGCAGGAGCCTCATCGAGAGGGCAAGGTGGTGGAGAAAGAGGCACGGCGGCGGCCTCAGGCAGGCCGGCATACTGGCCGCGGCATGCCTGTATTCGCTCGACCACAATCTCCCGAGGCTCCCCCTGACTCACAGATGGGCCCGCCGGCTCGCCGCCGCCGCGGCGGCGTCTCCCATGTTTTCGATAGATCCCGGCTCGGTGGAGACGAACATCGTCATCCTCGAGACACGCGACGGCAAGGGCTCGGCGGCCGCGGTGAACGCGCTGACGGCTCTCGGCATAGGATGCCTCGCAGTAGGACCCGGCGCAGTGAGGCTCGTGACCCACCTTTCCATGGACGACAGGGACGTCGGATACGCAAGCGACATCCTCTCTTCGCTCGGAGGCTAGAAATGCGGGCCGGAGTAGTAGGAACGGGGCACCTCGGCTATCATCACGCCAGGATTCTCCGCGACCTGGCCGACTCCGTGGCGGTTTTCGACTCCGACCGCGGCAGGGCCTCACAGGTTTCGCAGGAGCTGGGGGTGGCTCTCGCCGGCACCAGGGACGAGCTCTTCGATTCGGTGGATGCCGTAGTGGTCGCCTGCACTACGGTCTCTCACCACGAGGTGGTCATGGCCGCTCTGGAGGCAGACCTTCCCGTGCTCGTGGAGAAGCCCATGGCCGCGGACAGCCTGCAGGCGACGGAGCTGGAGTCCGAAGCTTCGAAAAGGGGGCTGACCCTCGCGGTAGGGCATGTCGAGAGATTCAATCCCGCAGTCACGGCCGCCTCGCCCCTCCTCGCCGATCCCCGCTTCGTCGAGGCACACCGGCTGGCTTCGTTCAAGCCCCGGGGAACGGACGTCTCCGTGGTGCTCGACCTCATGATCCACGACATCGACCTCGTGCTGTCCTTCGTGCATTCTGAAGTAGCGGCAGTGAGGGCTTCAGGGGTCGCGGTCCTCACCGACAGCACGGACATAGCGAGCGCCAGGATAGAGTTCCGGAACGGGGCCGTTGCGAATCTGACGGCGAGCAGGATTTCGCGTGAGCCCATGCGCAAGCTGAGGTTCTTCCTGGATCGCCGCTACGTGTCCATCGACTTCGCCGGCAGGAGCGTGGAGGTGCTGGAGCTCAGGGAAGGGGAGATCCGCCCCGTGCCGGTCCGGGTGGGCGGGGCCGATCCTCTCACCTGTGAGCTGGAAGACTTCCTGGAGAGCTGCAGGACAGGCAGGCCGCCGCTGGTCGGAGCGGCGGAGGGAGTGAGGGCTCTCAGGGCGGCAGAGATGATAGCGGCGGAGATGCCGAACCGGCCGGGGGTCTGATGCGGATCTTCGCAGTCGCCGGGGAACCATCCGGCGATCTCCGTGCCGCAGAGGTCGTCACGCATCTGGTCGGCGCTCACGGCGCAACGATCTCCGGGATGGGCGGCCGGCACATGGCCTCGGCCGGCGCCGAGATAATCCATGACATCTCAGGCTGTGCAGTGATGGGATTCGGAGAGGTGCTCGGCTCCCTCGCGAGGTTCGCGCGCCTCGAGAAGGCCCTGCGGGCGGCCTGCCTGGCCTTCCGGCCCGATGCCGTCCTCCTGGTGGACTATCCGGGATTCAACCTGAGGTTCGCCGCCTGGGCCTCCAGGGCCGGCTTCAGAGTCTTCTACTACGTGTCGCCTCAGCTGTGGGCGTGGGGCGGCTGGAGGCTCTCGAAGGTGGCTAGGCATGTCGATCTCATGATCACGCTCTTCTCTTTCGAGGCCGACTTCTACGCCGGGAGGGGAATCAGGGTGTTCTGGGCGGGTCACCCTCTCGTGGATGCGGTCAAAGACACCTCGCCGGGGGGGAACAGACTGGCCCTCCTGCCAGGCAGCAGGGCGCAGGAGGTGTCGAGGCTCCTGCCTGTGATGCTCTCGTGCGCGGGGAGCCTGTGGAGGCAGGGGCTTGTCGAGGGTGCCGACATTGCGGTATCGGACGCCCTCGACCGGCGTTTCTATCGGGAAGCCGAATCGGAGCCCTTCGCGAGGCTGGTGGATGGAACCGGGCCTGCCCTGGAGAATGCCGCCGCGGCACTGGTGTGCTCGGGCACGGCTACGCTCGAGGCGGCTCTGCGCATGATTCCGTTCGTAGTGATGTACAGGACCTCTCCGGCGACCTATGCCGCGGCCCGCCTGCTCGTGAGAGGTGTCGACGGGATATGCCTGGCCAACATAGTGGCCGGCCGCCGGGTGGCGCCTGAGCTGCTCCAGGGCAGGGCAACCGCTCCGCTGGCCGAAACCGAACTTGTGCCACTCCTGCCGGGAGGCCGCGCGAGATCCGCTGCGCTGGAGGCCATGGGCAGGGTGAGGAGCGCCCTGGGCCCGCCGGGAGGGGCAGCGAGGGCGGCGGCGAGAATAGCCCTCGAACTGGGCGGAAAGGTCGATCCCTGCCTGATCTGACCGCGATCGCCGGAACCGCCGGCAGGCTTCTCGTGACCCTGCTGGGTCTGTCGTGGAGGATCGAATATCTGCGCCCTCCGGGCGGCAGGTCTGGCCGCCCGAGGGGAAGGCCGGTTCTGTACTCCTTCTGGCATGGCAGGCAGCTTCCCCTGATCTTCACGCACAGGCGCGAGGGCGTAACGGTGCTGGTGAGTTCCCACAGGGACGGCGAGTATGTCGCGCGGGTCCTCGAGGCGATGGGCTTCCCCACCATAAGGGGTTCGACCAC
>JAAYTY010000189.1 GCA_012523605.1 Candidatus Fermentibacterota bacterium
CGAAGAAATCCGATGAAGACTGTATCCATCGAACACACAGTCGAGAATGCAAATCTAGCAGAAGACATCAAACCCGAAGCAATTGAAGAAGTACAGCATCAAACACCCCAGGCTGCTTCCTTTCATTGATACTGAGACGGAAACATCTCCGCACCGCCGACTATCACTGCATATCCACATGATCCGCACTCTATAGGCAAGTGATGGCAACAGCGATGGAATGTGGCTTTTCCGGCATGAAGGCAGAGTCCGTATGTAACTCATATGGTGCTCTTTGCCGGCCATTGGTGCCTGCTGCCTCTTGTCCGGCCGCTGATGATGTTGCCATCATCCCTTCTGAGGGCTTAGTTTCCGTGCATGCCGGCAGGCGGTCTGCCGCGGGAGCCCCGGCCTCGGCGGCCGGGCGGAAGGCATTCGGAGATGGCGGAGAACATCACACCCCGGAAGAGCGACTACTCCCAGTGGTACCAGGACGTCATACGCGAGGCCGAGCTGGCCGACTCGGCGCCGGTCCGCGGATGTATGGTCATCAGACCATGGGGTTACGCGATCTGGGAGAACATCCAGAAGGGCCTCGACGCCCGCTTCAGGGCGACGGGGCACGAGAACGTGTATTTCCCGCTCTTCATACCCCAGAGCTTCCTCCAGAAGGAGGCCGAGCACGTCGAGGGCTTCTCGCCCGAGCTGGCGGTCGTCACGCACGGCGGCGGGAAGAGGCTGGAGGAGCCCCTCGTGGTGAGGCCGACCTCGGAGACCATCATCAACCATTTCTTCTCGAAGTGGATAGGGAGCTACCGCGACCTGCCGATGCTCCTCAACCAGTGGGCCAACGTGGTCCGCTGGGAGCTGCGGCCCAGGGCATTCATCAGAACGACCGAGTTCCTCTGGCAGGAAGGGCACACCGCCCACGCCACCGAGGCCGAGGCCCGTGCGGAGGCGGTGAGGATGCTAAGGGTGTACGAGGAGTTCGCCAGGAAGGTTCTGGCCGTGCCGGTGATAGCCGGCCGCAAGACCGAGCGCGAGAAGTTCGCCGGGGCCGTGGAGAGCTACTCGATCGAGTCCATGTCGGGCAACGGATGGGCCCTCCAGTCGGGCACCAGCCACTATCTCGGCACCAACTTCGCGAGGGCCTTCAACACCCGGTTCCTCGACGAGAACAACGAGCAGCAGTACGTGCACCAGAGCAGCTGGGGAGTCTCCACAAGGCTCGTTGGCGCCGTCATCACGGCGCACGGCGACGACCACGGCCTCAAGCTGCCGCCCGAGATCGCTCCGAGACAGGTGGCAGTGGTGCCGATCTGGAAGAGCGAAGCAGAGAAGGCCGGGGTGCTCCAGGCGGCGGAGCGGATCGCCTCGGATCTCGAGGCGGCCGGAATCAGGACGAAGCTGGACGATCGCGACACCGTGAGCCCCGGCTTCAAGTTCAACCACTGGGAGGTCCGTGGGGTGCCCCTCCGGTTCGAGGTGGGTCCGAAGGACCTCGCCGGCGGTCACGTCACGGCCAGCGCCCGCAACCGCCCCGGAAGGGAGGGCAAGTTCACCCTTCCGTTCGAGGGGCTTGCAGGGGAGACCAGGTCCAGGCTGGCCTCGATCCAGTCGGAGATGCTCGCCGACGCCGAGCAAAGGCGCGACGCCATGACCTACGAGGTACGGACCTACGAGGAGTTCAAGGCGGTATTCGAGGAAAAGCCTGGATTCTACCGGTTATGGTGGGCCGGCGGCAGGGAGGACGAAGAGCGCCTCCAGGAGGAGACCAGGGCCACCGTGAGGAACATCCCTCTCGATCAGCCCGACGCGGAGGGCACCTGCTTCATGACGGGCAGACCCGCCCGGAGCATGGCCATTGTCGCCCGTGCGTACTGACAGGAAAAGGAAGGCCTCCGCAGGCGTCCGGGCATGGGAGGCCTCCGTCGCGGCACTGACATGTCTGGTCCTGGCGGCCGCCGTCACCTGGCCCATGCTTCTCCGTCCCGGGTCCGGAGCTCACGACAGAACCGACACCCTCTTCAATACATGGCTCATGGAGTGGAACATCCACGCGGCGGCGACCCTGTCGAATCCCTTCCATCCACCCGTGTTCCTGGGCCAGCCGGACGCGAACGGACGCAGCGACCTCCTTCTCGCGCAGTCGGCGGCCGCTGTGCCGGCAAGGCTGGCCGGCGCCCAGCCCCTCGCCGCCCACAACATCGTCTTCGTGATCTCCCTCGCCTTCGCAGGCTTCGGTCTCTTCATGCTCGCGAGGGAAGCCGGACTCGATCGGTGGGGAGCCTTCTTCGCACTTTCAGCCGTGATATGCGCCCCGTTCTTCCAGAGCCACCTGTGGCACATTCAGCTCATGTCCCCCGGGTTCGCCTTCCTGGCGATGCGGCAGGCCATGAGGATCTCTGCAGGAACAGGCGCGGGATGGGTTCTCGCGCTCCTCGTGGTCATGCAGTGCTGCGCCTCGCTCTACTACTGGCTGTTCCTGGGAGTGGCGCTCGTGCTTTCGCTTCCCTGGACGGCGGTATCTGGAGGCCCGAAGGGGCTGGTCCGCACCGCGCTGTGGACCGGAGCGGGGTATGCCGCCTCGGCGCTGATCCTCCTCCTCGCCGGCCATTTCTCGCACTCGTCCGGATGGAGCCCCGATTCCATGGCCTCGACCGACCTGTCCGCCTTCGTCTCCCCCTGGGAGAGCAGCAGGCTCCTCGGCTGGGCGAGACCCTCGACCACCCTCGGTGAGGCGGCCCTCTGGCCCGGGATCGCGGCGGCCCTGGGCGCCCTTCTCGTTGTCTTCCGGCGGAAGGACGCCGCACCGCTACGGTGGGGCTGGTACTTCGCCGTTTCCGCCGTCGTCTTCGCGGCCTTCTGCCTCGGCCCGACACTGGTGGTGTTCGGCAGGCAGATCTCCCCGGCGCCCTGGAGGCTCCTGGCCGGCCTGCCAGGCTTCTCTTCGATCAGACTCCCGGCGAGGGCGGGGGTCTTCTTCCTGGCATCCGTCCTCCTGGCCGCGGGGCGCATGGTCAGGGGCAGGCCTCTTATCGCGGCGCTGGGCGCCGCGATGTCCCTGGCCGAGGTATGGCCGGGGCCGATGGAGCTCGAGCCGGTAGAACCGAGGAGGTTCCACTCGTGGCTCGCATCGAGGGATTTCGAGGCGATCGCGATCCTTCCCATGGGCGCCTCGCTCGACAGGCCCGAGCACGAGTGCACGAATCTCTACGGCTCCACGCTCCACTTCACCCCCATGGTCAACGGCTACGGAACCACCCTCCCCGAGGGATACGGACGCACCGCGGAGATCCTCAACTCCTGGCCTTCTCCCGGAGCCGACAGCGTCATTCGCGAGCTGGGCATAGAGTGCCTGATCTGCATGGACCGCATGCCCCCGGATGCCGACCCGGTGTGGACCGACGGGCCGAGGCCGACGGCGGCGGTTATACTGGTCCCGACCGAGTAGTCGGCCGACCGCTTCCGCTGACCGCACGGCTTCCCATTCCTTATGTTATTTATTCCGGTTCGGCATTCCGGAGGAGTGGATGAAGCCGTCGATGCTCTTGAAATGCGCCGTCGTATTCGCGACACTGCTTGCAGCCGCAGAAGCCCGTGCAGGCTCGACAGCGGTCCCGGGAGATTCCGTTCAAGCCTCCAGGATAGTCGAGGATGCCCTGTCGTGGCTGGGCGTGCCGTACGTCTACGGCGGCACCGGGCCGGAGGGATTCGACTGCAGCGGTTTCATCTTTCGAGTATTCTCTGACAACGGAATCGCGCTGCCTCGGACGGCCGGGGAGATGAGGGCGGTCGGCGCAGGAATCGGGATCGAGGACCTCCTGCCGGGAGATCTGGTGTTCTTCGACAACCCCGGTCATGTCGGGCTGTACCTGGGAGAAGGCGAATTCATACATTCCTCGTCCTATCAGGGAAGAGGGGTGGTCGTCACCAGGCTCGACCAGCCCAACTACGCAAGGCGCTATGCCTGTTCCAGGAGAGTGGTGCCGGCATCGTCCGAAGATCCGGGCTGCCCGGAGACGGCCGTGGATACCGCCCGGGGTTTGACACCGGGACCGGAATGACCTACCTTCGGTCACGGGGGGCCATAGCCTGGGAGTGCTTTGGTTACCGATGGAGGCATCGCCCTTGCGCTGAGCTGAAGCAGCCGCCCTCCGGGGAGTGCCGCCCAAGCGAGACGCGCCGAGGCCGTACAAGTCCTCTAACTCTGCCGAACGTCCATTCTGCAGGACCCTGGCCCCCCACCTCCTGCGAGCCCCGTCCTCTCAACGCAGGAAAAACCCGCTGATATGCGTCGCAACCTCCTGTGCCTGCCCGGAATCGAGGACAGAAGCTACAGGCTGATTCTCGCCGTATGCGGCGTGTACTCGGCGGCTGTCTCCCTCATACCCTTCGTGAGGCTGGTTCCGAGGTTTCCAATCCAGCTCCTGATCTTCGGCGCGCTGTACGCGCTCTACCTGTGCAGGCCCCTGCCGGACGCCGCGAAGCGGTGGCTCTATTACCTGATGCTCACCGGAAGCTACCAGGCTCTGCGGTTCGTGGTCTCGACCCGTTTCGACCCGTTCCACGGCCCCGGCGTGACCGAGCTCGAGCAGAGGATTTTCGGAGTGCTCCCCACCGTATGGCTGCAGTCCGTTCTTCATCCGACCCCGGCGTTCCGCTGGTACGACTACGCCTTCGCGGTGCTCCACGCTTCCCTGTTCGCCTTTCCCCTCCTGCTTCCGGGAGTGCTACTCTGGAGGAAAGGGCCCGATGCCATGAAGAGGGGTTCCGCGGCCGTGACACTGATCTCGATGGCGGGCTATCTCACCTATGTGCTGTTCCCCCTCACACCACCGTGGATGGCGAATCTTGAGGGCGCCTTCCCCGAAGTGCAGAGGATCGTCTTCGACGCCATGGGCAGATTCACCTCCGACTGGCTTCAGGGCGCCTTTCAGCCCAGCCCGAGGGGCGCGATGCCCTCTCTCCACGCGGGGCTGCCGTTCATGACCCTCCTCGTTGCCCTGCACGAGTTCGGTCGGCGGGCCGCGTGGGTCGCTCTTCCGGTCGCCGCTATCTGCTTCGAGGTGGTCTACGGGGCGGAGCATTACGTCATCGACATAATGGCCGGTCTCGTCTACGGTTTCGCTGCCTATGCGATCGTTTACCGGGTTCTCATGCCCGACGGCACGATACGCGGGAGAGGGGGATGCGATGCTTGTTGAGGAGCGCAGGGGCGGCACCATCCTGCACCTCAGGGACCTGAAGAAGCGCGGTGAGCGGATAGTCGCGCTCACAGCCTATGACTGCCCTACGGCGAGGGCCGAGGAGGAGGCCGGTGTGGATTTCATCCTCGTCGGCGACTCCATGGTCATGGCGGTGATGGGCGAGGACACGACCCTGGGGGCGACCATGGACCTCCTGGTGGCCCATACGAAGGCGGTCAGGAGGGGCGCGCCGGGAACTCTGACAGTCGGTGACATGCCTTTCGGCTCCTACCAGGCATCCGTCGAGGACGCGGTGAGGAATGCCTCTCGCTTCCTCTCCGAGGGGGGTGCCGATGCCGTGAAGCTGGAGGGGGCCGGACCCAGGATCCTCGAGAGGGTGTGCGCCCTCGTCGAGTCCGGCATCCCTGTGATGGGCCACGTCGGCCTGCTGCCTCAGTCGGTCAAGACCACGGGGGGATACAGAGTGACGCCGGCCTCGGCCACCGACCGGCTCGTGAACGAGGCCAGGGCTCTGGAGGCGGCGGGGGTCTTCGCTCTGGTCATCGAAAGCGTGGAGGAGGCTGTGGGAAGGGACGTCACGGCCTCCGTCTCCATTCCGACGATAGGGATCGGAGCCGGCAGATTCACGGACGGCCAGATACTCGTCGCAAGCGACATGCTCGGCCTCACCCCGGGCTTCGAGCCGAGATTCCTCAGGAGGTACGCTCAGCTCTACGACGCAATGGTCGGCGCTGTGCGCTCGTACGCCGCCGATGTAAGGTCGGGAGGATTTCCCGGCCGCGGACAGGTCTATTCTCCCACAGGGGAAGACTCCAGATGAAGGTGCTCGTCGCGGGGTCCGGAGGGAGGGAGCACGCCATCGCATGGGCGCTCTCCCGCAGCGGGCGGAACGAGGTGCATTCCGCTCCTGGGAACCCGGGGATGGCGGGGCTCGGCCCCTGTCATCCCGTATCCCCGATGGACGGTGCGGCGCTGGCCCGGCTCTGCAGGGACATCGGCATCGGACTCGTGGTGATCGGCCCCGAGGCGCCTCTGGAGGCCGATGTGGCAACGGCGCTCCGGGAGGAGGGGATGGCCTGCTTCGGCCCCGGCGCCTCCGGAGCGAGGATCGAGTCGAGCAAGTGGTTCGCGAAGGATGTGATGAAAGCCGCCGGAGTGCCCACCGCGGACGCCAGGCACTTCGATTCGGCGTCATCGGCCCTTTCGTGGA
>JAAYTY010000190.1 GCA_012523605.1 Candidatus Fermentibacterota bacterium
CCTCGACAGCCAGACAGCGGCGCTCGCGGCGCTCGAGAGGGAGATGACCATGCTCGGAGGATGGCTCGCCCGCCCCGAGTCCGGAGACGGCCTGGAGATCGGCTTCCCAGCCGCCGGGAAGAAGTCGCCGGGAAACGGGATCCTTCTCTACTCGCCCGATCCGGTCTTCCTCTCCTTCGCGGAGGAGGTTCTCGGACAGGCCTTTCCTTCACTGTCGAAGGCGACGGGGCTGGAGGAGCTCGCAGAGATGCAGAAGGATGCCGATCTCGTGATCCTGCGGGTGAAGCCTCACGAGTTCACATTGGTCGCCTCGCTGATGGCCAGGATGCCGGAGCAGGGGATACTCCTCGCAACGGGCCTGAAGCCGGCGATCCCCTTCCTCTCCAGCAGGATCGAAGTGATCCAGCTCCCGGCCACCGCCGAGGAGCTCCTGGGATCGGTGAGGAGGATGACGATTGTATAGCTCTGCACTGCTCATGCTCTCGCTCGTCTCCCAGATGACCGCCGAGGGCTTTCTTCAGATGCTCTGCGACACGGCCTCCACGGACGGCGGGCCGGCATACTGGCTGGAGACCTCGGCAGAGGACGCCGACGGACGCCTTGCGAATCCGGACACACTGGAGGCGCTTCTCCCCACCCTGGGATACCTCTCGGTGATCCCCGGTGCGCCAAGCCTCCTCGAGGCCGACAACTCCACCATGAGCTACACTGTCTCCTATCCCGAGGCCGAGTGGAACTGGACGGACCGGGAGGGAAGGGTGCACAGGGCGCGGGGCGAAACCGTAGTCCAGCAGCGGGAGGGCCGGTTCTACTGGGTCAGACTCCCCCTGTACAGGAGCGCCAGCGCCGGGCCGATGGAGAGACTCGTACTGGCGCTCACCCTGACCGGGTTCGTACTGCTTCTCGGAGTAATAGTCCTCTGGTGGGTGCGGAGACGCTACCGGGAGATCTGACCCGGGGCGGGCGGACTCCTAGAAGCCCTCCCATTCGGACGAGAAATCCAGAACCTGCGACGGCGCATCCTGCATGGTCGTCTCGAGGGCCATCGCCCTGTCTATGAATTCCTCGAGCTCCCGCTGGAGGAGGACCAGTCTGGCCATGAAGGCCTGGTAGGCCTCGAAGTCAGTGTCGCTGGACACAGGCAGGTGGTCCGACTGGGAGAATGTGTCGTTCAGGTCGTGGATGACCTGCGAGAAGGCCAGCGCCAGCTCTGCCGCCTCCCTGAAACCCTTCATCTGCCGCCCTTCCCTGCCCCGGCTGCATCCGGGGTCAGGCGCGGAACATCGCGGACCGCTCCATCCTCGTCAACGAACAGCATCCTGCCCGGCACCGGTTCACGGATCAGGCCCAGCGCCTGGTCGAGCGCCTTCTCGAACTGCAGGCGGTTCTCTCTCGATGGGTCGCCCCACTTCGGATGCCCCGATCCGCCGAGTATCACAGCAGAGCCGAGAGGGGCCGCCGATGCAAGCCTCCGGCTCATGTCGGGGGGAGTGACGGTGTCCCGGCTGCCGCACACGAACACGAAGGGAATGCCGGGAGAGGCCTGAGCCAGGTAGTCGCCGGGCCTGAAGGCGTCGAGGCTCCGCCTTGCCGGGCGGGGCATGAGCGCCCTCAGTACAGCCGTCCTCCAGGCTCCGAGCTTCGAGCGCGCCGAATCGAAAAAGCCCGTGTAGCACCCGTGCGCTATTACTCCCATGAGCGGACCGGTGGAGAGGAGGCAGGCGGTCTTCACGGCCACTGCGGCTCCCATGGAGGAACCATAGATCAGGATGTCCCCTCCTCCTATGCCGGAATCGAGCAGTGCCATCAGTGCGCCCGAGAGATCCATCGCCTCGTCCGGCCCGCCGGTGGTCCTGGGCAGGGGGTGCCCGCTGTGCCCTCTGAACGGAACGAGAAGCACCGAGAAGCCCCGTGCCGAAAACGCCTCGGCAGGCACGCCCATCGAAGACGTTCCGTTGTGCAGGCCGTGGCAGAGGACTGCAACCTGCCGGCCCCCGCGGGACAGCCAGCCCTCCACCCCCCAGCCGTCCAGCGACCTGAACCCGAAGGGCTCCCACACGCCCTGCCGAGGGGGCGCGGAGGGATCCCGGTCACCGCGGCGGAACCTCCGCGCATAAGCGACCACCTCCCGCACGGAAAGCTTCTTCCCGACAAGCGCCCATACGCCCGCGCCGGCCATCATCCCCACCAGCCATCCTGCAGCCACGTCGAAGGGGTAGTGCACGCCGTTGTAGACTCTGCTTGCTCCCACCAGCGCCGAGAAGATAGCACCGGGAACCGCCAGGGGTGGATAAGCGAGGCCGGCCACCGTCGCAAGAGCGGCCGAGTTTGCGGCGTGCGAGGAGGGAAACGACCTGTTGCCGTGGACCTCGGCTCTCTGCACGATCTGCTCCATCACATCGGGATCCCTGCAGGGCCTCTGCCTTCTCACGGAATGCTTGACGGCATTCGCGGCGATGTCCGAAGCGCCGACGGCCAGCAGCATGGACAGCAGCACGAGCCTGGAATCCCTGGCCCACAGGCGCAGACCGGCCCCGAAGGGTGGGGCGAGCGCCGCCGGAGGCCTGCCCCACAGGAGGAGTGCAGCCCCGAGAAGGGCCAGAAAGGGAATCCAGTTGACCGGCCTGGAGATCCAGGGCATCACGGCATCCAGCAGACCGCACTCGATCCGCCTGTTGAGGAAAAGGAGGAGCCAGAGATCCAACGACTGCAGAAATCCCATCGATATACGTCCAGCTTCGATCGAACACCCGGAGAGTCCCTCCGGGTCCCCGCGCCAGTCGGGGGAAGGCCTTCGGCCGCTCCATGCGCTGCCCGGATTGCCCGACACCCCACCCTCGCCTAGATTCACCGATAACCTATCACAGGACGGCCGGAATGCACAGAAGGCTTTGTCTGACGGCTCTGCTGGCCATCTCGGCGGGCACCCACCTGCTGCTGCTGGGCGGAAAGAGCCTCTGGGCCGACGAGGCCTACACGGCAGGACTGCTTGACAGGAGCTTCCCCGAGGCGGCTTCGCTCTTCTCGAGGGGCACTCCCCATCCATGCGGCGGCTTCTTCCTCACATGGTCGTCGGCATCGCTCTTCGGCAGGTCGGAGTTCGGGATGAGGGCGCTAGTGTCACTGCTGACGGCCTCTTCCGTGATCCCGGTGTTCCTGTTCCTCCGGCGGCATCTTTCTCGCGGAGCCTTCTGGGGAGCGCTCTGCTGGGCGGCATCCCCGTGGGCGGTATCACTTGGGCAGGAGGCCTGGGTGTACGGGCCGCTGGCCGCCCTGACCGCATGGGCGATCCATCTCGCGGATCTGTCCTGGAGGGGTTCGAAGGCGGCGCTCGCCGCGTTTCTGCCCATCGCCGTCGCGGGTTTTCTCGTCCAACATATCTTCGTCTTCACGGCTGCAGCCGCTCTGGGCCTCTACCTAACCATTCCTCGCGGGAAGAGGGCCTCCCCGGCTGCACCGCTCCTGGCTTCGGCGGTCATGCTCGCCTCCTTCCTGGCGGTTTTCCTCCCATTCACCGGGCAGTTCGAAGCACGGGCGGAAAGGATGGCCGCCGCCGGCGTGGCCGGTATCGACTTCGGAAGGGTGCTGTCAGGGGCGGCGGGTGTGTTCTCGAGGCTCTGGGTGGGAGGTCTGATTCCCGAATCGTTGAGAGGCGCGCTGGCGAGCCGCGTCTCGACCGCGGTTCTGCTGGCCGCTGTCGCGCTGCAGACCCCGGCCGTCCTCCATGTCCTCCTCTCCCGGCGTACTCTAGACCGTGGGATCAGGATCTGGCTGGGAGCCGTCCTCCTGATCCCATTCCTGATCTTCCTGCGGGATTTCCCCACGCCGAGACAGTTTCCCCTCGCCGCTCTGGCGCTCGCCTTTTCAGCGGCGGCACTGGCTTCGAGGATGCGCCTCTACGGGCCGCTGTCGGCGGCCTTCTGCATCGCGCTTCTCGTCCCCTACTACAATCTCCGGTCATTTCCATATCACCGAAGCGACTGGAGGGGCGCGGTTGCGCTGGTGGAGTCCCGTGCCGGCTCGGACGACCTGGTGATGCTCCTCGGTGCCAAAACCGCCCTGCAGGCCTGGGACTTCTACTCGCGGTCAAGCCTGGACAGGATCGCCCCGGAATGCCGCGACCCATATCTGGGCGATCGCGAAGCGAGCCCCAGGCTCGATCCGGCCCCAATCGCCGACAGCGCGGCGGCCGAAGGCAGAACCGTCTGGTTCGTACAGGACTACTGGGGAGGCGCTCCGGTCGAGGCCTGGCTGGGTGACCTTCGGATCCGATCCGATACCACCCTGGGTACCGTGAGAGTGGTTCAGGCGGTTTCGGATGAGACGACTCCTTGAGCCATCCGGACTGGAGGGCAGCGATATCTGCTCCGACGCGGCTTCGCCGCGCGGCGGGAGGCTTTGCGGCGTAATCCTTCCGGCGCTTCCGTACCCCCCGGGCACGGTCCGGTAGTCCTGTCCGAATGACGGACTTCCTCGTGGTCTCCCCCCCGCTCTGCACTCCGGCCGAGCCGTCGTCCGGCGCCTTCCTGCTCTCGGGCGCCCTCAAGGCAAGGGGTTTCACGGCTCCGTTCCTCGACCTCTCCCCGGAGTTCTTCTCATTCTGCCGTGAAGCCATGGAGGACGACCCCAGACGCGAAGCCTGGAGAAGGGCGGAAGCCAGGCTGAGGGAATCGAAGAACGGGTTCGACCCCGTCATCCACAGAACCGCAACGGGGATCATCCATTCGGCTCTTGCGCATTCGACCGCCCTCCCCGCGGGCTGGAAGGCGACACTCATGGATCTGATCCCGCCCTTCGATATTCACAGCCCCCTGCTGGTCAGGGAGATGTGCGAGAAAGGAAGGGATCCCTTCAGCGGGTTCTGGGATGCCGCCCTCGATCCGGTTCTGAAGGAGACGAGACCGGAAACGGTTCTCCTGTCGCTTTCGTACCTCTCCCAGTTGGCCGGGGCGGTGAGCCTGGCATTCCGGCTGGAGAGGGCGGGGGTCCGCTGCATCGCGGGGGGCTCGCTGCCCAACAGCCTGGCGCTGACCGGGAGCGGCCTCGGGGTTCTCGGGAGGGTCCTGCCCGGACTGCGTCTGGGCGACGGCGGGGATCTCGCCGGACTCCCGCCCGGAAGGATCCTGGAGAAGGTTGTGTTCCCGGATCTGGCCGGGGGGACGGGCTGGATGTCCCCCAGGATGGTCGTGCCTTTCACTCTGAGCACCGGCTGCTGCTGGAACAGGTGCCTCTTCTGCCCGGACAGGGATGCGCCCTGGTCGGCCGCCCCGGCAGGGGCACTGGACATGTTCCTGGAGAGCGTGCCCGTGGAATCCCGGGGTTCCGGGCGCCCGGTTCTCCACCTGCTGGATTCCGCTCTTCCACCGGGACTCCTGGCTCGCGCCCTGCCTTCGATCAGGAGATCCGGGCTCGGTTTCTTCGGTTTCGCCAGGCCCACGCGCGAACTGCTCTCGTCCTGTCCTCCGAAGGATCTCGCCGATTCGGGGTGCCTCATGCTCCAGCTGGGGGTCGAGAGCGGAAGCCCCAGCATTCTGGAGCGCTTCTGCAAGGGATTCGGGCCGGAGG
The DNA here is from genome assembly GCA_012523605.1 of Candidatus Fermentibacterota bacterium. Classification (GTDB taxonomy): domain Bacteria; phylum Fermentibacterota; class Fermentibacteria; order Fermentibacterales; family Fermentibacteraceae; genus JAAYTY01. The sequence goes on from JAAYTY010000190.1 coordinate 5,566, forward strand.
AAGCGGAGGAGACGCTGGTTGCGCTGGCCGGGGCGGGGATAAGAACCTATGCCTACCTGCTGTTCGGCCTGCCCGGCGAAGAGGACGCCGACCGGCGGGACACCGCAGCCCTGGTGGAAAGGGCCGGCGATTCGATCGACTTCCTGAACCTCTCTATCTTCAACCTGCCCAGGCACTGCGAACTCTCGCGGAGGGCCGGAGAGTTCGGGATCGAGACGAGGCCTGCGGCAAGGAACGAAGAGGATCGCATCGCCCTGTACCATGAGTTCACCTGGCGAGGAGAGACTCCCAGGGCTGTCTCGAGGCGGTTCATCGCAGGAGCGGCGAAGACCGGCACCGCTCTCTATGACGCGGTCAAGCGCACTCCGAGATGGCTCAGGGCCTCGCACATGGCGATGATGCGTCTGCCGGGCAGGAATCCTCCCTGAACGATCCTAGAGCAGAGTGCTGGCCAGCTCGGCGAGCAGGCTCCTCTCACCCTTCACGAGATTGACCTGCGAGTAGAGGGGCTGGCCCTTCATCCTGTCCACGAGGTAGGCGAGTCCGTTGGACCTGCTGTCCAGATACGGAGTGTCGATCTGATAAAGGTCGCCTGTGAAGACCATCCTGGTCCCCTCGCCGGCTCGCGTGATGATCGTCTTCACCTCGTGCGGCGTCAGATTCTGCGCCTCGTCCACGATGAAGAAAACCCTGTCCAGGCTGCGCCCCCTGATGTATGCAAGGGGCGAGATGTACAGTTTCTCGTGTTCCAGCATCTCTGCAATCTGCCTCTGTTCGTGGCTGTCGGGGGAAAACCTGTTGCGGATCACCGAAAGGTTGTCCCAGAGAGGCTGCATGTAGGGATCGAGCTTCGACTTCACGTCCCCTGGAAGGTACCCGAGATCCCTGTTGCCCAGGGGCACGACAGGGCGTGACAGGAAGATCTGGCGGAAGTTCCGCCTCTGCTCGAGTGCCGCGGCGAGGGCGAGAAGGGTCTTCCCGGTACCCGCCCTGCCGGTCAGAGTCAGGAGCTGTACGCCCGGCCTCATCAGGGCGTCCACGGCGAATGCCTGCTCGGCGTTCCTGGGCTCGATGCCCGAGACTCTCTGCTTCGTCACCCGCTCCAGGAGGCCGTTCTGCGGGTTGAACACCGCCAGAGCGCTGCTGCTGCCGTTCCTGAGGACGAAGTACTCGTTCGGCAGGGGCGGGGGATCGATCGGCACGCCGGCCTGCCCCGGCTCGAGCGTGAAGGGCTGTTCGTAGAACCGCGAGATCATCTGCGCGGGAACCCCCTCCAGAACGCGGGCGCCTGTGTAGAGGTCCTCTACGCGGGGAACCTTGCCTGTCTCGTAGTCCTCCGCGAGTATCCCCAGAGACTTGGCCTTCATTCGCAGATTGATGTCCTTGCTAATGACTATGACGGTCCGCCCGGGATTGGCGCGGTGCACCTGGTCGGCGAGGGCAAGGATCCTGTGGTCGGCCTTGTTGTGGATGAACACTCCGTCAACGAGGGACGACTGGGGCTCGGCCGTCATGACGAATAGCTTGCCCCTCCCCTCGCCCAGAGGCCTGCCTTCGGTGAAAAGGCCGTCGCCCGACAGCTTGTCGAGCTTCCTTATGAACTCCCGCGCATGAAAATTGATGAGATCGTTCCCCTTCTTGAACTCGTCCAGCTCCTCGAGGACGGTGATGGGAACGATCACGTCGTGTTCCTGGAAGTTGTCGATGCAGTTGTAATCGTACAGCAGAACGTTCGTGTCCAGTATGAAGATCTTGCCTCCGGGATTCGAGTTCATGAAGCCCCTTCCGTCCGGGAGTCCTGCTCGACGGCTTCTTCGCCGGTGCGCCGGGGCGGGTTCAGGTGCCCGCCAGCCGAGGAGCGCCCGGGACAGCCAGGGGGAATCCATGCCATCGCAAGGGGAAGCGGGGGGTTCAGATCGGCCTCAGCTCCCCGCTCTCGAACGAAGCGGTTCCGTTCGAAGTCGCCAGAACAAGCCGCCCTTCACTGTCGATGCCGGTAAGGGTGCCGGCCGTGGTCTCGGAGCCTCTCGTCATTCGAACGAGCTGGCCCCGGCACCAGAGCCTGGCCGATATCGAATCCCTGCGACCTTCGATCGGATCGCGGCTCGTGTCGGGCCATGCCATGTCTATTCGCTCGAGCAGGTCCAGCATGATGTCAAAGGGCTCTCCGGACCTCCCGGCTTCGGTCCAGGAGACCGGCTCGAGCCCCCTCAGGTCGGACAGCCTGGGTGTGACGGCGATGTTCACTCCGACGCCCAGTATCAGCCAGGGGACTGGGTGGGGGCCGGATTCGGGAAGGATTCCAGCGAGCTTCCTCCCGCCGATCACGACGTCGTTCGGCCACTTGACCTCGCCCTTTATGCCGGAGGAGCCCAGCATGTCGCATATGAGGTCCGCCACCAGCAGGGAGATTCGCGCGCAGGCGTCCAGAGGCGGGGCGGGCTTCCAGAGAATCGAAGCGTAGAGGTTGCCAGGTGGTGAGGCCCACGCCCTGCCCAGCCTGCCCCGGCCCGCGAACTGGAATTCCGCCAGAACGACGGACCTGTCGCCCAGCGAATCCAGGTTTTCCCTCAGCACATCGCTCGTAGAGCTCACTTCCCGGAAGCGGTAGATCTTCCAGGGGGAGCTGGTCGAGCCGAACCTGACGGAATCCGGGCGTATGCCTGAAAGGCTGCTCGTTGGCCACTGCCTCTCGTTGCCGGCCGACCGGCCTTCTTCTTCAATATGAAGCCCCGGCCCCCCGGACGAAAGCTCCCCGGGGATTGCTACGAACCGCAGCCTGGAGCTTCGCCCTTCAGCCTTCTTCGGCAGCCTAAAACTGCGTAGAGGCTCGGAAGAACGAAAAGGGTCAGGAACGTGGCAACGGACAGGCCTCCCATAACGGCCCGCGCCATGGGCGCCCAGGTCTCGCCGCTCTCGCCCAGCCCCAGGGCGATGGGCAGCATGCCGATGATCGTCGTCAACGCGGTCATCAGTATCGGGCGCAGCCTGATCCTGCCGGCTTCCGCGACCGCCTGCACGACTCCCAGGCCCCGGGTTTCCCTGAGTTGGTTCGCATAGTCCACGAGTACGATACCGTTGTTCACGACGATGCCCGCGAGCATCAGTATCCCGATCATTGCGGTTACGGAAAGGGTCGTCCCGGTGACAAGCAGTGTCCAGACCACGCCTATGAACGCCATCGGCACGGTGAAGATGATGATGAAGGGCTCGAGGAACGACTCGAACTGGCTCGCCATGACCATGTACACCAGGGCGGCCGCCGCCAGGATCGCGATCGTCAGATACATGAACGTTTCCCTCTGATCCTTCACCTGGCCTGCGATCTCGTACCTCAACCCGCCCGTGTCAAGCGTATCGAGCATCCTTTCCACATCTCCGGCTACACTGCCCAGGGCGCGCCCCGAGTTGCTGCAGCTCACCGTGGCCATCCTGGCCTGGTCCATCCTTAGAATGGTCTGGGGCACCAGGCCGGGCTCGATACGCCCGAATGCCGCGAGAGGTCTCCCATAGACCGGAAGAGCCATTATGCCCTCGAGACTCCGTCTGAACTCCTCGCCGTAGCGGACTACGATGTCGATCTCGTCGCCGCCGTCTCTCAGGAAACCCGCTGTGCGGCCCATCACTCCCGAAGCCACCTCGCTCCCCAGCGCGGACCGCGTCAGGCCCATTCCGGCGAGGGCGGTGTGGTCGGGGACGAAGACCTCCTGGGCTCTCTGCACGTCCATCGAAGTCTGTACGTCCCTGGTGCCCTCGATGGTCGCCAGCACCTCCGCGACCCTCCCGGTCACACGGCGGAGCTCGTCCAGATCGTTCGAGAAGAAGCGAATCTCGACGGGGGCGCTGCCCATCATCGGTCCACCCTTCTGGAACTGCACGTCCAGATCCGGGATGTCGGCGAGAAAGGCTCTGATGCTGTCGGAATACTCCTGGATCGAGACGCTGCGCTCGCTCCTGGGCACGAGGGTCACCAGGAAGTTCAGATTGTTGGAGCCGCTGCTGCCGAAGGCCGCGGCGAACGACTCGAGCTGCCCCACTTCCATGTAGATCTCCTCTACGTCGGCCGAGTCGACGATGGAAAGGAGCCCGTCATAGATGAACCTCGCGGTCGAGTCCGTGGATTCCAGGACGGTGCCCGGAGCCCTCGTGGTGTTGACGGAGATGAAACCCTCGTCGGTCTCCGGGAAGAACTCCACCTGTACCAGAGCCATCGCCGCCAGCGAGAGCAGGAAGAGGCCGAGCGTGGAGAGGATCACGAGCTTCCTGTGGGAGAGAACCCATCCGATCTTCCGGGCATACCAGTCTTCGAGGGCCTCGAAAACGGTGCGCATCCTTTTCTGGATCCGGTTCTCCTCGGAAGCGCTTACGACAAGCCTGCCCATGCGCGAAGTGAACAGAGGGATTAGAGACAGCGCCACAAAAAGAGATACGACGAGGCTGAAGCTTATTGTGAGCGACATGTCGCGGAATATCTGCCCGGCCAGCCCCGGGACGAACAGCACCGGAACGAAGACGGCGACGGTGGTCAGGGTTGACGCCGTGATCGCCATCCCCACCTCGCCCGCCCCGTTGATAGCCGCTGTGACGGAGTTCTCGCCGCTCTCCCTGTGCCTGACGATGCTCTCGAGGACCACGATGGAGTTGTCCACCAGCATGCCGACTGCGAGAGCGAGGCCAGCCATCGATACGATGTTGAGATCTACATCCACGAAGTGCATTACGGCGAAGGTGGCTATGACGGACACGGGGATCGCGACGGCCACCGCCGCACTGCTCCGCCAGGATCTGAGGAAAAGCAGGAGTACGATTACGGTTAGCAGAAGAGCCTGGAGCGCCGTGCCCCAGAGGTTGCTGATCGATCCCCGGATGAACGTAGCCTGATCGTACACCAGGCGCGCTTCGATCCTGTCCCCGTAGCTTTCCCTTATGTAGTCGAGCTGCCTTTCGAGCTCGTTGCTCACATTCACGGTATTGGCGTCGGAACGTCTGAAGACCACGGCCACGACGGCAGGCTGGCCGTTGAGCCTCACGTAACCGAGTTGATCCTGCCTGCCGTCCTCGATGCCCGCCACCTGCTCCAGCAGAACCGGGGAGCCGTCGGCCCTGTATCCGATCACCAGCTTGCGGAGCTCTTCGAGATCCTCGAACGAGCCGGCGATCTTTATGTTTGCGTTGAGGCCCCCGATGTTGATCTCGCCGGCGGGACTGTCTTCGCCAACTGCCGCGATGGAGCCGACGATCTGGTTGAGGGTAAGTCCCGACTGCTCGAGGCGCACTGGATCCACATGCACGTTGATCTGCCGGCGGAGGCCGCCCATGAGGTTCACGGAGCCCACGCCCTCCACCCGCCGCAGAAGGGGCTCTATCTCGTTCTCCACGGTGTTGCGGAGCTCATATCCGTCCATCACGTCGCTCGAGAAGGAGACGAACATCATCGGCGCCATGCTGGCATCGAGCACGAGAACCATGGGGTCTGTGGCGTTGTCGGGCAGGAATGGCTTCCAG
>JAAYTY010000021.1 GCA_012523605.1 Candidatus Fermentibacterota bacterium
CCAGTCATCAAGGCGGCGGGCGGTCGCGGCCCGGACGGATTCGACCCACCGTGGAACCGCCTGACGAGGCGCTGCATGCGGCGACGATCTCGGGTGTGACAAGCGGATCCAGGGCGTCGATCCTCCCGGTAGCAATGTGGGCTGCTTCCCGGCAGCCGGCGTCGCACCGGGATCTGTTGCCGCACCCCCTGCACTCGGCGGGGATGTGCTTCCTGAAGGCGAAGATCCTCCAGTAGGGATCGTCCTTCAGACTGCGCCACTCGGAGAAGTGCGCAAGCCTGACCTCGGAGTGGTTGCACACGCGCACGTACCCGGACGGGTCGATTGTGAAGAAGTGGACGGCGGCGGAGCACCTGGTTCCGAACTTCACACCGGGATACCGGGCGGGATCGGCTATGCAGAACGGCGTCTCGGTGCCCAGCGAGCCCGGCCTCCCGGCCCTGGACAGTATCCCGCCGGCCACTCTCATCATCTCCCCGACCTCATCCGGCGAGAGCGCCAGCTCTGCAGCGTGCGAAAGCCCCCTGCCTCCCGGAAGGAAGCGGTTGAGAAGAACCTGGTCGGCCCCGGCCACCAGGGCCGCGGCCATCGTCCTGTCGAGCTCGGAAAGGTTGAGCTTCGTCACCGTGATATTGGCCGTGGTCACCACCCCGCGCTTCTTCGCGGAGGCGAACCTCTCCAGAACCATGTCGGGCCCCTCGTACCCGGTGTGCCGGGTGAAGGTCGCGAGCCCTGGCAGACTGAGGCTCAGCCTGACCGAATGCGCTGCGCAGAAACCGAGTACGCGGTCATCCACCAGCCGACCGTTCGACAGCAGGTACAGGTCGGGCGGTGCGCGGCGGATCCGAAGCCCGCCCTCGACGGTTTCGATGTGCTCAGCCGTGCATCCCGCGGCATGCAGGATGATTTCGAGGAGATCGTCTCTCAGGAGAGCTTCGCCGCCGGTGAAGGCCATCGCCGTCACGCCCGCTTCGCAAAGCTCCGATATGACGCGCTTCCACTCCTGCGCGGACATCTCCGGGCGTCTGTCGAACGAGCCACCCTCCCTCTCCCAGGGGCACGAGCAGTAGATGCACCTGTGACTGCACCTGTACGTCATCTCCAGGACCGCGGTCCTGGGCAGGAAGGATCTCGCCCTGATTCCGCTCACTGCCGGACGTGGGTAAACCCGAGGATTTCCATGATGCGCTCCAGGTGGGGCTTGAGGGGCTCAAGGCCATCATTCCAGGTAGAGTAGGTGAGCCCGTTGCCGAAGAGGCCGACGAGATAGCGGAGATCCTGGGCCGTGATCTCGGAAGAGACCTTAGGGCCATCCGAGTAAGAGATCTCGAGAACGAGCCGGGGGGCGGCGCCTTCGGACCTGCAATAACTGCAGAAAGCGGTTTCGTCCAGCCTCATCTCGAGTTCAGACACCTGCTGGAGCAACGCGAACTGGGCACGCGCCTCGGGTATCTCCCTCAGAACCAGAAAAGTCTCGTCGGAGGCATACAGCGTCTTCTCTCCGCAGACGGGGCACACGTACTCGGACACATCCGGCACGGCCATGGCGGCATAGCACATGGCGCCCATCACCGACTCCGGTGCAGGCTCTTTCGCAACGCGGTCGAGCAGCCTCTCGACCTCATGCCACGACATATCCTTGATCCTGTTGACAGGCGGCCTCTTCCCGGACTCCATGCCAGCCTTCCCCGCCCTGCCGATAGTGATCCCTGAAATCACGACGGCGGCGAAGACGAGCACCCCGACCATGAACGGGCTCATCTCTATCCTCCCTTCACGCCGGCTGCCCCGCTTCTCGGGCGGCGAAGCGGCCCGGCTGTCATCACTCGATCAATCCCAGTATCTCTCTGAGCCTGACGGCCGAAGGTCCGAGAGGAGCGGAGCCGTCGTTGGAGGTCCTGTAGGAGACACCCCCCGAGAACAGCCCGATCAGCATCCTGAGATCCTCTGTGGTCACGGGGGACGAGTGCTCGGAACCGTCGTCCCATGTCACATGGAGAACCAGATCAGGCTCTGCAGAAGAATCGGCGCGACACTCGGAGCAGAATACCGTTTCGTCCAGCGATATCTGCAGACGGGTCAGGGATGTCAGGGTATCGAAGAGCATCCTGGCCTCCGTGACTGACAGTACGCGCCAGGACTCCCCATAGTCGTTGTAGTCGGTCTTGGTTCCGCAGACAGGGCATACGTATTCCACAACCGGGGGTAGGGCAATGGGCTCGTAGCACATCGCACCGACGACCGCCTCCGGTTCAGGTACGCTCTCGATCCTGTCCAGGAGCTTCTCCACCTCCGCCCTGCCCATGTTCCCGATCTTGACCGCGGAGAACCTGCACCTGCTCGAGGCTCCGCCCAGAGCCTTCGAAACCGCTCTCGACATTCCGTAGCCGGTCAGAATAAGAACCGCCACGATGACGGCGACGATTAGGTTCACTGTCCTTTCCCTCCTCCTTGCTAATCCGCCGGGCTTCCGGCTTCTACTCCCCCGGGAAGCCCCAGCACCGAGCGCAGGTGCCCGCTTTCGGGCTTCAGAGGCAGGATGAAATCCTGCGTCGACTCGTAGAATCGCTCTCCCGAGAAGAGCCCTATGAGCATCCTCAGGTCTTCCGGGCACACAGGGGTTCTGACCACTGTTCCGTCGGAGTAGGTTATCACCAGCAGAGGGACAGCCACACCTCCGCTCCCGCAGAAGGAGCAGAAGCCGCTCTCGTCCAGCGCGAGATCGAGTCCGGCAGCCTGCTCGAGAGCTTCGAAAAGCTCCCTCGTGATCCCGAGTTCCTGAAGGGGCCGGGAGAAATCGGAATCGGCATACACGGTCTTCTCACCGCATGCTGGGCACAGATACTCGGTAACCAACGGGGGCATGGCACAGTCATAGCACATCGCACCATAGACCGTGGGAGCCTCGGGGGCTTCTTCAATCTCCTCCAGGAGACTCTCGACCTCCGCGACAGACATCGACGAGATCCTGGCGCTGGACAGAACAGTTTGCAGAGGTCGCCACGGGCTGCGCCCCGCTTTCGCTCCGGCGGCCAGCAGGAGCAGTACGGACGCCGCAACTGCGGCAGCGAGTGGAATGGTCAACTGCAACCTCCCCATCGTTCAATATACAGGTCATCTTCCGGGGTATTCCAGTCCGGTCGTGGCAGAAGCCCCTGACCGCCGAATTGGCGTACCGACTGTTCCGCTCGCGGAAACACAATCGAAGGAAGCTGTGATGCTCTACAGGAAGCTCGGCAGAAGCGGCGCGAGATTATCCGCTCTCGGCTTCGGGTGCATGAGGTTCCTCACGAAAAAGGGCCGCCCCACATGGGGCGCGAACTTCGACTCTGAAGCCGCCCTGCGGCTTCTGCACGAAACTCGCGAGCTGGGGGTCAACTACTTCGACACGGCCTACAACTACATGGGAAACCGAAGCGAGAACCTGCTGGGCAGGTTCCTGCGCGAGATTCCCGGAGGCTCGGTTCTCGTCGCCACCAAGTATCCGGTCTGGAAGGCGCGACACCGGAACGACTTCTTGCGCCTCTTCAATGTACAGATGAAGCGTCTCGGCACGGACGGAGTGGACCTCTATCTCCTGCACTCCCTCAACGGGAAGCTCTTCGAGAAGGCCAGGACGATGGGCATCCTGGACTTTCTCGACCGCCTGAGGAGCGAAGGCAGGGTCGGGCTCGCAGGATTCTCCTTCCACGACGCGCAGGAGTCCTTCGGTCCGATAGCTGATGCCTACGACTGGGATTTCTGCCAGATCCAGTACAACATCATAGACGAGACGGTGCAGGCGGCCGGGAAGAGCCTGGAGCACGCGGCACGAAAGGGGCTGGGCGTCGTGGTGATGGAGCCTCTCAGAGGCGGTGCCCTTGTCGGGAGTCAAGCACCGGCCGTTGCCCGCGCATGGGAGAAGTCGGGCGGGAGGCGCTCGAAGGCAGACTGGTGCCTGTCGTGGATCTGGAACCGTCCCGAGGTTTCGATCGTGCTCAGTGGAATGAATACGCCGGGCCAGCTCAGAGAGAACGCCCGCATTGCATCCCGGGCGAGGCCGGGTTCGATGACAAGGGAAGAACTGAGCGTCGTGGCGGGAGTCCGGAAAGCCTATGAGAATCTTCGTGTCTCGGGATGCACCGGGTGCGGATACTGCATGCCGTGTCCGTTCGGCGTCGCGATCCCGAGCTGCTTCGTAGCCTTTGACGAGGCCCGCATGCTCCCGGGTTCGGACATGCCCGTGACGACCTACCGGCAATGGCTCAGACCCGAGCAGAAGGCCGACCGCTGTACGGGATGCGGCAGATGCGAGGAGAGGTGTCCTCAGAATGTCGGCATCCGCGAGAAGCTGAGGGAGGTGGTCCGCCTCTTCGGCGGGCCCTCGGACAGATAGGAGGCGTCCGGTCGGGCAGGCGCCGGCCACGACCCGCGCCTGCCCGACGATCCCCGCTACAGACCGTTGAAAACCCTGAGACCCTCGATGGGCTGGAACCAGTAGCCGAACGTGATCCCATAGACGAGGCTGTCGGGGCCTATCGAATCCACAGCCAGGGTGTCCACATTCAGCTTGATGTAGTTGCCGCTCTCGACGAGCAGGAAGAGCCTGTCTCCCTCGATCAGGTGTATCAGGTCTTCGTAGCCGGTTTCGGGGGCGATCCTAGGGTTGTTCCCCTTGGCCATCACGGTCGAATTTCCGTCGCCCCACGGTGCGATCGAGCCGGAATAGAGACCCACCGGACTCTGGGGCCAGCCGCCGTCGTAGCAGTATGCATCCTGGACGAAGGAGGAGTCGGAAGCCTTGCCCAGAAGCCCCGCGGTCTCTCCGAAGATGATCGCATCGAGGCTGTCCTGGGGTGCGTGGTTCGACCAGATCGTGAACGAGCCGCAGTAATTCGGATGTGTGTTCACGTATTCGGCATAGTCTTCGGAGGTGTTCGTGCCCTTGAACGCCAGCACCGTGTAGTAGCCGGACCCTGCATTCGTCCTGAGAGATACGTCGTCGACATAGAACGTGTCCGCGATGTCGACCAGTTCGTCCCAGTAGGCTGTCCCCTCGGAGAAGTACAGCCTGTATCCGTCCACGTCGGGAACAGAATTCCAGCTCAAAAAGACGCTCGTTCCCTCGCAGAGCGAGTCAATGACCACGAGGCCGGTCACCCGGGGAAGGGTCCCGGTGGGTGACGAAGGGCTGCCGCAGCCGAAGGCCAGAACCAGAAGCGTGATTGCCGTTATCGCGATACCGATGCGCATCTTTCCCTCCTGCGGATACTTACGACCCATTGCGAGCAGAGGCGATTTCGGGGCCTCCATAGAGTGCCGATCATTCATCGATCAATAACCTGTACCGGGTACGATGGACAATCTCACAGGCGCAGAAGCCCGGGCTTGAAGGCAGAAGCGTGTTGGGGTATAGTGAAGAGAAACGGGGGGAGGCCCTTGGCCGGAAGATTCGAACTCGCGAAGCGTGCGCCCTGGATCTTCGCAGGTCTTGTCCTGTCTGCTCTCGGGCTGGGCATGGACGGCCTGGGCCTGGGCGGATCACCCGGGATGGGTGTCACGCAGACCGAGTGCCTGGCTCTCGGCATCCTGATCACAATCGTCTCCGCGCTGCCGTTCCCGCCCTCACATACCTTCGTATGGGCCGCGCGGGCTTTGCTGATACTCGTAACGCTGGCCACCTCCGCCGAGCTGGTCGCAATGGCAATCCTGCGACTCAGAGGCGAATCAGCCGCTCCGGTCGAGAATCCGGGGTCTGCCGCCGTCGCTCCCGATCCCGATTTCGAATTCGCTCCTTTCGTTCTGTGGCGGGTGAGACCCGGCTACTCCGACGGGACTGCTTCGGTTGACGGCATGGGAATACGAACCACGTCACCTCCGGAGATCGAAAGCGAAGACGCCTTCCAGGTGGTCCTGCTGGGCGGCTCGTCCATATGGGGCTGGGGGGTGCCGGACAACGGCACGGTCGCCTCCTGCCTGCAGGAAAACCTCGATGCCCTCCTTTCCGGGCCGGTTCGAGTCGTGAATCTGGCTCAGCCCGGCTGGACGGTGACACAGCAGGTCATCGCCCTCATGCTGGAGATACGCGCAGGCTCGAGACCCGACCTGGTGCTTCTAACCGCAGGGCTTCACGATGCAGCCGCGGCTGCCGCCGGTTCCCGCATGGATCCACGCTGGTTCGAAGAGGCCTCGACCGCCTGGAACGGACGGGCCGGCGCCTCCCGTGTCAGCGTGAGCGGAATTCCGGCCGCTTCCGCTGCATCAGCGCTCTTTGGCCCGGCACTCGGGCTCTCCGCCGGGCATGATTCTCCGGCGGACGGCCCCTCCCCGGCTCTGCTGCCCGCGCCCGACGGCGATCCCGATTCGGTGGCCCGGAGGATGGCCGGCGACGTACTGGGTGCAGTTCAGATCGCCCGGTCCATATCGGTTTCCTGCGGTACTCGATGCGCGCTGGTCCTTATGCCCTGCTGGCCGGTGAGCCGCAGAACTCCCTCCTCCGAGGAGCGCGACCTCCTGCTTCCTGCCGTGGATTCCACCGCCGGCGCGGGATTCGTGAGAACCGCCTGGCAGGCTTTGCAGGAGGAGGCCGGACGCAGTTCGTGGTTCCTGGACCTTTCCAGTTCGCTGGACAGCGTTCCGGGCCATCTCTACCGCGGCCCCGATTGCCTGACGCCCCTCGGAAACGAGGTTCTGGCTTCCGTGATGGTTGACGAGATCGCCTCGCGAGGCCTTCTGCAATGACACCGAGGGAAGGCCGGGGGGCAAAACCGCGCCGCAGCCGCAAACCGGCGATGCCCGGATGGCTCTCCATCGTCGTCTCCCTGCTGGCGGGTCTGGCCGGTGCGGCTCTGCTTGCTTCGTCCATAGCCGCAGACAGCACGAGTCTGGGCGGATCGCCGGGATTCGGGAGGGGGCAGGTGCTCGCGGCTGCCCTGGGAGCCCTGCTGCTCGTCCTCGCTCTCGCGCACAGGAGGGCCTGGGTGATCTTCGGTGCGTTCTCGGTCATCCTGCTGTGCTTCCTCGTGCTCGTGGCAGGCCTGGACGTGCTCGCCTCCGCATTCCTCGCCGCGGGGCCTGACCTCGGCTCCAGGGATGCCGGTGGAGCCATGGACCTGGCCGTGGAAGGCTGTTCCTTCGCCCCATTCACGTCCTGGGAATGCAGTCCTCGCGACACAGCCGGAACGGCCGTCCGCGGGGCGCCTCTGGTCGTGATTCTAGGAGGTTCGGAGGCAGTACTCACTACGATGGGGCGTGACTGCGGAGTCGCGGCCAATCTGGACTCCCAGCTCGTTTCAAGGGGATATGCGGTGCTCAACCTGTCCGAGCCCTACTTCAACAGCATGCAATCCCTCGTGGAGCTCGCCATCAGCATCGCCGACGGGGCGAGGCCGTTCTTCGTGCTGATGCTGTGCGGCCCCGGGGATGTCATGAGCGCCTGGGAAAGCGGACAGCCCTACGTGCCTGTCGGCACACGGGTGCTGATGCACAACGCGGACATCCATGCACCCGGAGACTCCTGGGAAGCGGACGCGCAGGGAACAGGCGGCGTCATTCGTGCGCTGGCGTCGGGTATGTCTCTCTGGAAGCTCGCTGCAGGCCTGATGCCGTCCCTCGGGGGAATGGTCGCGGAGACCTACCGGCCGTTCACCCCGCAGGACGTCCCCCCCACAGATCCTGCTGTCATGGCCACCAGGGCACGGCGGAACATGGAAGCCGTGTGCGAAATACTGAGAGCGCTCTCGCGATCCTATGGCTTCGACTACCGGGTAGCCTGGCTCAGGGCCGAAGCCCGCTCGGTCAACGACTCCGTACAGCTCTATGCCGTGCAGACGATCGTCGACAGCCTGGTCGTCCAGGACGCCGCCGCTATCCCGTGCTTCTTCTCCGTCGGATACCGCAGGACGGGGCTCCCAGGCGACGGCGAGTCGGGCTTCTCGGGGCTGGCGCCGCTCGAGGCCGATTCGCTGACTTCAGTCATCCTGGCCCGTCTGCCTCTCTGATCCCTCCTGCCCGGTGACGGCGCTGGAAAACATGCGCCGCCCCGGAGGGCGGCGCACACCTCGGGAATGGAAGACCGGAGATCCCCGTCCCTAGCGTTCCACCACCGCGAACCTCTCCGAATCCTCGAACCCGTCGGCCGACATCCTGCAGAAGTAGATCCCGGGGCGCAGGCGCCCGGTTTGAACGAAGTGATATCCCGGCTCGAAGTCCCCTTCCCAGGTACCGGCCAGCCTGCCGGACAGATCGAACAGGGACAGCTCGACATGGCCCTCTTCGGGTACGGCGAATCCGAGAACCGGGTCGGAAACGCAGGGATTCGGGCTGACGGCCAGCAGATCCCATGCCCACGGAGCGCCGGAACCCCCGGGGGCGCTCAGAGGATCGTAGGTGATGGTTATGTCGTTGAGGCCGGGCGTATGCGAGGGATTGGTGCTCAGCAGGATCGCCCTGTACTGCAAGTATCTGTCGCCAGTGTCGAGTATTTCGGCCAGAGATGCAGGAGCTGAAAGAGTGTCGGACCAGGCTCCCATGTCACCTGGATCGTCCGAGGCCCTCACCTGCATCTTCACGGAGCATCCCGAGGGGAGGACCGATGTCCAGAGGATGACTCCCCACCCCGGATCCTGGGGAAGCTGGAGGATGCTGGACTCCATGCTGCCGCTCTCCGGGTAGGCGCTCAGACTCCACCAGGCGATGTCGCCGGCATCGGCGGCGGAGCCCAGGATGTCCAGGCTGGCGTCGCCGTCGATGTACGCGGAGCACACCGAAATCGCACCGTCCATGTCGGCGTTCAGCGAGTGTTCGACCCACGGCACTACCGGGCTGCCTGTGTTCTGCCACCACGTGATGTCGTCGTCGATGTTCGCCGCGCCGAGAACGTCCAGATCGCCGTCGCCGTCCACGTCGCCCGAGGAGACCGCCCTGGCGCCGTTGTAGGATCCGTCCACTGTCCACTTGGTCCAGGAGAGGCCGGTCCCCGCCGTGTTCTCCCACCAGCAGATATCGTCGGCGTTCTCCGCGGCGCCCAGGATGTCTATGTCGCCGTCTGAATCGATGTCGGCCGGGGTGACGCAGCGGGCTCCGTCGAAGCCGCCGTCGACGAGGTGCTCGGTCCAGGAGGAGCCGGAGCCGTTCATGTTCTGGAACCAGCTAATGTCGTCGTCCATGCGGGCCGCGCCCAGCACGTCGAGATCGCCGTCTCCGTCCACATCGGCCGAGGAGACCCAGCAAGCCCTTCCGAACGAGGAATTGACGGTCACCTTCTGCCAGGAGAGACCCGTTCCGGCCAGATTCCGCCACATGGCGATGTCGCTGGCGTTCCATGCGGCGCCGAGGACATCGAGATCACCATCTCCGTCTATGTCGGCAAGTGCGGCGGATCTCGCGCCATCGAAGCCGGGATCTATCGTATGCTTCACCCAGCTTCCCCCCAGCCCGTCGGCATTGGCCCACCAAGCCATGTCGTCGGCATTCATTGCGGCTGCTGCGATGTCGAGATCGCCGTCTCCGTCGATGTCCCCTGCGGCGATGCCGATCGCTCCGTCGAAGGAGCCGTCCACAAGCTGCTCCGTCCAGGAGGTTCCGATGCCGTTGGCGTTCCGCCAGATTACGATGTCGTCGCTTCCGGAGTTGCAGCCGATGACGTCGCCGTCGCCGTCACCATCGATGTCAGCCGCCAGCGTCATGGCAGTTCCTTCGAACGAGTCCTCGATCAGGTAGTCGTCCCCGGGAAGCAGTTCCACGTACCCGTACGTGCCATACCAGCTGATGCCCGTGTCGATCGAGAAGTCGCTTCCCCAGTAAGACACGGGACCGGGCACACCGGGTCCGCCCGACCAGTCTGACTGCGAAACCGCATCCGCCTGCACGATGCACGGAAACAGGAGCAGAGCGCACATAAGAAACAAAAGCCTGTCAATCCTCATGATCGCCTCCTTGCCTGACTCGTACTAGTCATCCGGGGAGATCGGAAGTCAAGCCTGGTTCTGCGGCTCCGGCAGCGAGGGGTTCTCCGGGATGCGCTGTATGAGATCCAGGCGCTTCCTGCCTAGTTCGGAATCCACTGCCGAAAAACCGCTTCACGCTAACCGAGGTGACGGTGTGACCAGCCCCAGGTATCGCGGGCGAACTGCATGCACTTGTCGAATGCCCTGTCGGACCTGAGGAACCCCAGGTTTCCGTCCCGAACCTTCTCCGAGTATTCGGGGGCTTCGAGAAGATTTTTCAGCATGGGCTTCACACGCGCGGTGGCGATCCACGAGAGCAGTCCCGAGAATTCGTTCGAGAGAGTCATGGTCGTTCCGTGCGCTTCCGCCAGTTCTTCGAGCTTCTCGTGATTCAGGATGGCCTGACAGACGAGCGCCCATACGAGGTATCTCGCCCTCGAAACGAACCAGTACTTGTTCTGACCCGACTGCTCGATGGCCTCGACGATCATCTTGAGTTTCCTCTGCACCTTGTAGCACATGATGATGTGGCGGGAGTCGGGCTTCAGACGGCCCTGGCGGAAGCCGTTCTCGTACAGCCTGTCCTCCTCGAAGAACTGCTTGAGCTGAGCGACTCTGCTGATGCTGCCGTCGGTGAGCAGGAAAGTCTGGGCCAGCTTCACCATCTGGACCGCCCGGCTCTCCTCCTTGATTCCGTACTCCGCGAGGTCCTCCTCGCTCAACTGGCTGAACGCGCCCTCCTGGCGCTCATAGTAGATGCCCAGATCCTCCCTCAGCTTGTCCTGCAGACCGAGCTGGATGATGTCGTTCGCCCGAAGGTTCCACGGCTCTACCGGATTCTGCCTGTTGTTGTTGATGGTGACGCGAGTGACGAATCTGTCGTCAGCCCCGCTCATCAACTTGCAGACCACTCTTATCGCCCTCAGAGCCTTTCGCCCCTCCTCGAGCTTCCGGCTTCCCCCGTGCTTCGCGAGGAAGCCGTCGAGCGTCGTGATGGTCTGCGCACCGTTCAGCATCCTGGGGTCAGTTATCCTGCAACCCCCGGGAACCTCCTCTATCTGCGAAACGAACAGCGATATACCGTTATGGTCGAAAGCGAAGACCTCCGGCGGCTCGGAACCCTCCAGCACTATCCTTCGAAGCGCGCTCGAAATGGCTCTGTTCACCGACTCGCTTTCGCCGAGACCATACCTGATATTGCGATGGAAGAACCTCGAACCGAGCTTTTCGTGCATCTCCTGGATGTCCATGAGGTGCACGAGACCCATATGCATGGTCTCCCCTCCCGGGCCCTGCACCTTCGTCACGTTGTCCATCGAGATGGTGAAACTGGACGAATGGTGCGGAGCCGGCGTCATTCCCACTCTTCCGCCGGCCGACCTGAAGTCTGTCACGAAGGACACGCTGCGACCCGCGAAGAAGCCGTCGATGATATACCGTTTGTTCTCGAGATCCTCCCTCAGCTTCTCCAGGACTCTGCTGTTGTCGGCCGTTCCTGGGTCGCCGGTGAAAACGAACCTGAAAAGAATCTGGTCTATGAGATGACGGTTCTCGACGAGGCAGCTTCGGAGCCGGAGCATCGCCTGGCTCTTCGCAAGGTCCTTGTTCGGGGCGACGAACAGGCGCTCGAGCCCGGAATCTATGAGCTTCTGCATGGAGACCTTGAATGGCGTATAGGAGGTACCGAACCGGAACTGGTAGATGTAGAGGTTTCGCCTCGCGGGGTCGAAGTGGAACCCGTCGATGCCGAGGTCGGTCCCGGCCAGGGCGACCTGGCTCAACGCCTTTTGCCGCGTAAGCTGATGTTCCTGCTCGAGATAGAGCAGGCCGAAGCACCCATCCTTCGTCACCTCCTGCCCGGGTCGGAGTTCGGCAAGAGTTCTTCTGACAAGGCTTTCAGTGATCACTTTCCCCTCCCGACGACTCTTTGGGCCGGTTGTCAGCCCTCCGGGATGCAGCACACAGGAATGAGTTCCTATGAAACGATGAATCAAGATAGTGTTGAGCCATAGCAGTGCAATCCCCGCAACTTTCATGCTGTTTCCGCCCCAGGGCGGGGGACATCCGCAATTCCCGAAGGGAAGATAGAACATCGGAAAGCCGGGGGCTACGGCAACAGGCTTCCGCCTTAGAGGTCCATGGCAGCATCCTTGACGTGAACCGCACGCAGATGGATAACGATACCTGATGGGGCGGCACGCCGGGCATGCCGCAGGAGGAACGCTCGTTTCGTCCTGCGCGGGATGCGCCGCCCGGGAAACGACCGGGGCGTGAAACGATCAGGAGGCGGTCATGTCTGTTACGAGCACTCCCGGTTCCAAAAGGGACAGGCTGACATTCCTGGTTGTGCTTGCCGCGGTATTCCTCTCCCACGCAGCCAGCCGGAACATCACCTCCTACGACTCAGTCTGGACCATACATTCATCCATGAGCCTGGTCCGGGAGGGGAACCTCGATCTGAACGAGTATGAAGACAGGCTCGCCGAGCAGGATTACCGCGAGGTATTCGAGCACGAAGGCCGGATGTTCCTGGTCCATCCGCCCGGGACTTCGTTCGTCCTCGCGCCACTTGTCTGGCTCGCCGACGAGAGTCTGCACTTTCTCGGTGGAATAGGTGCGGTGAAGGAGTTCATCGAAGCCCGCACGGTGGAACCGGTGTCAATGGATGCCGTAAGCCTGTACAAGGGCGTGGAGATGGTCCTGGCCAGCTTCGTGGTCGCTCTGACCAGCGCTATCCTGTTCCTGGTCCTTCGCAGGATGACCGGTTTCCAGGGATCTTTGATCCTCGTCCTCTTCTTCGCGTTCTGTACACCTGCATGGTCGTCCGCCAGCAGGGGCCTGTGGTCTCACGACATCGGGATGCTCATCATGGTCCTCACCCTTCTCACCATAACCACCGGGGAGAAACGGCCCGCGCCCCTCTTTTTCAACGGTATCGCCCTGGCATTCTCGTTCGAGGTCAGGCCGACCAACGCGATACCATCTGCGGTGCTGGGCCTCTACATGATCCTCACGCTGAGGCGCAGGGCCATCCCCCTGGTCATCGGCGGGCTGGCCGGAGCGATCGGGGTAGTGACCTTCAACCTCGCGAGCTTCGGCATGCCTCTGATCCCGTACTACTCCGGCAAGCTGGGATTGCACCCTGCATTCTTCGAAGCGCTGGCAGGTTCCCTGATCTCTCCGAACAGGGGACTGCTCGTGTTCTGCCCCGTGTTCATCCTCGCACTTTCAGGGCTCAGGAAGACACTCCTGTCGGATGCCCACGGGCTGCTCTTCAGATTCATGGGCGTCATCGTTCTTCTTCACTGGATCACTATCGCACTCTTCGACAGGTGGATCGGCGGTCATTCCTACGGCCCGCGGCTCTTCACAGACGCGCTGCCCTTCCTCGTCCTGTTCCTCGTCCCCTTCTACGAGAGGATGAGATCCTCGGGGGGCGTGCGGAGAGTCTTGATGCAGACTGCCTTCATCACACTGCTGGTCGTCGGCTTCGCCATCCACTGGGCGGGAGCCAACAGGTGGAGCGCCATGGAGTGGAATGCAAGACCGTTCGATATAGACGGGAACACCTGGCGGGTGTGGGACTCGTCGGACCTCCAGATAGCAGCCGCGTTGAGAGGCCACGTGAGAGAATCAACGACGGTCCAGGGGGAATAGGGTGCTGCCGGAGGCATTGTGCTCCGCCGGGGCTGAAATGCTCGAACAGGAGGAGCGAAGGCGGGAAGGCCCGGCTGTTCGATACCACATCAGGATCCCCCCGCGGTGATTCCGTAGTGCGAACCCCGGGAACACTACCGTCTGCACGGCGCCCCGTCGGATGAACCATGGTCGACAGGCTGTTTTCTCCCGGCCCTAAGAGTCGCTTATTATTCTCATAAGTGTCTGCTTCTTCGAGAGGAGGAACATGAACAAGATCGCTCTTTTTCTCTCGCTCCTGGCACTCGCGGGATTCGCCTCCTCCGACTGGGAATCCATCGGACCGGAGGGCGGCGAGGTTCGCAACGTCATCCAGTCGAACCAGGACGCCGGCACCATCTTCGCCTTCACAGACAACAGTCCCACGCAGGTTCTGAAGTCCGTCAACTGCGGAGACACCTGGACGAAGGTCGGCACTTTCAACGGCTACGAGTACTGCGCCGCCATGGGCCCCACCGGCACCATCTACGCCGGCTCCGGCAGTTATGTTTACTACTCGACGAACGGCGGAGCCTCCTGGATGCAGAGCAGCTACATCCAGAACGCCCAGATCTACGGAATCGCCCCGCACCCGACCGACCCGTCCATAGTCCATGCCGCCGCCTACAGGTACAACGGGAGTACATGGGTCCTGTGCGCTCTGAAGAGCACCAACGGCGGAGCTTCGTGGTCATACACGGACCTCAACAGCGTTCAGACATACGCTACTGACATCGCCATCGGCACCACGAACCCCAACCTGCTCTTCATCTCGGGATACGTGTACACGGGGTCGAACTACATTCCCGTCCTATACAGGTCCACTGACGGGGGCACGACCTGGGCCGACGCTACTCCGCCTGGAGCATCCTCCGACTACTACGGCAACTCCGTCGCCATCAGCCCGGTCAATGCGAACATCGTCCTGTTCGGCACGCTGTACGGCCTGCACCGCTCCACCGACGGCGGCAGCACCTGGACCAAGGTCTCCACCAATTATTACTTCTACGACATCTCGTTCTCTCTCGCCAATCCGAACTACGTCTATGCTGGATACTATCAGACCGTGTACCGCAGCACCGACGCCGGGCAGACATGGGCTTCTTCCAGCACTGGGCTGGCTCCTTCTTACTACCAGTACATCGCCCCCCACCTCACCAGTGCGACTACCGTGTACGCGAGCTGTCCCGTCGGCTTCTATCGCAGCACAGATGGCGGAGTATCGTGGGTCTGCGACGACGACGGGCTGATCATCGGAAGGATAGCCTGCTGGGGGGTGGCGCCCAGCCAGCCTTCCTGGATCTACATGCAGATGCTGGGCCAGGGGGTCTGGCGAACCACGGACAACGGTCAGAACTGGACCCACCTGACCACGCCGCTGACCTGCGGAGACTTCTGCGGCATCGCCGTCAAGCATACGGACCCCATGTATGTCCTAGCCCTCGAGGGGTCTGGTTGAGGCAACGCAGAGCTCTACAGGAGCACAGACGGAGGCTCCGTCTGGACACAGGTGAACAGCTACTACTCCGACGGCACCAACATCATCGCTCATCCCTCGGACCCGAACACCTTCTATTCATCAGGGTGGATCTACAGCTCCTCCTACTACATGGGCTTCGGAAAATCCACCGACGGCGGCACGAACTGGACACATTCCACGATCAGCGGCGCAAACGGCTATCCATACGGGATGGCGATAGACGAGGCTCGCCCTGACACAGTCTTCATCTGCGGCTACGAGGGTTCCACAGGGGCGATATACCGCTCGACTAACGCAGGAGCCACCTGGAGCAAGCTCTCTGCGTCCGGCCTTACGGCAACCACCTATGCGATAGCTGTCAGGTCCGACAACCCGAATGTGGTATTCGCCGCAACCAGCAGCGGCATCTACAGATCCACCGACGGCGGAACCTCGTTCACGAAGGTCTCTTCGGTCATCAACTACTGCAAGGATGTGATGATCGACCCGGACAATCCCGGCACCGTATGGGTGGGAACCTACAACCAGGGTGTCTATCGAAGCACCGACGGCGGAAACACATGGACGGCCGTCAACACCGGTCTGGGCGATATGTGCGTCAACAAACTGGCGCTGAACCCTGGACAGTGGCTCTTTGCGGGTACCGACGGCGCGGCGGCCTACCGCTGGTCTCTAGCCACCGGCACACCGGAGGACGAGACTCAGCCCATCGAGCAGGCAGAGCTCTTCGCAGCACCCAACCCGTCCTCGGGCGGAACGGCCATCTTCTACCGGCTAGCGGAATCCGGGCCGGTGACGATCTCGATCTACGATCTGCAGGGAAGGCTCGTGAGAACGATCAGTGAGGGGGTGCAGACCCCCGGCAGTCACGAGACATGGTGGAACGCCTCCGAAGACTCGGGAGAACCAGTACCCCCCGGCGTCTACTTCATGAGGCTCGATGCGGCCGGCGGCGTATTGACGGGCAGGCTTGTGATAACGAACTGAGATCCGATGCGAGGAAGCGCAGGCGCTCCGGCCGTACGCCGGGGCGCCTTCGCTTCTCTGTCCTCACCTGACCAGCAGCACCCTCCCGCATGCCGACGACGAGCCGTTCCGGACGATCGCCATGTAGCACCCCGAAGGAAACCCGGCTTCCGGAGCCCACTGGAACACCGACTCGCCGGGTTCCGCCACGGGAAGTCCCTGGTGATGCACGAGTCTGCCCGCCATGTCGAATACTGACAGATCCAGTCCTCCGGAGGTGCATGAGGTCACTGCGAACTCGACCAGCGTTGACGATGGACATGGCGCGATGCGGATGGACAGCGGCGAGTCGTCATGGCTCCGCCCCGTGCCCGTTGCGGCTACCTGGAAGCTGTGGAATCCTCCCGGTGCGCTCCGGGGGCTGGTCTCCCTCCTGCCGGAGTAGTCTGCGGCTACGATGTAGTAGTCGATCACCGTGCCCGGCGGCTGTCCGGGAATCGCGCCCGATATCGAGTCTGGCCCCGACTGGACCATTGGCGATTCCTGCCACTCCCCCGCGCCGGTACGCCATACCACCTTCAGCGAATCGGGTGCCAGAGCCTCTCCGCTGTATGCGATCACCTCGGCATCGATTCCGTACTCCGGCAGACATGGCATCTCGTCGTCGAGGGGGCGGTGCCACAGCAGCAGCATGAACCGGTCCATGATCTCTCTGGTGCGGCAGTGCAGTGCGTCGTAGTAGTACCAGGATCCCGACTGGAAGCCGATCACCTCGTACCCGGGCATGGCTTCCGTATAAGTCTCCAGAGCGGCCGCATCGGAGGGGATTCCGAAGAGTGGTACGAGAACCTTGTCGTTGAGGATGTACGAGTTCGTGTAGGCGGCGACGTCGCTTCCGGAATAGGGGTCGCACTGGATCCTGACGATCTCGTAAGGCCGTCCGTAGCAAGAGATCGCCGTGGTGAGCTGGTCTTCGATCGTTTCCAGCCTGGCATAGTCGGGGTGCCACGAAGGCACCTGCTTGAGAAGGATCGTCTCCTCGACGAGGAGCTTCGCACAGCAGTCGATGTGCTGGATACCGAACTCCTCGGGATTCACCGTGATGAAATAGCTGGAAAGCCCCAGTTCCTCTCCGGCCAGGGCGAGAAACTGCCCGTGGCTCCAGAAAGCCTCGTTCTCCGAGAGCATCGCGAGAGTGGAGAAGGCGTATCCATGGCCGTCGCACATGAAGTTCCCACCGGTGAGATACGCGGGGAAGGGGTGGAGCGGGCAGGCGAATTCCTCCGCGAGAACCGCATTCACCTGGTCGTCCTCCTCGTATCCCCTCGACTCGCCGTACTCCCTGTACGGCCCGCCGGGGATCCACGGATACCCGTCGAAGACCGGATCGGTGATCCCCCAGACTCCGTTCCCGTCGAACATCGAATACGGGCCCCAGTCCCGGGTCCAGTGCGACCAGGTCTGAGCCGTGACGAATCTGCAGTGCCCGAGGTTCACGCCCCACGACTGGAAGGCGTCCTCCGCCTGCGACTGCTGGGCGGGCGTCTCGACCAGTACATAGAGGCTGTCGTCCTCGGCGAGTTCGACCACGAGCGCCGGAGGGATGCCCAGGGGCCAGCGAATAAGCGTGCCGTACGACGGCTCCCATTCCGCGCAAAGCCGAGGTCCTTCGAAAAGGGCTCTTCCAGAGGCGGCCGGCGAGGCGGAATGCGTAGAAGGCACGAATACGGCGAAGGCTAGAATGAAAGCCCGTTGCATCCGTTCTCCCTTGCGAGGCCTACCTTTCGATCGTGACCAGCCTGGCGTAGCTCCGGCCCTCCGATTCCAGCGCGATGACATAGATTCCTGCAGGAACCGGATCCCCATCCTCATCGACCGCATTCCACGTCAGGCTCAGCGATTGGCTCGGCATGGCGCCCTCGAAAAGCGTCATTACGCGTCGGCCAGCAATGTCGAATACGGCGACTTCGGCAGTTTCCCCGGCCGGAACGGTCACTGAAACTGCTACGAGCGAAGCCGCCGGGTTGGGCGAGCACGTAAGCGACCAAGCCTGCTGTATCGCTCCCGATGGGTCGTCCGCCAGCCCCGTGTATAGGCCGTCGCCCTCGATTGCGTATAGGCGCTGGTTGGCGGGGATGCCGTAGTAGCTCTCCACCAGCCCGCTGGGCCAGACGATCTCGATGGATCCTGCCGTGGTCGCGCTTCCCAGACCGAGCTCCAGGGGCATGCTGTGAAAGTCGTGATAGCCCTCGCCCGCTCGAACGCATCTCGTCAGCACGGCCGATCCGGCCTGCAGAGCCACCCTGGCCCCTATGGCATCGCGGTTCGAAACCGTCCCCTCCAGCTCCAGCGTGACGTAGTTCGCCGGGGCGGTGGAGTACTGGTCGTTCCTGAAGAGGACATACTTGTCTATGTGGCCCACGGCGAACAGGTCGATGTCCCCGTCGTTGTTGAAGTCGCCCCACGCCGTGCCGAAGTAGTCGCCCATCATCTCGCCGGAAAGGCCCAGTGCGGCGCCTACGTTCGCGAACGTCCCGTTGCCGTTGTTTCGCAACATGATGTTGCTGTACGAGTAGAAATCATGATGAGACACGAAGATATCCAGCCATCCATCGTTGTTGTAGTCGGTGAAGGCGACTGTTCGGGTGTCGCTGTGGCCCTGCACCCCGGCGGAAACCGTAACGTCGGTGAACGTGCCGTCCCCGTCGTTCCTGAACAGCTTGCACCCCGGCTCGGAGTAGTTGCCGAGATAGAGATCGTCCCATCCGTCGTTGTTGTAGTCTCCGGCGGTGATGCCCATCGTGCTGCCGTTCCAGGTCGCCCCCGCCGCGGCGGTGACGTCGGTGAACGAGGCTCCGTCGTTCCTGAGGAGAGCATTGGCGGTCTCGCTGTAGGTTCCGAGATAGACATCCTGATCGCCGTCACGATCGTAGTCCAGACACACGCCGCAGATCCAGCTCCCCGAGGCGATCGCCTGCTGGGAGAAGGTTCCGGAGCCCGAGTTGTGCTGAACGATGCAGTTCGATGAGGTTAGTGTGAGGATGTCGGCGTCACCGTCGTTGTCGAAGTCGGCGAGGCATACCGGCGAGCCCGTGAGGCCGCTGCCCCCGGTTATGTTCGTGAAGGTTCCGTCCCCGTCGTTCCTGTAGAGCGCCTGGGAGGAGCCGGTGTCCAGCAGGAGATCCGTGAAGTCATCGCCCGTGACCTCACCCCATAGTATCCTGTAGGCGCCTATGCCCCCCAGCCCCGCGGAAGAGGTGATGTTCGTGAAAGTCGCCCCGTCGTTCCTGTATAGCCAGAATCCGCTGCCGTCCTGATTCGAGAAGGCCGTGTCCAGGTCTCCGTCCCTGTCGATGTCGCACCAGCTCACGGAGTGTCCCAGCCCGGTCTGGCCGGAGATGCCCATTGCCGAGGTGACGTCGGTGAACACCTGCTGGGCTCCGGCTGCGCAAGGGAACAGCGCCATGACTGGGAGTACGGATGCGAATGCCCTCTTGCGAGCCTTCGAAGGCCGTCCGCCTTTCATGACCATCCCCCCTCCTGATGCTGCATGCAGTGCCGTTATGACTGTTAAAACCATCGAACCGCAACTGTGTCATGAACCAGGATGAGACACAGGTTCCACTTCAGCCCGATCGACCACCGATCACAGCGGTTTCGTTCTGCTGTACCGGGTATCCCTGGAATAGGATGCAGGAGAACGCGGATTGGGTCAAGAAAGGGCCCGGGCCGGGTTTGAAACCCGGCCCGGGCAGAGCACCAGAGGGGAAAAGCTACTCGAACAGCGTCTTCACATTGGCCCAGGTACTGCGCTCGATGGCCACGTCGGTCTCGTAGTATGTGCGGAACGCGTAGTCGTAGCTGGGGAACTGCATGTACCCGGAGTTGGCGTAAACGCAGCCGTAGGGATAGGGGTTGCTGAGGCTGCCGCTGATCCCGAGAGTGGTATTGCCGGTGAACACCAGGAAGTAGGTCGTTCCGGGGGTTACCGTCACAGGCGTCCAGTACACATCCACCCACTGGCCCTGTGTTCCCGTGGCGCTTGCAGAAGTAAGCATCGTGCCGCCGGCGTTGGGAAGGCCGGTCCAGAGCTGGATGGTAACGTTGTCGGAGGAGCCGATGCCTGACTGCAGCTTGATGCCTGCTCCAGCGATGTTGTCGTGGGTCTGCTGGAAGGACTGTGCCAGACAAGTCTGGGAGAACGCAGCCATGTACACCGAGCCGTCTGGCTGGTTCTGGTCGATCTCCACGGTGAACGGATAGTACTGGGGAACTTCGATCCAGGGTTCATAAGACACCTGCACTGCACCGGCAGGGACTGCAGGGCCTCCATAGGTCGCCGGCATATCCAGCGCGAATGCGCACGTTGCCAGAGCGAGCAGGGCGGCGATCACTGTCAAACCGTGAATTCTCACTCGACACCTCCGCTGTGTGCGACTATGACTCATGCCATCCTATCGGGTAGTATAACACAATCCGGTCTTTCGCGCACACCGCTCCTATCCGCCGTTGCGCAGATATCCGATCGGGCCAGGTGCCAAGGCTTTCCCCTTCCGGAGCGGGCTGACTCCTCATCCCCCCATGAGGCGCCTCGATACCGAATACGCTCCCTGCCCGCCTCAGTGCTCGAGAACCCTCTTCCGTCTCCAGAAGCCGCTGTTCGTGAGAATGCCGGGAGCGCTGGAATGCCCTCCGGTAACTCTACCCCTTCGTTTCACCTAATGAATATGTAGTGCTGATGGGATCTATCCGGGAGGTCATGGTATGAAGTGCGTTCCGGCATTCATAAAGTTGTCGGTTGCCATAATACTCTCCGCCGTCGCCCACTCCGCCCAGCTCTACACCGATGTCACATCCTCGATGGGTATCAGTGTGCCCGGGCTGGGCAGCTCCGCGGCCTGGAGCGACCTCGACGGAGACGGCGACCTGGATCTGCTGGTCTCCACCTCGAGCGGGATGAACGTATTCCTGTACCGCAACGACGGAAACGCCTTCACAAACGTTCTCGCAGGCTCGGGGCTTCCCACCGAGGCACGCAACTTCGCGGTGGGCGGCTACGACAACGACGGCCTTGACGACATTGCGATCATCTCCTTCGGCTACGTGGATGCGAAGCTATTCCACAACATCGGCGGAATGCTGTTCGACGACGTCAGCGACACGGCACCGGTGTACGGCACCTACTCGTGGCGCTGTTCGTGGGTGGACTACAATGACGACGGCTGGCTGGACCTCCACCTGTGCGGAAACACGAACTATCTGTTCCGGAACGACGGCGACTTCACCTTCACGGAGTGCGCCGCTTCGGCGGGCATCCAGACCGGCGGCAGGAGCTGCGCCTGGCTCGACTATGACAACGACGGTCTGGAGGACTGCTACGTCGGGCGGAACGGAAGCCCCAATCTGCTCTATCACAACAAGGGCGACGGCACATTCGAGGAGGTAGGAACCTCCGCTGGCGTAGCCGATCCGAACGGAACCTCCGGGGTCTGCGCCGGGGACTATGACGGCGACGGATGGTTCGACCTCTACTCCGTCAATATCAACAGCCCCCGGAACTATCTCTACCGCAACATGGGCAACGGCACATTCCAGGACGTGACGCTGGCCATGGGAGTATCCGATGTCGGCGACGGGCGAACGGCCACATTCCTCGACATAGACTACGACGGCCTGATCGACCTCTTCACATCGAACCATGTGAATCCGAACAGGCTTTACCGCAACAACGGCATAGGCCCCTTCACCGACATCGCCTCCGCACTGGGAATCGACCAGCCTGCCGACCCGTTCGGCACGGCGTTCGGAGACTACGATGGTGACGGCGACATCGACTTGTTCCTCGCCACCCATTTCGGCAACAGCCTCCTGAGGTGCGACGGGGTGACGAATCACTGGATCGTACTCAGGCTGATCGGCATCGTGTCGAACCGGAGCGCCATCGGCGCCGTGGTGCGCTGCACCGCCGGAGGCGTCACGAGCTATCAGCGCGTGGACGGCGGCCACGGGATGGGTGACTCCGACAGCCAGGCGCTGGAGTTCGGGCTGGGTCAGTCCACGGGCCCGATCGAAGTCGAGGTGCACTGGCCTTCCGGCCTCGTCGAGTCCTACTCCGACCTGGCCGCCGACACGCACGTCGACATCACCGAGGGCTCCGGCACTGGGCTCGAAGGGCAGGCAGAGGCTTCGCCGGGCTGCCTTGCGGTTCTCGATGCATGGCCCAACCCTGCATCGGATCTGCTGTTCTTCTCCTGCTGGATTCCCTCCGCCGGCAACCCTGACCGGATGATATCCGTTGCGGTCTTCGACATCGCCGGGCATTCAGTCCTGTCGTTCGACATCGGTGCACCCGATGGTGCCTCGACGCTGTCCCTGCCGTTGGGCGGCATGTCACCTGGCATCTACATCCTGCGCGTCTCGAGCGGGGCGGAATCGGCCGCAAGAAGCTTCGCCGTCATCTGATCGCTTCGACGGGCGTTGAGCGGGGCGAAGCAGCTCCATGACAGGAGGCCAGGCGCGGAACTATTTACGGGCTATATTAGGAGTAATATTTGTATAATCAATCCTGATGCTGGTTGACTTTTCATTCAAGCGGTATATTGGGAATAAAGCGGGGAATCAGGGCTCAAGTGAATAGGCCGGTTGATATTGCAAGCACTCTTCAGAAGCTTTTGGGGCTGACCCTCATTGCTCCACTACTGCGAAACGCCCTGACGCAACAGAGTCGCCTGCGGTCACCCGGATGAAGTAGATGCCTGGATGAATATCGCCGAGCACTACCTCGTGCGTGCCGGGTTCCAGCTCTATAGGGCCTGTCCGTCGGACTGCCCGGCCCGAGATGTCGAAGATCACCATTCGGACACATTCCTCTCGAGGCAGGTTCAGACTCACGACGACGGGCCCTGAGACCGGGTTGTCCTTTCGACCATTCCGAAGTCCCGCGGAGGATCGCCGCCCTCCCCTGTTCCGAGAACGTCGAATGCGAAGGAAATGCCATGAAGCGCCGGAAGCAGGCCCGAGGGACCGGCTGTCATCACCAGCCGGTACTGAAGATAGCTGTACCCGTCTCCGAGCAGTCCGACGAGGGATCCGGGCTCGGTGAGCATCGAAGACCACTCCCCCATGTCTCCCGGGTTGTCGGAAGCCCGCACCTGTATGCCCAGGCTCGCGTCGAACGGCACCGATGCGGTCCAGGAGATGCAGTCCCATGAAGGATCGCATCCGAGGGAAAGGATGGAAGAGTCCATCCAGCCGTTCGTAGATGGGCCCACGGCGGAGTAGATCCTGATGCTGTGCTCCAGCCCCAGCGGAAACTCGTGGTTCCCGTCACCATCGAGGTCAGCCGAGATCACCTCCCAGGGAGTGTAGATATCGGCACCCGTGAAGTGCTCTATCCATCGCACGCCCCTGCCGTCCGCATTCTGCCACCAGCACAGCATTCGGGCAGAGGTCGAGGCGGCTACGATGTCGATGTCGAGATCAGCATCCATGTCGGCCGCCCATTCGGAGCAGGGCTGGTACATGTCCGTGGCGATGGTGTGCCTTGTCCAGGTCCCTCCCTGGCCGTCGGCATTCTCCCACCA
>JAAYTY010000191.1 GCA_012523605.1 Candidatus Fermentibacterota bacterium
CGGCAGACGAAGCGCTCAAAGCGAGATACAATGTCAACTGGCGTGCCGAGGTGCCCCTGGCCGGAAAACGAATGATCGACTGGGTGCTGTCGGCGATTCGGGAATCTGGCAGCGTCGGCCATGTCATCCTTGTTGCGGACTTTGGTGCGGATGCCGATATAACGCTGAAGCCCGGAGCGAGCTTTCTGGACAATGTGATGGCCGGCGTGGAGGCTGCCGGAGAGGCGGAGACTCTGATGGTGACCGCTTCGGATATCCCGCTGGCGACCGGAGAGGCGTTCTCATTCCTTGTCGGCGAAGGTATGAAGAAGAACGCCGACTTCGTGTATCCCGTCATCAACAGGATAGACTGCGACGCAAAATACCCCCGCCTCCGCCGGACGTACCATCGGGTCCGGGAGGGAACATTCACGGGCGGAAACGCGGTACTCGTAAGAAGGCAGTATGTGCTGAGCTCGAGGGAACGCATCGAGCAGCTCTACCAGGCACGGAAGCATCCCCTGAAGCTTGCTTCGATGATCGGGTTCGGGACGCTCATTCGGGCGGCTGCCGCAAAGAAGCTGTGGGCTGGAGCCCTCAGCATACCGGCCATCGAACGAGCCGCGGAGCGGACCATGGGGGGCAGGCTTCGCGCGCTTGTGTGTCCGTGGCCGGAACTGGGCGAGGATCTGGACAAGCTGGAAGACTTCGTCGAAGGAGAGCGGCTGCTCGGCCAACTGAAGCCGGGGGACTGAGCCGGGCGCGGCGGGTACCCATAAGGAGAATACCATTTGACTGAACATAACCAGGTCCTGCAGCGCATTGACAGCCCGGCCGATCTCAAGGGCCTGACGGCAGCCGAACGCACGCAGCTTGCCGCCGATATCCGGGAAACCATCCTGGATGTCATGAGCGTAAACTGAGGGCACCTCGCCAGCAATCTGGGCACCGTAGAGCTCTCCATCGCGCTGCATACCGTCTGGGATGCCCCGAGAGACACCATCGTGTTCGACACGGGGCATCAGGCATATCCGCACAAGCTCCTCACAGGGCGGCGCGACCAGTTCCCCACTATTCGTCAGGGCGGTGGGCTGTCCGGTTTTCTGCGGATGGAGGAAAGCGAGTACGACGCATTCGGGGCGGGGCACGCCGGAACCTCGCTTTCGGCGGCGCTGGGCTATGCGGAGGCCCGCGACCTGAAGGGGACGGGCGGCGACGTCGTGGCGGTCATCGGCGATTCCGCCATGACGGCCGGAATGGCTCTGGAAGCGGTGAACCATGCCGGCGAGCTTGGCGCCAGCGTGAAGTTCATTCTGAACGACAACTCCATGTCCATAGCCGGGGCGGTCGGCGCGCTGTCCTACCACCTCGCCCGAATGCGCTCCCAGCCTCTCATGATCAGCCTGGAGCACAGGGCCAAAGAACTACTAGATCACCTCAAGCTCGGGCGCAAGGCCATCATCCAGGCCGCGGAAGGTTTGAAGCTGGGTATGGCCCACCTGGCATCGCCGAAGGAAGGGCCGCTCTTCGAGCACCTCGGGTTCACATATCTTGGCCCCATTGACGGGCACAACACGGAGGACATGATCGAGATTTTCCGTGCGGTGAAGGATATGAAAGGGCCGGTGCTCGTGCACGTCGTCACCGTCAAGGGCAAAGGGGTGGAGTATGCCG
>JAAYTY010000192.1 GCA_012523605.1 Candidatus Fermentibacterota bacterium
CGTTCGTTTCGCCTGCGAAACGAACCTGCGGCAGTGATTCCGCCGTGGCGGAATCGCGGGAGCAGAGAGACACGCGGCGTCCCGCCCACTTTCATTGCCACACCGTAATTCGGACAGGTCCCTGGGGGAGACTATCCTGCGACACGGAAGGCCAACCCGCGACTTGTCGCATCGTTCGTTTCGCCTGCGAAACGAACCTGCGGCAGTGATTCCGCCGTGGCGGAATCGCGGGAGCAGAGAGACACGCGGCGTCCCGCTCGCGGGTATCGTTTCCATAGCAGGGCGATCGAACAGGAAGACCGAGAGGCATGAACTTCCAGTGCTGGCAACCCGCCCGCGAGGCATAGAAACGCGCATATTCCGATGTCGAACATGAATATCGGGTGTCCGGATCAGCTCTCTCGACCGATTTGGCAGACCCGTGGCGGCCGTTCCGCGAAGCCTCGTGCGTCCCGTTGCTCGTGAACCCTCTGCAGTGGGATATTCGACACCGGCTCGGCTTCAGGCCGGTGACACCCTCCCGAGAAGGGAGTTGCCGTGAAGAACCATCTTCTTCTGTCGATCCCGCTGGCGTTGATTCCGCTCGCAACCCATGCGCAGGGGCCCGACTACTCCGCCCCGGGCCCCTGGGGATACGACTCGCTGTTCTGCGATATTCCGGGCGACGGCGAGATCATGACCTCTTCGATCGTCTACTTTCCCTGGGAGGCGGGCTCGGTACCGCCGGCGGCCGGGCAGTGCCCCGTTGTTGCCTTCGGCCACGGGTGGAATCTGTCCATCGACCACTACTACAGCTATTGCCGCCACTTCGCGTCGTGGGGCTATGTCGTTGTCCTTCCTACGATTTCCAATCCGCTCTTCAATCCCGAGCACGACAGGAGGGCCAACTGCCTGGTGATGTCGGCCAGATACGCCTCTAGTCTGGGAGGGCAGAGCGGACACGTGCTCGAAAACCGGATCGACAGGGACAACTGGTCGCTGGTGGGCCACAGCATGGGAGGCAGCCTGTCCATTCTGGCTGCGGACCTGTTCGGTCCAGGCCTCGGTGACACTCTCAGAGCAGCCGTTTCGTACAGCGGTCCTCAGTCCGATCCGGAATGCTCCGGTGCCGGAGTCCTCGTGCCCAAGCTCATCCTCGAGGGCACAGAGGACGGGATCGTGCCGTGGGAGGATGTGCAATCCCAGGTATGGGCGGACATGCCGGCTCCGGGCGCCTTCGCCGTGATTGATGGCGCAAGCCATTGCTACTTCATGGATTATTCAACATGGCTCGAGGAGCTCTTCGACGGTGATCCCACGATATCACGTGCAGCCCAGCAGGAGATCGCGCGTCTCTATACGACCGCTCTGCTGGAGCGCTTCCAGCACGACGACACCTCCGAATGGAACTTCCAGTTCTGCTACGGGGATTCGCTGGAGAACGATCCGGCGATGTATCTGGTGGATATCCGATGGGAGCCCTCGGGCTGTACTCCGGATGAATCCTGTTCCGCGCTCCGGGTCCTTCCCAATCCGTTCTCCGTCTCCTGCGAGATCCTGGGCGAGCCCGGCTCCGCCGTGATCGTGGACTTGACGGGAAGAGTCGTCGCCAGTCTCTCGATCCCGGGGCAGTGGACACCGGGAATCGAGCTGTCCTCCGGCGTCTATTGCGTCGTGCCACGAAACGGGAGACCGGCTGCACGGCTCATGATCGTCAGGTGATCTCCGGCGTTCTACGAGCCCTGCGCGCGTTCGAGCCGATGTCGCCAATCACGTGGGAAGCGCCCCGGAGATCGGGGCTCCCTGCATCGCAGAGCATGGCGCCGACGGGTCCGCGTCGTTTTCCGGACATGAACCGCCGCCTGAAGGGTGGACCCGGGGAGTTCCGGGGCGTATCTTCGCGACTCGAAAGTCACGGGGGCGGCGTAGCCAAGTGGTAAGGCAGCGGATTGCAAATCCGTCATTCAGCGGTTCGAATCCGCTCGCCGCCTCCATGACCACCGTCACGTCCCATCCGGAGCTGCGGAGATGAAGGCAGTCCCGAAGCGCATCGTCTCGGTCGTCCTCGTCGCAATCTCCGCGGCGATGATCGTCACCGGATATCTTGCCGGCGATCCTTCGATCATCCTCCGCAAGGCCGTGACGATCTGCCTCGAGTGCATCGGAGTGGGATGACCCGGGTGGGAATGGCCGCACTTCGCCAGCGTCTCGTGCAGTTCTCCTCCGCCCTGGCGGCGAACGCGTGGCTGCAGGGCTGGGTCGAGAAGGGGATCTACACCGGTCCCTTGAAAGTCGCGTGCTTCCCGGGCCTCCAGTGCTACAGCTGTCCGTCCAGCATAGCGTCATGTCCTCTCGGCTCTCTCCAGAGTCTCCTCGCCTCCCCCGGCATTTCGCTGGGTTCGATCGGGAGCACCGAGCCGCTGACCGTCCTGGCAATCCTGGGCTCGATCCTGTTCGTGGGCTTTCTCGCCGGACGGTTCGCCTGTTCGCATCTATGCCCGTTCGGGCTACTGCAGGATCTCCTATACATGATTCCCGCCCCGCGCCTCCGCCTGCCTCCGGGCCTGCGGAATGCGAGGTTCGCTGTTCTCGCGGTATTTGCAGTCTCATTGCCGCTGTTGCTCAGGCCCGGTCCCGGGATGCCCGGAGATCCCTGGTTCTGCAAGGCCGTATGCCCGGCAGGCACGGTGACCGGAGGCTGGCCTTTCGCCCTCTGGGACTCGGGAGGAACGCTCGAGACCGGCTTCTTGTTCGCCTGGAAGTCTGCTGTCGCCGTGCTGGTCATCCTCTGGTCGGTCACGACCAGCAGGCCGTTCTGCAGGACGCTGTGCCCGCTGGGCGCCGCGTGGGGTCTCGCGGGCCGCGTGTCCCTGTTCCGAATGACGGTGGACCGGTCGTGCATCCGCTGCGGGAAGTGCAGGGAAGTCTGCCCCGTGGACATCGAGATATGGAAGGATCCTTCGTCCTCGACCTGCATAAGGTGCGGCCGTTGCGTTCCGGCCTGTCCGGTCGCGGCTGTGAAAAACGGGCTGGCGAAATGAGCCGGACTTCAGAGCGCCTGCTCTGGATTCCGCTGGTCGCACTTCTCCTGGTGCCCGTTGCCAGGCATCTCGCCATTCACCATCGAACGCGAGATGGAGGGGGCTGGACGCTCTTCGAGGGTCTGGGAGCCCTGGACAGCGCACTCGCCGCCGCGTCCGGCAGGCCGGTCCTTCTCAACTTCTGGGCGACCTGGTGCGGCCCGTGCGTCGCCGAGCTCCATCTGATCGAGGCAGCGGCGGACTCCGCGGGGGACGGAGCCGTCGTCCTGGCCGTCTCCATCGGAGATCGCTCGCCGGAGGACGTCAGGCGGTTTTTGGAAGCGGGGGGCACCGGATTGACGGTGATCTGGCTGGATGCGGATGATGCGTCCGCCGCCGTGGAGCGGTTCGACCTGCCCGACGCCGTTCCTGTGACGATCGTTCTGAACCCCGACGGCGTCGAAACCGCCCGCGCAGTCGGGGCCAGGGAGGCCGGCTGGTTCACCGGCCGGCTGGAGGCGGCCTCTGGAGGAGGAGCCGGGCCTGACACCACGGCGTCTTCGAGCGGCGCGGGCGCGCACGTGAACATCGTAGGGAGCAGGTCGGACAGCCTTGCATCGGCCCTGGAAGCCGAGGCAGTCAGGCTCGCAGGCCGGGAGGCCGTGGACTTCTTCGACCCCTCCCTGCCGGAGGACAGCGCCGCCGCCGCGGCGCTCTTTCTGCCGTTCGACGACCTTCCCTATGCCCAGCCCTGCTATGGAGGCGCTTGCGGTCGACCCGTAAGGGATCCTGCGGAACTCGAAGGTGCGATTGCCCGGCTCGCAGCCCCCTGAGATCTCGGTCGCACTTCCGTTCAGGGACGCGGGAGCCTGGCTCGGCGGCGCGCTGGAATCGCTCCGATCACAGACCTTCGAGAACTTCGAGGTTCTCATGGTGGACGACGGATCGTCGGATGACGGGGCATCCATCGCGGCCTCGTTCGATTCGCAGGACCGGAGGTTCCGTCCGGCCTCTCCGCCTTCGCCGGGCATAACGGCGGCGCTCAACCACGCCATCGCCCTGGCGAGGGGAAGGTGGATCGCCCGGCTCGACGCCGACGATGTCTGCCACCCCCGGAGGCTGGAGGCCCAGCTCGCGCTGGCCCGCTCCCTTGGATCGGGGACCGTGGTATCCTGCCTAGTGAGATGCACCGGCGGAGTGGCTGAAGGATGGCGACTCTACGAGGAGTGGGTGAACTCCCTGGTGCGGCACGAGGAGATCGCGAGGGCGATGTTCGTCGAAAGCCCCGTTCCCCACCCTTCCGCGTTCTTCGCGAGGGAGACGGTGCTGGAGGCGGGGGGATACTCCGAGGGCCCCTTCCCCGAGGACTACGAACTCTGGCTCCGTCTCTGGTCGAGGGGGGTGAGGTTCCGGAAAGTCCCCGAGGTGCTCCTGGACTGGCGCGAGAGGCCGGACAGGCTCTCCAGGACGAGCGGGCGGTACTCCACGGAGGCCTTCTTCTCCCTCAAGGCACGCTACATCCACAGGGCTCCGCTCATGGAGGGGCATCGCAGAGTGGTGCTCTGGGGCGCCGGCCCGTGGGGCAGGAAGTTCACCGACCTGCTCGCGCGCGAGGGCATCTCCGTGGAGGCATTCGTGGACGTGAACCCGAAGAGGATCGGCGGCGTCGTACGGGGCAGGCCGGTGATTCCTCCGGCGAGGCTGCCCGACATGAGAGGCATCCCGGTCCTGGTCTGCGTGAGATCCCGCGGCGCGCGCGAGGAGATATCCTCGGCTCTCGCCCGAATGAACTTCGAGGAGGGATCCGACTTCCTCCTCTGTACGTGAATCCCGGGTCTTTACACCCGCCTGGTCATTGCGAATATCCCCGCGTACACTGCGACAGAATCTGACGGGAGGTTCGGCTTTGAAGATCCATGAGACAGTCAAGGACGGCGTCACGATCATCAAGCTGGGCGGCAAGCTCATCAGCGGCCCCGAGCTCGTGGAGCTCAAAACGGCCTTCCAGAACACCGTGAACCAGGACAGGCACAGGAAGGTCCTGCTCGACCTGGGCGACGTGTCCTGGATGGACAGCTCCGGACTCGGAGTGATCGTCTCCGGGCACACGACGATCCGCAGGGCCGGCGGCGAGATGAAGATCCTCAACGCGACGAAGAAGATCCACGAGCTGTTCATCATCACCAAGCTCATCACGGTCTTCGAAACCTTCCACAGCGAGGCCGAGGCGCTCGCGAGCTTCCGGGACAAGGCGTGAAGCCCGTAACAGTAAGCGTTCCGAGCCTGGAGGTCTTCCTGGAACCGCTGCAGGTGTTCGTGCAGAGGGTTGGAGCCGTCGCGGGAGTCGAGGAAGACGAGCTGACCTCCCTGTCCATAGCGGTCATCGAGATCGTGAAGAACGGCATGGAACACGGAAACGGAATGGACGGGGACAAGCCCGTCTCGATTCGAATGGAGGTCCTTCCGGGCCGTCTGCAGATACAGGTGGAGGACCAGGGGAGCTGGGTTCCCGGCGAGCAGATCGGCTACAAGCCGGCCGAGGGCGAGGAGATCTTCTCCGACAGGGGCCGCGGCATCCTGATAGCGAGGAATCTCGCCAGGTGGGTCGAGTTCGGCCTCACCGAGGACGGGAGAACCCAGGCCACGCTGGTCTGGCCGCTCACCTGATTTGGACAGGCTCAGGCTGCACTTCGCCGTCGAGAGCCGAGCCTTTCCAAGCGGACTCGACGACATCCTGAGAAGCGATCTGGAGAGGCTCTCACCGCCATCCTGGGCTGCAGGCATCAGACTCGTCGGTCCGGAGGAACAGCCGGACGCCGTGGTCATGCTCTTCAACCTGGAGCCGTCGGACCGCATGCGCCGCGTTTTCTTCACCAGCTTCCGCAGGGCGGTTCCGATAGCTGGGCTCTGCCTGGGGGAGCCCGGCGCTGCGGACAGCATCTACTCCCGCCTCAGGGCGTGGGATTCCTGGTGGGTGTTTTCCACCGCACAGGACGCCCGCGCGATCGTGTCCGGACCCGTGCAGAGGTGGCTCAGGCAGGTCGAGAGGGACTCTTCGCCCTTCCCTTCGGGCGACGACCTGCTGGCGAGCTACGGCCCGGTCGACGAGGACAAGATCGACTCGCGAAGCCTCGAGCTGGCCGAAGACGTGCTCATGAGGCGCGGATTCGTCTGCCTCAGCGGCCCTCTCGGCTCGGGCAAGACCACCCTGGCGCGGCACCTGCTCTCCAGGGCGTCCGATGAGGGCCTGAACCCCGTCGAGATGATCTCGGCCGACCTCGATTCCACCGCCGTGGAGACCCTGCTCACCGGCCCCGGGGATTGCGCGGTGTTCTTCGATCTCGACACGCTTAGGAGGTTCACGGACCTCTGGTCGAGCTACGTCTGGACCGTGGCGCTCTCGCTCATGATTCGGGCTACCGAGTCGAGGAGGCGACTGATCCTGGCGTCTTCGTCGCCCCGGATAGAGGCCATCTTCGAGACCTACGGCGACGCGCACGTCACACTTCCCGGTCCTTCCGAGAGGCGCGGCTGGAGGCTCGAGCAGGGCAGGTCGGCACGGAGGAGGCTCCTGAAGCTGGACCCGCTCGACCTCGCCGAACATGTACTGCTCGCCGCATTCGATCCCGTTATTCCCGAGAGCATGTTCAAGGCGTCCCTCTACAGCCTCTGGGAGAGGCTGAGCATCCTCGAGAAGAGGCGCTTCCCCTCCGCCGGCGACCTGGAGGAAATGTACGGCGGCTCCTGTGCTTCGCGCGGCGAGGCGCCGTTTAGGCGTGTGCGCATCGCGGGCGAGATGAACATCGCCGCCGGGGACGCGCTTCTCATGGCGGCCATCGACGAGGTGTTCGACGAACTGGTGAGGAAGAGGAGCAGGGTGATCCATGCCCTGGGCGACGTGCTGCTGAATTCGCCCGAACCTCGCGTGAGAAAGGCCGGCATCGTCCTCGCGCACTTCTACCGCTCGCTCTCGGACGAAGACAGGGCTACCCTCCTGCACTCCACAGCGAGGGAGCAGGACCACGGCATCCTACTCGACACCCTGACCGTCCTCCTGCGAAGCCCTAAGCAGGCTGACGACAGCCTGCTGAGTCTGGCAGAGTCGATATCCACGGATCCCTCTCCGGACAGGCGCCGTGCGCTGGCCGAAGTCTGCGCCTCCCTCTGGGCGAGGTCGGACGTTCGCATGGCCTCCATTCTCGGAGCCCTTTCGACGGATCCGGTGCCCGATGTCAGGGCTTCGCTGATGCGGGGAATCGCTATGTGGGGCGGATCGGACGATCCCGGCGGCTACTGCGCACGCCTGATCCACGATTCCTCCATCAGGGTCAGGACACAGGCCATGGTCTATCTGGGCGGCAGATTCCCCAGGCTGAACCGGGACGAGATGGCCGTTGTCGACGAGGCCCTCTCGGAAGGCGACGGCAGGATACTCAGGAGCCTCGCATGGGGGCTTCTTACGCGCGAAACCGAGGAGTTCTCCACCGAGTTCACCGACCTCCTCTGGGTGATCCTGGAGCGTATGCCTCCCGGCGGCAGGGGTCTCGTGGCCAGGCAGGTCGGAGGGCGGCTCAGATACTTCGACATGGACGTGAGGAGGGCCCTCGTCTCGAACCTCGAGGAGGAGGACCGCACCGCGGTGGTCCTCTGCCTGCTCATGAACTACTCCTGGCTGACGGACGA
Organism: Candidatus Fermentibacterota bacterium; assembly: GCA_012523605.1. GTDB lineage: Bacteria > Fermentibacterota > Fermentibacteria > Fermentibacterales > Fermentibacteraceae > JAAYTY01. The sequence goes on from JAAYTY010000192.1 coordinate 7,683, forward strand.
GGAAGCGCACAAGCTGTGGAGCCTGGTTGCAGACAGGATCGCGGGAGACATGAACTTCGCCTCGCTCGTCCTGAGGTACTTCAGCTCCTTCGAGCCGGCCCGCAGATCCAGCCTGGTCAGAACAGTGCTGACCGCGGAGGCCTACAACGGCAGGGAGGCTCTGAGCCAGCTCATCGGACGCGCCAGGTGGGATCTGGCCGAGACGGCCCTCGAAGTCTCCCGGGCGATAACCGGAACGGGCACCCCGGAGGAGAGGGCCAGGCTGGCATGGTTCGTGCTCTGGAATCTCGATTCTTTCGGCGGCGAAGGGATGGAGCTGGTAGGGCGCATGCTGGAGGACGAGTCCCCCCTGGTCCGCTCCTCGCTTGCCAGGGCGATGCTCAAGCAGGGAGTGGTGGACGGGGGACTCGAGTGGGTCCTGCCCGTCCTGGCAGCCGATTCCGAGAGATCCGTGCGCGCGGTGGCAGGCGAGGCCATCGGGAAGCTCGCGCCGGATCTGTCCCCCCAGTCTTCCGAAGCTCTCGAAAGGCTCCTGTCCGATCCCGAGTCGTCCGTCAGGGCGCGCACGCTCTGGGGCGTGGTGGAATCCGTGACCCTGTCGGCCCCGGAGAAGCTCCAGCGGCTCTCCCGCGTGGTCTCCGACCCTTCCCCCGGCGTGCACCGGGAGGTCGCAGCCATGCTGAAGGAATACTCCGAACTGCTCTCCGATCCCGGAGCGCCCGAACTTATCTCGGAGCTCCTGTCGGATCCCGACGAGAAGACGCGGATCGAAACCGCCAGGCTGGTCACCGCGACGCCCGGGCTGATCTCGGCCGAGGCCGTCAGGAAGAGACTCCCCGACCTCCTGCTCGACAGGGGAACCTCGGGCGCGACCATCGTAGACGAGCTGAGCACGGCCAGGGAGATCCAGAAGGAGTTCCTGCCCGACTCCCCGCCGAGGCTTGAATCCTACGACATCGAGTTCTACTACAGCCCCGCGAGGGAGATCGGCGGGGATTACTATGACTTCTTCCCCCTGCCGGAGGACAACCTCGGCATCGCCGTAGGAGACGTCTCCGGCAAGGGGATTCCCGCCGCTCTGACGATGGCGGCCCTCAAGGGCAGCCTGGCCGCGAGGGTCAGGAACATCTACTCCATCGCGGAGATCATCAGGCAGGTGAACGAGTCGCTGTGCGAGGCGGGGGAGGCGACCAGTCTCGTGGGCCTCTTCTACGGCGTGCTCAACACCCGCACGGGCACGCTGACATACGTCAACGCAGGACACAATCCCCCCGTGCTCGTGAAAAGGGAGGGACAGACCAAGCTGCTGACGGAAGGCGGCCTGCTGCTGGGAGCAAGCTTCGACGCCAGGTACTCGCCCGGGATCGTCCGCCTTGAGGCGGCGGACGTCCTCCTGCTCTACACCGACGGGATCTCCGAGGCGAAGGACACGTCCGACTCCGAGCTGGGTCTGATGACGCTCGTGGAACTGGCCGTGAGCTTCCGCGATCTCTCCGCCAGGCAGATGATCCACAGGATGCTCGAGGCGGTAAACAGGCACTCGGCCGGAGCGCCCAGATCCGACGACCAGACCCTCGTGGTGATAAGGAGGAGATAGTGCGCTGCGCCTTCCTCCTGTCCGACTTCGGCACCACCGACACATACGTGGCCCAGATGAAGGCCTCGCTCCTTACGGCGGCTGAAACGGACCTCGCGCTGATCGACCTGACCCACGAGATATCCCCGGGCGACATCCGTTCCGTCGCCTTCCACCTGCACGTAGTCCTCCCCCGCCTCCCCGGGGGTTCGGGAGTCCTGGCGGTGGTTGATCCCGGCGTAGGGACCGACAGGAGGGCCATGCTATGCCTCTCATGCGGCTGCTGGGTCTGCGGCCCTGACAACGGCATCCTCGGCTGGCTCGATCTCGACGAAGCTTTCGAAATCCCCGTCCCCCCCGGCGCATCACGCACCTTCCACGGCAGGGACGTTTTCGCGCCCGCCCTAGCCAGGGCGATGAACCTGGGCGGTGCTCCTCCCGGAGCCGTCCGTTCCGATCCAGGCGGCGTGGCCAGGCTGTCGCGCACCCTGCCCGCCGCCTTCCCGGGAGGCATCGAGACGGGCGTCGCCTCCGTAGATCGTTTCGGGAACGTCATCCTGTGGCTTCGCAGGGCCGACCTGGGTTCCGGGAGACCCGTCCGGATCGAGGCCGGGGGACGCATGCTCGCGGTGGTGCCCTCTCCGGAATACGCCCACGCGGAGGGACGTCTGGCGCTGATCGAGGGGGGCAGCGGCTACATGGAGCTCTCGGTGGGGGGGGGCCGGGCGTCCGGGATCGTCGGCGCGGAGCCCGGAAGCGTCGTCCGGCTTTTCCTGGAGGAGGCATGAAGAGGATCGGTCTTCTCCTGCACATCTACCAGCCTCCTACGCAGGACAGGTCAGTGGTGGAGCGGATAGACGCCGAGTGCTACCGTCCCGTCGCGTCCCTGCTCGCCCGAACCGGCGCGAAAGTCACGCTGAACATCAACTATTCGCTGACCGAGCAGCTCTCGAAGGCCGGTTCGACCACGCTCGACGATCTGTCGAGGGCCGGGGGTGTCGAGTTCACGGGTTCGGGAGCGTTCCACCCCCTGCTTCCGCTGATCCCCGAAGCCGAGATGGACAGGCAGATCGCCCTCAACACCCTGGGCAACGAGAGGCTTCTCGGCCCGTCTTATGCCCCGAGGGGCTTCTTCCCTCCCGAGATGGCGGTGAGTCCGGGGGTCCTCGGCCGGCTGGCGGCTCTGGGTTTCGAATGGGCCGTGGCCGACGACCTTCCCTGGGTGGCTTCGGGGAGGGATGCTCCGTACGACTGGGTGCCTTCCTGCCGGGGGCTCAGGGTACTCCTCAGGAGCAACTTCTGGAGCAACAGGATAGCTTTTCACGGAGGGTGGGGGGACGAGGTCGCCGCCGACATCGTTCGCGGGTTGGAGGCATGGGCCGGCACCGACGCGGACGCCTATCTCATTGTGGCGATGGATGGAGAGACCTTCGGGCATCACAGGAGGGGCGGTGTGGAGACTTTCCTGGAGCCCTTCCTCGCGAGCTTCGCGCAGGGCGGGGCAGACGTCGTCCTGGACACGCTTTCGGGCATCGCCGGGGCCTTTCCCGCGCGCGATGCGGAGGTGCCTCCCGGATCGTGGTCGACGACGCCCGAGGACATCGCCGCAGGCAAGCCGTGGCCGCTCTGGGACGACCCCGACTGCCCCGACCATGCGGCTCTCAGGGCCCTCCTGTCGCATGTCCTGTCGTCGGCCAGGGCTTCCGGCTCGGAAAGAGTTGCAGCGCTGGCCGACAGGATGCTATACTCGTGCCCGTTCTGGTGGGCCTCTCCGGGCAGGAGAAGCCCGCTGCAGGTCAGGCGGGGGATCCAGGCCATCTTGGAAACGGCGCTTGCGGTTTTCGAGCTTGACGGAGACAGGCGCTTCATGGACGAGGTAATGTCCGCCGCCGGGCGGGTGCCATCTATGTGCGCAAAGGACGGGAACTGATGCCCAAGAAGGAACGCACTTTCGCAGCCAAGCTGGCTCACGAGGCCAGGACCATACACCGCGAGCTCTGCCCCGTCTGCGGCAAGGAGAAGCAGCCCGTGGTGCTTTACGCATCCCTGATCGACGAGAGGGGCAACTGGCGTCCCCAGCGCAGGCGGGTCAAGCTCTGCGACTGCAACAGGCCCAAGATCTACGGCTGACGGCTCCAGAAGGCATCTCGAGGGCGTACTCCTCCTGACGGCAGGGCTGGGCAGGAGAGCGGAGCCGCTCTCGATCCTGCGTCCCAAATCGCTGCTGCCCTGGGAGGGCACCACGGTGCTGGGCCGGCTGGCCGCCGCCTGCGTCGGGACTGCGCCTCGGAGAATGGCCGCCAACGCCTCCCGGTGCCCCGATCTTGTGATCGAGGAGATCGAGCGAAGCACCGGCATGGAATGCATGCTGATGTTCGAGGAGAGGCCGCTGGGCGTGTGCGGCACTCTCTCGAGGCTCGCAGAAGTCTCCGGCGGAGGCGACTGGCTGGTGTGCAACACCGACGCGGTGACCGACCTGGACTTCGCAGCTCTGGTCGGCCGCCATCTGGAGCGCAGGGCGGACTGGACGGCGGTCCTCGGCCGGATGCCCTCCTCCGGAGACTACCGTCCCGTGGGAGTTTCCCCCGAAGGGACGTTTCCTTCATCTTCGGGCAGCCCGAGGCACTACTGGGGTTTCAGCGCGGTGGGGAGCAGGGTGCTCGAAGCCGCCGTGCGCCACAGGAACGACGGCCTCTTCTCCGGACTGGCCGCAGCCTGCTCGGAAGCCGGTATGCGGCTGGAGGCCTTCGATGCCTCGGGGGAGTGGCTGGACACCGGCGAGGCGGAGACCTACAGGGTGAATCTCCTCTCGAGACCGCCCGTCGTCAGGGAGGGGGCGGTGATAGAGGAGGGCGCCGTGCTCGAGGGCCGCTGGTTCGTGGGAAGGGGCTGCAGGGTGGCATCGGGGTCGGTGGTGAGGGACTCGGTGATGCTCGACGGCTCGGCGCTTCTCGGCGGAGTGCTGGAGAGGTCGGTGCTCCCGTGGATGGAGCGGAGGGGCGGCGTTTGAGGGAACCGGAGATATCGCCTCTCTTCCGGCAGTGGATCGAGGCCAGGGTCGGTCCGGTTGAGCGCCTCGAGATGCTGGCGGGGGACGCCTCCAGGAGGGTTTTCTGCAGGGTATGCACGCCGTCCGGCAGCTTCGTGGCGATGGACAGCGGCAGGATCCCCATAGAAAGCTGGCTCGACATCAACGCACTTCTCTCCGCGCACGGCTTTCCCGTGCCGGGAATCGTATTCTCCGATGCGCCCGCCGGCTGGGCCGTGATGGAGGATCTGCACGATACGAGACTCCTGGATCTGGACAGGGCATCCTACGAGGGCTTCCTGGAGGAGGCGCTGTACATCGTAGAGAGGATGCAGAGGGAACTCACGATGCATGCCTGCGCCGAATCCATCGCGGGAAGGAGGCACTTCACCGCCAACTTCTTCGCAGCCGAGCTCGACCACACCCTGGAGCACCTGTTCTTCCGGCTCCTGGCCGTGCCGGCCGAAGAGGTGGCGGCGCTTCAGGCTCTGTTCAGAGATCTGTGCGCCTATATCGCCGAGAGTCCCAGGGTCTTCTGCCACAGGGACTACCACAGCGCCAACCTGATGGTGCACGGCGGCCGCCTCGTCATGGTGGATTGGCAGGACGCCCGTTTCGGCCCCATCGAGTACGATTTGGTCAGTCTTCTGCGCGACAGCTACGTGGACATCGGACCGGAATGGGAGACGATGGCCAGGAGGTTCGTGCAGTCCGCAGGAAGGTCCAACATGTTCAGGGTCGCTTCGTGCGCGTGCCAGAGGAGTCTCAAGGCGGCCGGAACCTTCGCGTTCCAGTTCAGGGCCTACGAGAGGGAGGACTACCTCGCCGACCTTCCCCGGACGATGAGATACCTTGCGGGATACGCCGAGATCTGCCCCAGGCTCGCCCCGATCGTGAAGCGCATCTATTCGATACTCGACACGAGGAAGGGCGAGATAGACCTCGGCGGCTTCAGGGAGTCCGACTGCGTGACCATCCTCACCCCCCGGGCGGAGGCGAAGTGAAGAAGAGGATACTCACGGGCGACAGGCCGACGGGCCCGCTCCATCTGGGGCACTTCGTCGGTTCTCTCCAGAACAGGGTCCTCCTGCAGGAGGAGTACGACACCTTCATCATCATAGCAGACGTCCAGGCCCTAACCACGAACTTCGACAGGCCCGAGAGGCTTGCGGAGGACGTCAGGCAGGTGGCCCTGGACAACCTGGCAGCCGGCCTCGACCCCGGAAAGGCCTCCATCTTCATTCAGAGCCTCGTCCCCCAGATAGCGGAGCTCACGGTCTTCTTCTCGATGTTCGTGACCGTCAGCAGGCTCCGTCACAACCCCACCATAAAGACCGAGGCAGGCGCCTACGGCTATACGGACATGACCTACGGCTTCCTGGGCTATCCCGTGAGCCAGGCCGCGGACATCCTCTTCTGCAGGGCCGATCTGGTTCCCGTGGGGGAGGACCAGCTTCCCCACATCGAGATGACCCGGTTCGTGGCCAGACGGTTCAACGAACTATACGCCGGGGTCTTCCCCGAGCCCGAGGCGATGGTGAGCCGGGTTCCGAGGCTGGTCGGTCTCGACGGCCAGGCCAAGATGTCGAAATCGCTGGGCAACTGCATCTACCTGAGCGACGAGCCTTCCCGTGTCGCCGAGAAGGTCATGAACGCGGTCACCGATCCGGCAAGGATCCACAAGACCGATCCGGGGCACCCCGAGATCTGCACTATCTGCTCCTACCACGACGCTTTCAATCAGGCGGAGCACGGGAACACCGTGGAGATGTGCAGAGCCGGTTCGATCGGCTGCGTAGCCTGCAAGAAGCGGCTTCTCCAGGTTCTGGAGGGCTTCCTTGAGCCTATGCGCGAGCGCAGGGCCATGTACTCGAAACCTGGTCTGCTCGACGAAATACTCGAGACCGGCACCGAAAGGGCGCGCCGGGAGGGCGAGGCCACGATGGAAAAGGTGAGGAGCGCCATGGGCATGGACTACTTCGGCGGCGCACGATGAAGCTCCGCAACAGCATGGGCGGGCGTCTGGAGGAGTTCGAACCGCTCGATCCCGCCAGGGTCGGCATCTATGTCTGCGGGCCCACGGTGTACGGCGACAGCCACCTCGGCCATGCGAAGAGCTACGTGTCTTTCGACGTTCTGGTGAGATACCTGAGGCACACGGGCTTCGCGGTCCGCTACGTCCAGAACATCACCGACGTGGGGCATCTCTCGGAGAACTCGGAGTTCGGAGAAGACAAGATACAGCGGCAGGCCGCGCTCGAGAGGGTCGAGCCGCTGGAGCTGGCCGAGAGGTACACCCGCTCATACTTCGAGGACATGGATGCTCTCGGAAACCTTAGGCCGGACATCTCGCCGAGGGCCTCCGGCCACATCCCCGAGCAGATCGAACTCGTAAGAACCCTTCTCTCGCGCGGGCATGCCTACAGGTCGGGCGGGTGCGTGTACTACTCCGTCAGGTCGTTTCCCGGATACGGGAAGCTCTCCGGCAGGAGGCTCGACGAACTCCTCGCTGGCGCCAGGGTCGAGGTGCAGGAGAACAAGCGCGATCCGCTCGACTTCGCCCTCTGGAAGAAGGCCGACGGAGGGCACATCCTGAAATGGCGCTCTCCGTGGGGATGGGGATATCCCGGCTGGCATCTCGAATGCTCGGCGATGGCCATGAGATACCTGGGCGAGACCATCGACGTGCATGGCGGAGGGCTCGAGAACATCTTTCCCCATCATGAATGCGAGGTGGCCCAGAGCGAGGCCGCGACGGGAAAGCCGTTCGCCAGATTCTGGCTCCACAACAACATGGTGACCGTGGACGGCAGAAAGATGGGGAAGAGCCTGGGCAACTTCGTGGCCCTGAAGGACATCTTCGCGAGGTTCGACCCCGCAGTGGTTCGGCTTTACATACTCAGAAGCCACTATCGCAGCCCGCTGGACTTCACCGAGGAAGGTCTGCGTTCGGCCAGGAGCGCGTTCGAGAGGCTCTCGGAGCTGAGGACGCGCCTGGCGAGGACGGCGGGAGAGGGTGCCGGGAGCGACGCGGCCGCAGATCTCGCGGCGTCGCTGTCCCGCTCGTTCCGGGAGCGCATGGATGACGATCTGGATACTCCGGGCGCACTTGCGGCCGTGTTCGATTTCGTGAGGGCGGCCAACTCCATGCTCGACGGAGGATCCGGAGCGGGGGACGCCTCGATGCTCCGCGACCTGATAGAGGATCTCTGCGGCGGAGTTCTCGGCATCGCACGGAGGCAGGACCGGGATGTCCTCGAAACCGGACAGGAAAAGCTCGTAGAGGCGCTGAGCCTCGCCCGGTCGGCGCTGCGAGGCAGCCGGCTCTTCCGGGAGGCCGACGAGATCCGCCGGATTGTGGCGGAGGCGGGCTACTCGGTTCGCGACCTTCCCGACGGCACGAGTCTCATAAAAAAGAGCTGAGCCCGGGACCGGGTGCCCCGGGCTCGAACGACGACAAGATCGGGCCGCTAGCGGGGGGCCAGCCTGCTCTTCATGCGGGCGGCTCTGTTGCGATGGATTATCTTCTTGCGTCCGGCGACATCAATGATTCTCTGGGCGGCCTTCCATGCCTCCAGCTTCTCCTCGGGCGTGGAAGCCTCGCGCACCTTCTTCACCGCCGTGCGCAGGGCGCGCATCTCGCTCCGCACAACGGCGTGTCTCGCCTCGTCCCTGCGGCGGCTCTTCTCGGATCCGGCGCTCCTTGCCAAGGAATGGCTCCTTTCACAGTATATCAGGTAAGAGTCGTGCGGGAACCGCGTTCAGTACCTTGTTGTTCAACTGCTCAGAACCGGTAATCTGAGCTTCAGGGGCCGGGATGTCAACCAAAGGAAGGATCGGGGAATGAAGCATCTGGTTCTTGCGATGCTCGCGCTCGCGATCGTCCTGCCCGCATCCGCCGAAAGGCTGGTGCGGCTCTACGATGCCGTTCCGTCGACGGTTCAGGCTCTTCTTGCAGACCACATTGACATCGCCGCCGCCAACCTCCGGGAGGGCTGGGTGGACATCTGCCTTCCCGACAGGGAGACCGACAGGGCGAGCCTCTACTCGTCCCGCAACGAGGTTCTTCCGCTCGAGTGGGGCATGCTGCTCGACGAGAACCGGGGGAATGCGGGCTACTACTACAGCTGGGAGGAGAACAACGCCTTCTGGGCGACCTTCGCCGCAGCCCACTCCGACCTCGTGGACACTCCCGTTTCGATCGGAACCACGGTCCAGGGCAGGCCGATCAACATGGTCATGATGACCAGCAACGCGGGCGGCTACAAGCCCGCCCTCCTCTTCACGGCCATGGTGCACGCGCGCGAGCCGATCGGAACCTCTGTTCTGATCGACTTCGCCAACTGGCTCGCGACGAGCTACGGCAGCGACACGATGGCCACATGGATACTCGACCACACCCGTGTGTACTTCATCCCCATCGTGAACATCGACAGCTACATCCTGAACTGCAATCCGGCGGGGGGCATGATACGCAAGAACCAGAGCCCTCCGGACGGAGTGGATCTGAACAGAAACTTCGCCTACATGTGGGGATACGACGACCAGGGCTCGAGCCCCGATCCATATTCCGATACGTACCGCGGCCCCAGCGCGGCCAGCGAGCCCGAGACCCAGGCGGTGCAGAACTTCCTGAACAGCATCCAGCCCATAGCGGGGATGCACTATCACTCCTATGGAGGCTATCTGCTGCGCCCGTTCGGCTACAACAACAGCAACACGCCCGACGAGGCCACCTATGCGTCATGGAGTTCGGCCATGACGCAGTACAACGGATACGCGCACGGGCAGTGCGGAGACGTCCTGGGATACAACGCCAACGGTGACGCGGTGGACTGGAGCTACGCGGGTTCCGGGCATCCCAAGATGATGGCCTTCACCCCCGAGGTCGACGACAACGGCTTCTGGGGAGGCCAGAGCGACACCACTCTCATAGCGAATCTGTGCGCGGAGTGCCGCTACATGAACAAGTGGCTGTGCTTCAACGCGCCTCAGTTCGTCGGAGTGGAGGAGGAGTCCGGCTCGGTGGTTCCGGGAGCGTTCTTCATGGGTCCGGTGACGCCGAACCCGGTGACCGGCCAGGCCGGCTTCTCGCTCACCGTTCCCTCGGTGCAGGGAGTCGAGATCGCCGTCTTCGACATCACTGGCAGGATCGTCTCCGAGCCGGGCACGGCGGGCCTCAGGCCGGGCGAAAACACCGTGTCCTTCCTCATGCCCGACGACCTGCCTTCCGGCGTGTACTCCGTGAGGGTATCCTGCGGCGGTGCGTCGAGCCGGATGCTGTTCACGCTGCTGAGGTAGAGAGGATGCAGGGTGCGGCTTCACAGAGGGGCGACTACTATCACATCCTCGGCGTCAGGAACGATGCCACGCCGGAGGACATAGAGAGAGCCTACTTCGACCTCGCGAGGAAGCTGCATCCGGACATAGCGGGCGGCGGCGAAGAGGCCACCGCCCGCTTCATGCTCATCAACGAGGCCTTCCAGACCCTGAGTTCGCCGCTGCTCCGCAAGGAGTACGACAAGAACCTCGCGAGCGGAGCGTTCAAGCGCCAGGATTTCTCCTTCCAGGACAAGCCTGCTTCCCGCCAGGCCACGGCGGAGACGCCGGGGCCTGCGGCGGCTGCGGTGGACAGGGAGGAGCCCCGGGCCGGCGCCGCGCAGAGACTCGACGACACCGTCAAGCGCGCTATCAGGCAGTCCGACCGGCTTTGCGAGCAGGGCAACTTCTGGCAGGCCGCCGATCTCCTCCAGCGGATGCTGGCGCGATACCCCAGACAGCCGAACCTCCGCAGGGCGCTGGCCAGGGCTTCCGCCGGCATGATGCGATTCCGCGAGGCCGCCGAGCACCTCAAGGTCGCCTGCGAGGTGGAGTACTTCAACTACGAGAATCACCTGCTCCTCGGCAGGATGTACATGAAGGGCAAGCAGTGGCAGAAGGCGAAGCAGGCGCTGAAGGACGCCCTCTCCTGGAACGAGGACGACGAGCAGGCGAAGAAGGACCTGCTCGAGGTGGAGAAGCAGCTCGGCGAGGGAGACTCGCCCATCAAGAAGCTCGTGGCCAGGCTGAAGCAGCCCCTGGGATCGGGCGGGGGGAAGAAGGATGCCGGCAAGAGAGGGTGAGAGGCTCTACTACTCGATAAGCGAGATCTGCGAAATGACCGACCTCAAGCCCCATGTCCTCCGTTACTGGGAGACGGCCTTCCCCATGCTGAAGCCTGGCAAGAATCAGGCGGGCAACAGGATATATCGGCCGAAAGACCTGGAGCTGATCCGGCAGATCAAGAAGCTCCTCTACGACGAGAGATTCACAGTTGACGGAGCGAGACAGAAGCTCGAGGAGATCCGCCGCACGCAGGAGCTCGACCAGATGGAACTGGAGATCCCCGGATTGGAACAACCCGGATCCTCGGTTCTGGACGAGGTCTGCGCGGAGCTGAGGGACATCATTTCGATGCTCGACCGGGATCCGATGGCTGTTGACGGAAGCGGCCTTTCGACATAGTTTCTCCGGCCGGTCGGGGCGTGGCGCAGTCCGGTAGCGCACTTGAATGGGGTTCAAGGGGTCGCTGGTTCGAATCCAGTCGCCCCGACCAGCTTC
>JAAYTY010000193.1 GCA_012523605.1 Candidatus Fermentibacterota bacterium
ATCTCCTCAGCATGCTTAGATTCTATTTCATGCATCCTTCCGCACTGACGGGAACGAGGCCGGCGGCCAGGTGAGCAGGCGCCCGGCACTGCACCTGGCCATGCCGGCAGGAGACCTCGTACTCGTGGTCGGGGTCTTCATGCTCGGCTACTGGCTCAGGCATTTCGCCCTACCCTCCGTCGTGCCGGGATTGTTCGGCGAGCCCGGCGCATTCAGGCTCTCGGCATACCAGTACCTCGTCTCGGGCGCGGTCATGGGCGGGGTACAGGTGCTGATCCTGCAGGCATTCGGAGCCTATCGAAGCGAGTGGGGCCTGGGCCACATCGAAGAGCTGGCCTGGATCCTCAGATCCTCCTTCATGGCCGTCGTGATAACCTTCGCTGTGAGCTTCGTCACGAGACAGCTCTTCTTCTCGAGGTTCGTCCTCGTATTCGCCTTCCCCGTGAACTCCGTCGTTCTGGCGCTCTGGCACTGGGTCTGCAGGCGCGCCGTCAGGTCGGCGGCCTACCGCCGCGGAACGGCGAGGAGGACGGTATTCTACGGATGCGGCAGGCTCGCCGCCGAGCTGGCCGCCCACATGGAGGGCAAGGCCGAGGTTCCGTCCCGCGTCCTGGGCTTCATAAGGCCCGAGGGCTCCTCGGAGCCGCCGGCGGTCCCGGCCGAGGCAAGGCCGAACGATCTGGAGGCATGGCTCGCCGAGAGGTCGGCAGATCTGCTGGTCATCGCCGACACGGCCATCCCGCGCGACGAGACCGCCGCGGCGATCATCGCCTGCGAGCATGCGGGCATCTCCTACATGCTGGTCCCGGACGTGTTCGCCCTCATGAGCCTCACCACCAGGGTCGCCGGCATAGGCGGCACCACCCTGATCCAGTCGGTTCCGTCCCCGCTCAGGGGCTTCAGATCGCTTCTCAAGAGAACCCTGGATCTCTCGATCACGCTGATCCTGCTGCCCCTTCTGGCGCCTCTTTTCCTGGCTATCGCGGCGCTGATTGCGGCCGACTCCGGCTTCCCGGTCTTCTATTCCCAGAGGCGCCTCGGCAGGGACAACAGGCCCTTCCGGATGATCAAGTTCAGGTCGATGCGCGTGGGAGCCGACCGCGAGAAGGTTCTCCTGACGGATATGAACGAGGCTTCCGGCCCCCTGTTCAAGATGAAACGCGATCCCAGGGTGACCAGGGCCGGACGCCTCCTCCGCCGATGGAGCCTGGACGAGCTGCCCCAGCTCCTCAACGTCCTGGCCGGGCACATGAGCCTCGTGGGGCCGAGACCCCCTCTGCCCGAGGAGGTCGAGCGATACTCAGACCGCCATCTCAAGCGTCTCCAGACGGTGCCGGGGCTGACCGGCATCTGGCAGGTCTCGGGCAGGAGCCAGCTCAGCTTCGAAGAGATGGTGAAGCTGGACATCTATTACGTAGACAACTGGTCCATCTGGCTCGACCTTGCGATCCTGCTCCTGACCGTTCCGGCGGCGCTGTCGCGCAAGGGCGCCTACTGAGATGGTCGGGAAGCCTGTCATCACCCGGTCGGCGCTCGACCACCCCTCGATCAGGTATCTCAGGGAAAACGTGATCGGGCGCGATTCCTGCATCGTCACCCCCTTCGGCAGGAAGCGCAGGATCTATCTGGACTACATAGCCTCCGGGCTTCCGTTCGGGCCGGTGGAGGAGCTGATCACGAGTCAGGTTCTGCCCTGGATGGCCAACACCCACAGCGAGGGAAATGCATCCAGCCATCGGATGACCTCGTTCCTCGAGGACGCAAGGCGCACCGTGGCGGAATCGCTGGGGGTACGTGACGACGACGCGGTCATCTTCACGGGATCGGGCTCCACCGGAGCCATAAACCACCTCATCATGGCCATGGGGCTCCGCGTGCCCGACCAGATCGCGAAGGCATGCGGCTGCAGATCGAAGGTCCCCCCGGAATTCCGCCCGATGGTGTTCAGATCGAGGATGGAGCACCATTCCAACGACATAGCATGGCGCGAGACCCTGGGCGACACGCGGTTCGTCGGTTTCGACAGGCAGGGGCGGATCGACTGGAGGGACCTCGAACGACAGCTCGCCCTGCCCGAGGTCAGGGAGCGGAGGCTCCTGATCGGCACCTTCTCCGCGGCCTCGAACGTGACGGGGATAGTGAACGACGTGGATGCGCTGGCCGAGACCATGCACGCCGGTGGAGGCCTCGTGTTCTTCGACTACGCCGCCGCGGCGCCATACCTGCACGTGGATCTGCATCCCCCCGGAGGGGAGGGCCGCAGGAAGGACGCGGTCTTCATCTCGACCCACAAGTTCATCGGCGGTCCCCAGACCCCCGGCATCCTCGCCGCCCGCAGGAGCCTGTTCTCGTCGGAGGTGCCGGTCGTTTCGGGCGGCGGGACGGTCCTTTACACGTCTCCATGGGATCACAGGTACCTTCCCGAGCTGGAATCCCGCGAGGAGGGCGGCACTCCTCCGATCGTCCAGATAATCAGGGCGGGGCTGGTTTTCAGGCTGAAGCAGGAG
>JAAYTY010000194.1 GCA_012523605.1 Candidatus Fermentibacterota bacterium
GATGCCCCGAAGGATGTCAAGGCGCCGACGAGCCGTCGTATCCGCCGTCAGGACACCGTGCGGCCCGGCGTCGGCTTCGTTCGTCCCATCCATGAGAAGTCGGACGCCCTGCCGTAGTACTCTCGAAACAGGCGGTAATACGCCAGTTCTTCCTTGCCGGCGAGTTCCCACCCGTTGTCCAGCTTGCGCTCGCGAGCAAAGTCTCCGTCGGAGATGGTCTCGTCGGCGTACCGGGCAAGCAGCTCGCCGACGCCGGCGCCCTGCCAGAACTTGGCCTTGGGCCGATTCAACACGGGCGGCGGCAACAACCCCTCCAGCGCCTGGCGCAGGATCCACTTCTCCACACCGTCGCGAATCTTCAGCTCGACCGGGATCCGCAGGGCATAGTCCACCACTTCGGGATTTACGAACGGAACATATACCACCAGTCCGTGAGCCGCAGCGCAGCGATCGTGATTCGGGGGGCTCCCGGGAAACCGGGGGCCCCTTTCCGCAATCGAACCGGGAGTGCGTTCCCAGACGGTGAACCGCAGCCGCAGTCCGGACCCTCCGACCGGCCTTCGCTCAGGCCGCCGAGTGCTCCCGGTGCCCCGGCATCCTCCTCACGAAGAACAGGTTGACCAGCGCCACGACCGATGCCAGCGCGAAGACCGACCAGGTGCCGGCAGTCACCCAGAGAAAGCCCGCACCGGCCGGAACGGCCATGGACACTGCGTGGTCTATCGTGCCCCCCAGCCCCAGCGTGGGCACCATGTCCTCCTTCGCGAGAAGGATCCGGGAGAGGTACGTAGTCCTGGCCATGGCCAGCGAGAACAGGAGCTCGTCCAGCACGTAGAGCCCGTAGAGCGTGAACACAGCCGCCACAGGTTCCAGCACCGACGGCGCGGCGGCGTATGAGACGCACATGAGGAAGACCAGCACTGACTCCCAGGTCAAGACGGTGCGCTCGCCGAACCTGTCGATGAGATTTCCGAAGAGAGGCTTGGAGAAGAGTCCGGCGCCTGCGGACACCCCCATTGCAAGGGCCAGCTCCGGCGCGCGCTGACCGTAGACGCTCACCAGGAGCCACGGTGCGAAAGTGAGGAAGATCTGCTTCCTCGCTCCGAACAGGACCGCCAGGACGTAGTACAGCCGGTACTCTCTTCTCACTACGAATCTCCGGGGCTTCACCCTGTCAGGATCGGAGTGCTCTAGTTTCACGAGCCCCCTGCAAAGGATCGCGCCCGCCACGAGCAGAACGGCCGATGCCCAGAAGGTCTGGCCGTAGCCCATCCCGGCGAGATCCATGACCAGCCAGACCGAAACGGTCCCCACTATGAGCCCGAGGGATCTCGACGCGCCGACATTGCCGAGAACGACGCCCCGCCTTGTCTCTCCCGCCAGGTCCACGGCCATCGCGTCGCGGAGGGGTACGAAGAGGTGCATGGAGGCCGACCAGAGGATCATCATGGCCACGAACCACGGGAAGGAGGCGCCGGCCAGCGCGAGTCCCACGAAGCTCGCCGCGCCGGCCCAGAAGGACAGGCTGATGACTCCGGCCCTTCCCAGCCCG
This sequence comes from Candidatus Fermentibacterota bacterium, assembly GCA_012523605.1. Lineage (GTDB taxonomy): Bacteria > Fermentibacterota > Fermentibacteria > Fermentibacterales > Fermentibacteraceae > JAAYTY01. Next base: position 1,553 of record JAAYTY010000194.1, read on the forward strand.
GCCAGGGCCGACAGCATGACGACCTGGAGGAACCCCGGCAGCTCGCGCGGGGTTTCGAGGGCTCCCCTGACGTCCCCTCCGACCCTGAGGACGTTGCAGAGGAAATCAGGCATGACCGAGCTGAAGACGTTCCCGGCGGCGCTCATGAGAGCAGCCGCGGCAAGCAGCCTGAACATCCCGGGCGTGTGATCCAGCAGCTCCGGAATCAGCTTCCTGGCTCGCAATCGGGCCCCCGGCGGCGATCCGGGGACCCGCCCGGCCGGCACCGGCGCACACCACCCGCCGGCTCAACAAGAATGCATATTCCGGCAGCGTCCGTCAATGTGGTGTAAGAAGGGTTTCGCATCCGGGCACATGATCGGCTAGCACCAGGGCCTCGCACGGGGAGCTCGAAGCAGCTTCGGGCGAGGCGATTCTCATATACCTCCTTCCGGTCATCCATTCCTCGTTCTGCTCCAGGAGAAGTGTCCCTACGAGCCTTATGATCGATCTCC
>JAAYTY010000195.1 GCA_012523605.1 Candidatus Fermentibacterota bacterium
AATCCGGCCGATCTCTTCGGAGTTGCGCTCGCAGGTTCGATCGCGGGGATAGCCATCTTCCGGATCTTCACGAGGCGTCGCAGGCTGTGAGCCCGGCCCGTTCCGCGCTGAAGTGCCCCTCCTGCGGGGGTCTGCTCGACCTGCCCGACGGGGAGATCTCCGGAACCTGCCGTCACTGCTCCAATCCCGTTCTCCTGCCGGACAGGGTGAGGAGATTCGTTCTGCCGTCCGTGCTCGACTCGACCGGTGCTCTCAGGGCCGTCAGACGCATCCTCGAGAGCGCCGGAACGAGGCGCGGAACGGCGGCGCGCTCGACGGTGCGCAGACCGCTCCTCTTCTACGTGCCGTACTGGAGCATCCGGGCGCAGGTCAGCGGGATCACCGCGGGAGTCGAGCCCGGCTACATCGAGGAAACGATTCCCACTGTAGTCGACGAGAGCGACAGGAACGGGATGCAGATGGGCGGCCGCGGGGCGGTAATGGTCAGGAGGACCGTGAGGACGAGAGTCTCCTGGAAGGCCGTGGAGAAGGAGCTCAGGAGTCTTCCGAGGGTCAACATCAGCGCCGCGGATCTCGAACCTCTGGGGATACCCTCCCTCTCGGACAGGGCGCAGCTCTCTATCACCGGGATGGAGATACAGGCAGGCAGCCTTCCCCGGGGGCTCGAGGTGCTCGACTCTGCCGGACTCCCTGAGGGAGTTCTGGTGGACCCGGTCGTGAGCCTCAGCGAGGCGCTCTCCCAGGCCGGGACCTGCTTCGAGAGGGTGGCCGGCGGCTCGAGCCGGCTTCTCGAGCATGTCTGGTCATGGCACTCCGTCACCGGCTGCAGGGCGATTCTTCTCTACTACCCGATCTGGATCGTGGACTTCGAAGCTTTCGGAGGGTCCTACAAGGCTGTCGTGGACGGGCGGACCGGATCTGTGGCAAGGGGCTGGTTCCCGGGACGCGTGTTCGACAGGCGGATCGTCGCCGCGGGCTTCGCGGCCGTCTGGGCCGCCGCCATACCCTGCCTCGTCCATCTGTCCCTGGGATCCGGCGCAGCACCGGGAGGCGGCGGATGCGCTCTGGTGACCATCGCAGGGGCAGCGGCGGCCCTGGCTGCCACCCTGCGGCTCCTGGGCCTCATGGAAAACCGTGACGGGAGGGGAGATGTTCTCGTCGTCTGACAGGGCCGCCGTCCTGATGCGCTGCGGCAACTGCTCGCAGGCCCTGGGGGGACTGCCCGACGACACCGTCTTCCCGTGCACCGAATGCCTGACTGCCTGGTGCCTCGGCGACGGCGAGCTCGTCCCCCGAGCCATGGAGGTCTTCGCGATGGAGGAGGACGGCCTGGCCGCGCTCCCCTTCTGGATTCTCGACGCCGAGCTGGAAATCGTCCGCCGTATCACCAGGATGGCGGAATGCGCAAGCCCGGTCCAGCTTCCCAGACACTTCGAAGAGGCTGGCGAGAGAGGGCTGAGAGAGACTGCGGACCCTCCCAGGCGTGCGACGATCTTCGTTCCGGCCTTTCTCACCGACAGGCCGCTGTCGCTGGGAAGGAAGGTCACCTCCCTCGAACTCGCCCCCTCGGGGAGGACCGTCCGGGGGCTTCGCGCCCCCGGAGGCTGCATCACGGCCGATGACGGCCTGCTGCTTGCGAAGGGAGTCGCGATCTTCTCGGAGACCGGGGGGCGGACCCATCTGGCCCTGCTGGAGCTCGATCTCAGGCCTGTGCATCTGCGCCTCGCTCTCGTAGGGTGCAGGGCGGAGGAGCAGGGTTTCCGCGTTGCCGGGCAGACGCTTCTCATACCATATACGACCATCGCTGACGCAGAGGAGATCATGGCTTTCTCCGGGCTGTCGCGCGAAGGCCGCTGAAGCGGCCCTGAAAGCGTCCGGCGCAGCCCGGGGCGGAGGCTCGAAGAAAGGGGACAGCCGTGTCTGGACACAATAAGTGGAGCACGATCAAGCACAAGAAGGGCAAGGCCGACGCCGCCCGCGGCCAGCTTTTCAGCAAGCTGGTGAAGGAGATAACCGCGGCGGCGAGGGAGGGCGGAGGGGATCCCGAGACGAACGCCCGTCTGAGGGCGGCGGTGGACGCCGCAAAGGCGAGCAACATGCCCTCGGAGAACATCGAGCGGGCCGTCAAGAGAGGCACCGGCGAGATAGAGGGCGTCGTCTTCGAGGAAATGCAGTACGAGGCATACGGCCCCGGCGGCGTGGCGATCCTGATTGACATACTCACCGACAACAGGAACAGGACCGCCGCTGAAGTCAGGCACATCCTCTCGAGGGGTGGCGGCAGGCTCGGAGCCAAGAACAGCGTGGCCTACCTCTTCAACAGCCTGGGGCAGATCTACATCGATGGCGGCAGGTACGACGAGGACAGAGTCATGGAGGCCGGTTTGGAAGCCGGGGTCGAGGATGTGCAGACCTCCGGCGACACGATCGTCGTCACCACTTCGCCCGCCGACCTCTACAGGGTGAAGGCCTCTCTGGAGAGCGCCGGGATAGAGGTCGAGAGCGCCGAGGTGGCCAAGGTGGCGGCCTCTCCCGTCATCCCGTCCGAGAAGGAGGCCGAGCAGGCCGCCAGACTCATGGAGATACTCGAGGAGCACGATGATGTCCAGGCCGTCCATACGAACCTGGAGATGCCAACCTGAGGGAGGCGCGGTCTCCGTCGAACCCCGGATTGTTCTGGGAATCGACCCAGGCCTCGCCACCACCGGCTACGGGGTGCTTTCGGCGTCCGGGGGAAGGATTTCTCTCTTGGATGCGGGCGTCATCCGATCCAGGAGGAGCCTCCCCCTGCCCGCGAGGCTGGCCGAACTGCATGACGGACTGCTTTCGGTCATCGAGGCTTTCCACCCTTCCGTCATGGGGCTCGAGGAGATCTACTCCCATTACGCCCATCCCGTCACCGCGATCAGCATGGCTCACGCCAGGGGCGTCTTCTGTTTCGCCGCGCAGAAAGCCGGCCTCAGGATGATCTCGCTCCCGGCGACAACCATAAAGAAGCTTGTGACGGGCAACGGAAGGGCGAGCAAGCAGCAGGTCGCCGGCATGGTCGCCCGCCTGCTGGGCATCGCTCATGCCGAGGGGCCGTTCGACGTGACCGATGCGCTGGCTGCCGCCATAGCCGCGGTGGAAAGCGAGAGGCAGTGATAGAAAGCGTCGAGGGCGAGGTCAGAAATGTCGACGAAAGCGGCTTCACTCTGGCCGCCGGCCCGGTGACCCTGCGCGTTCTATGTTCGAGGCCCCTGCTGGCCGCCCTCGCGCCGGGCATGCGTGTCTCTCTTCCGGCCTATCTGCAGGTCCAGATCGAAGGCAACAGGGTCAATCACGCCCTCATGGCCTTCTCCGGAGAGCTGGAGAGGGATCTCTTCGAGGCTCTGATAACCGTTTCCGGAATCGGACCGAGGGCCGCCGTGAAGGCAATCGCCAGGCCTGCCGAAGAGATGGTCTCGGCCATAGCCTCGGGAGACGAGAAGTTCCTGTCGACCCTGCCCGGGATCGGGAAGGCCAAGGCGAGGCAGATCGTGGCGTCGCTCGGGGAGAAATTCGCCGGCAGAGCGGTCCCGGCGGCCGGTGGGTCCCATCCTGTCTCCCGAAGCCAGTCCGCGGCCAGGGCCATACTCCTCCAGCTCGGTCTCACCGCCGCCGAGGCCGACGGACTGCTGGCCGAAGCCGCGAAGACCCTGGGAAGGAACGCCGATGACTCCGAGCTGGTGCGGGAAGCCATGAGGCTCAGGACGGGGCGATGAGCAGGGAGTCCATCCTCTCGGCGAGTCCCCAGAACGGCGAGGAGTCCATCCTCACCTCCCTCAGGCCGAGGAGGCTCGAAGAGTACGTCGGACAGAAGATGGTGGTGGAGAACCTCGCGATAGCCATCGGCGCCGCGCTGGAGCGGGGCGAGCCGCTCGACCACATCCTGTTCCACGGCCCTCCGGGTCTGGGGAAGACCACGCTGGCCCACGTCATCGCCTGCGAGATGGGGGCGGAGATCGTCTCCACCTCGGGGCCCGCGCTGGAGCGCCCGGCCGACCTCGTGGGGATACTCACCAATCTCAAGAGTTCCAACATTCTCTTCATAGACGAGATACACCGGCTTCCCAGAGTGGTGGAGGAATACCTGTACCCGGCGATGGAGGACTTCGAGATAGACTTCGTCCTCGATCCGGGGCCCCACGCGAGAACCGTCAAGCTGGCTCTCGCGAGGTTCACAGTCGTGGGTGCCACGACGCGAGCCGGGCTCTTGACGGGCCCCCTGAGGGACCGCTTCGGCCTGTCCCTCCATCTCGACTTCTACTTCCCCGAGGAGCTCAAACTGATAGTCATGCGCTCGGCTTCGATCCTGGGTATGCAGCTCACGCCCGAGGCCTGCGAGACGATCGCGCTGAGGGCGCGGGGAACGCCCAGGATCGCAAACAGGCTCCTGAAGCGCGTGAGGGATTATGCGCAGGTATCCCGCAGGGCGACCGTCGACGAGGACTCCGCGGTGGAGGCCATGGATCTCCACGGGGTGGACGAAGCAGGGCTGGACCCTCTCGACAGGCGCTACCTGAAGGTGATCATAGAGCAGTACAACGGAGGTCCGGTAGGCGTATCCGCCCTTGCCGCGACCATAAACGAGGAACAGGACACCCTGATCGACATGGTCGAGCCGTTCCTCCTTTCCGCCGGATTCCTGAACAGGACCAGCAGGGGGAGGTGCGCCACCGCACGCGCCTGC
>JAAYTY010000196.1 GCA_012523605.1 Candidatus Fermentibacterota bacterium
AAGCGCCTCCATGGCAAGGCGGGCGGGCATGAGCGCCCTTTCGGTAGGACTGACGATTGTAGCCTTCGGCACGAGCTTCCCGGAGCTGGTGGTGAGTTCCGGCGCCTCGCTGGCAGGGAGAAGCGGCGTCTCCCTCGGAAACGCCATCGGGTCGAACATCTTCAACATCGGCATCATCCTGGGATTGAGCGCGCTGGTCTGTCCCCTGCCGGTTCACCACCTCGTGATCCGGAGGGACGCCCCCGTCGTCCTCGCGGTGTCCACAACGCTTCTGCTGATGCTCGAGAACGGGAGGCTGGGCAGGCTGGAGAGCCTGCTTCTCCTCTCCGGGCTGCCGGTGTATGCGCATCTGAACATCAGAGCGGCCAGAAGGGGCGGGGCTGGAACCGGGGAGCGTAGTCACGCAGCGCCGGCGGCCGGATCCGGCGCCCTTGCCGATCTCCTCTTCGTGCTGGCCGGGCTGGCGCTCCTCCCACTGGGAGCGTGGTTCTTCATCGAGAACACAGTCAGGCTCGCACGCATGATCGGCATCAGCGACGAGCTCATCGGCCTGACGTTCGTCTCCGCCGGCACCAGCCTTCCCGAACTGGCGACATCCGTCGTCGCCGCGATTCGTCGCCAGCCCGATATCGCTATCGGCAACATCATGGGGTCCAACGTATTCAATGTGCTGGGAGTCCTGGGGGTCTCAGGCGTTCTGAGCCCCCTGGAAACGAGCGGCGACATGATCCGGGACTGCCGGATCATGATTGCATTCACACTGCTCATGATTCCGCTGCTTTATACCGGCAGGAAGCTGCATCGCGCCGAAGGCCTGGCGCTCCTTGCCGGCTATGCGGTTTACATGGCCTGGCGTCTGACTGCTTCCCGGCTCTGAAGCACGGCTCTGCGGGGCCGGCTCATCCCTGCCGGCTGGCGGAGGGCGGCTGAGGCCTGCCGGGGCTTCTTGCGCCTACTCGGCGACTTTGTCCCGCCAACGGGGGACTTCCCCGGTGCTCCTCCCCAGCGACCGCCGCATCCTCAGCCACTCGTGCATTATCTGTGTCACCTCGGCCGAGGCCAGCAGTATGACGCAGATGAGGTAGAGCCAGAGGAGGGTGCCCATGATCGCCGCAAGCGAGCCGTAGACGACACCCCAGTCAGGCCTGCTTATCGAATAGATGTAGAGCCTGGTGCCCAGCCCGCAAAGCACTGTCGCGAGCAGAGTCGAGGTGACCGCCTGCCTCATCGAAACCCGCCTGTTGGGCGCCGCCCAGAACAGCGTGAACAGCAGGAGTACCACGAAGACGGACCCGATCAGCTTCGCGGAACCCGTTCCGATGAGGCTGCCGACAAGGGGCCATCCCGCGGCTATCCGCCCGAGGGTGGAATCTCGCACGATCGAGGACACGGTGGTCATGAAGAACGCCGTCAGGAAGCAGACGGTGACGCCGGCCGTGAGTAGCATGTCGTACAGCTTGGCGAGAATCGGATTCCGCCCCGACGGAACATCGAATATCCTGTCAAGGGCGGTGCGAATGGTTCCGAAGAGACGGCTGACCAGCCAGAAGAGGCTCAACAGGCCTATCACGCCCGTGATTCCGGACCCGGAGAAGAACACCTGCTCCAGCTCGTACACCAGATCGGGCGGCACCAGGGGGCCGGCGCCCTCGACCCACTCCTGCAGGGCCGACCTGACCTCCTCGCTTCCGCGGAAGGCGAAACCGGTGAAAGTGACCAGGAGGAGCCCCAGTGGAAGGACTGTGACCATGAAGTTGAAAGCGATGGCCGCCGCCGAGAAGTAGACGTTGTCGCAGGTCCAGCGGTTGTAGAGCCTCCTGAAGAAGAAGCGGAGAAACAGCCTGGCCTGCTGAACGGCCTTCGGCAAGCGATACCCCCTATTCCACGGTCACGCTCTTGGCAAGATTCCGAGGCTTGTCCACGTCGCACCCCCGGGCGACGGCGATGTGATATGCGAGGAGCTGGAGGGGTATCACGGTGAGAAGCGGCATGAGCTGGTCGGGAGCCTGGGGCACCCAGAGGGCGCGCTCGCAGACGGAGGTTATCTCCTCGTCGCCCTCGGTTGCGACGGCGATGACCT
>JAAYTY010000197.1 GCA_012523605.1 Candidatus Fermentibacterota bacterium
ACGACCACGTGGGGATGGGTCCAGGTTGATGTGTAGTTGTGGATCGGCCAGGGGCCGGTGAGGATGTCTTGCGAGTTTTGGAGCCAAATACGGCCGAGGACAATATCCAGATCGTGGTCTCCGTCCATGTCTCCGACTTCGAGCCCCTCGCCGACGGGGATACCGGTTGTGAGCGTCCGATGCGACCAGGCGGTGGGGGAGTCTTGACGCCAAAGCTGGAGGCTGGCGCCGTCGGCGAGTTGTTCGCGCGAGACGATGTCCAGATCGCCGTCGAGGTCGAAGTCGGCCAGGTCGGTAGCGAACATGCCCCAGTCCTCGCCGCCGCTGGCGAGGCCCGTGTCCCACTGGGTCCAGCCCCAGCCGGTGCCGTCGCCCAGTGCTGCGCCCATCAGCTTGTCGCCTATCTGTCCGGCGGGGGCGTAGTCGTGGTGGATGCCCCAGGCGAGGTCGGGCACCCCGTCGAGGTCGAGGTCGCCCACCGCGCAGCCGCCGTAGCCGAACTCGCCGGTCTGGTACAGGGCGAAGGAGTCGGATCCGTCGTTGATCCAGACCATAATCCCGTGCTCGTCCGAGTTGACGAACGGGTTGCCGTGGTCGCCCACGCTCACGATGTCGAGGTGCCCGTCGAGATCGATGTCGGCCACTTCGAGCTCGGTGTGCCCCGCCTCCCTCTCCGGGAACTGGAGGCCGTTGCTCTTCTCCACCAGGGTCACTGCTCCGGCCAGGCCGAAGGTCAGGAGAACCGGGGCAACCATGAACATCGGGAATCCGCCCATTTCACCCTCCCGTCAGGGGTGCCGGATCCTTGTGTCGAAAACGGTCGAGTATCTTCGAATATCGCGGATCGAAGTACAGAAGGCCTCCCGGGCGCTCATTGCCCCGGAAGCCTCGTTGTCACAGTGTTGACGCATGAAAGGAAAACGATCCTCTGCTCCGTTCCTGCCCACAACACGGCAGGAGATGGACAGGCTGGGCTGGGACGAGTGCGACGTGCTGATCGTCTCGGGAGATGCCTACGTCGATCACCCCTCGTTCGGCCCGGCCCTGATCGGCAGATGGCTCGAATCTCACGGCTGGCGCGTCGGCATCATCCCCCAGCCGCGGTGGAACTCGACCGAGGATTTCCTCGCACTGGGCCGCCCCAGGCTTTTCGCGGGCGTCACATCCGGCTCGATGGACTCGATGGTGAGCCGTTACACCTCCATGAAACGCATCCGCAGCGACGATGCCTACACGGAGGGAGGCACTGCGGGAGCCCGCCCGGACAGAGCGGTTCTCGTCTATTCGAACCGCATCCGTGAGGCCATGCCCGGCGTCCCCGTGGTGCTGGGCGGAATCGAAGCCAGCCTCCGCAGGCTGAGCCACTACGACTTCTGGAGCGGCACCGTGCGCAAGCCCGTTCTCCTGGACACGAAGGCCGAGATACTGGTCCACGGCATGGGAGAGCGACAGGTCGCCGAGATCGCCCGCAGGATCGCCCGTGGAGAACCGCTGGAGCGGATACCGGGCACCGCGACATGGGGCTCCATCACTTCCATGGAAGCGGGCATTCCGGAGAATGCGCTCGTCCTTCCTTCTCACGAGGAGGTTGCCGAGTCGCCGACGGAGCTCTTGAAGATGACGCTGGCGGTGGAGGCCGAGCTGAACCCCTGGTGCGGCAGGCCCCTGCTGGAGAGGTGCGATTCGAGGGCCGTGCTGGTTCAGCCGCCGGCTGAACCGCTCTCGACCCGCGAGCTCGACGCCCTGTACGATCTGCCGTTCGCCCGGGCTCCCCACCCGCGGTACACCGGGAGGATTCCCGCCTGGGACATGATACGCGACTCCATCACGGTCGTGCGCGGCTGCGGAGGCGGTTGCAGCTTCTGCGCCCTGAGCCTCCATCAGGGCAGAGCCGTGAGGTCGAGAAGCAGGGGATCGGTGATGCGGGAGGTCGGCATCCTCGCAGGCTCCGACGGATTCAGTGGCACGATAACCGATCTTGGCGGCCCCACAGCCAACATGTACGGTCTGGGCTGCGACAGCCCGGACGCCGAGAAAGCCTGCCGCCGTCCGTCGTGTCTCCATCCGTCCATCTGCAGGCATTTCCGCACCGACCACTCGGCATACACGGGGCTGCTCGCCGCGGCCGCCTCGGCGGAAGGCGTAAGAAACGCTTTCGTAGGCAGCGGCATCAGGCACGACCTCGCGCTGGAGGATCCCGCTTTCATCGAGAAACTGGCCGCATTGCACACGTCCGGCCACCTGAAAATCGCCCCCGAGCACTTCTCCGATCGGGTCCTGGCCCTGATGAGGAAGCCGTCGGCCTCGTTCTATACGAGGTTCCAGGAGGCCTTCCGGAGGGCATCCCTCCGCGCGGGGAAGGAGCAGTACCTGGTCCCGTACCTCATGGCGGCCTTTCCGGGATGCACCGTGGAGGACATGGAGATGGTCTCGGGCATGCTCTCCGATGCCGGGATCAGACCGAAGCAGGTGCAGGTGTTCCTCCCCACGCCCATGACCGTGGCGACAGCCATGTACGCCTGCCGAAAGGACCCTTCGGGATCCCCGATCGAAGTGGCGGTGAAGCCCTCGGAGAAGCGGTTCCAGCTCGATCTCCTTCTCGAGCCGAGGAAGGCGGGGCACAGAGGGAAACGCAGGCCGTCGGGCGCTGGAACAAATCCCGGAGGCGGGAATAAAACCGGCTGCGGGAAGAGAAAGGGCAACCCCGCCGGTTCAGGGAAACACGGAACCGGGAGATCGCAGCACGCAGCAGCCGATGCTCTGCGGGGCGGCCCTGAGAACGGGGGAGGGACGGTGGAATGACCTCTTCCCGACATCCGGCCGGCTGTCAGAGGCCAACCCTCCTAGCCGCCCCTCCCCACCTTTCCCTGATCGCCGTCCGATCGGGCTATGCCCTGAGGATCACTTCCTCTGCGAGGGGCCTGATGCGCTCGGCCGCCTGCTCCAGATATTCCCTGGGATATGGCGGAATGCCCGTGAATTCGGGCGACAGAGTCTTCTCTCCGCGGAACCGCTGGAGGGCGTATCTCTTCACGCGCCCTGTCAGAGCCAGGACCAGCTCTATGTCCTCGACGGTCACCAGGCCCGGAACCATCGTGGACCTGAGTTCGTAGCAGTCGAGCCGCCTGACCGTCTCGACGGACTTCAGAACCGGCTCGATGCCCGTCCTGCCGCCGGAGGCCTCGTAGTACCTCCCGGGTGACGACTTGATGTCGATCGATGCGTAGTCGATGAGGGGAACCAGCTCCTCCAGCATGTCGGGAAGCGTGCCGTTCGTGTCGAGCTTGACCGGAAGCTCCAGCTCATCGCGGATCCTCCGCACGAGCTCGATTATCCTTGGATAGAGCAAGGGCTCGCCGCCCGTGATGCAGACGCCCTCGACGAAGCCCGAGCGCTCCGACAGGGAGGCCAGGATCTGATCCTCCGAGAGGGAGTACTGGTCCTCCAGGAGGTCGGGCAGGACCAGTTCGGGATTCTGGCAGAAGGGGCAGTGCAGGTTGCATCCTCCGATGAAGACCACCGACGAGATTCGCCCCGGATAGTCTATGAGGCTGGTTCCGAGGAAGGCCCTTATCAATCTCTCCCGCCCTCTCCGGCGGATTCGGCGAGATCTACGTACTCCCGCTCGGAGAACTCATCCTGCTTGCCCTTGTTCCAGTCCTGCACGGGCCGGTAGTAGCCTACGACCCTCGAGTATATCTCCGTCTTCACAGCCCTGACCTTCCTCGGCCCGACGCAGTCATCCTGTCCGTTCATCGCTCCGTGTCTCCCCCCAGATGAAGAAACAGACCCCCTCCGCCGGGTTCCCCGTCGGCCGTCAGCTCCCTGTAGCTTCCATCGGGAAGCTCCCCCTCGACCTCCACTATGTCTCCGTAGGCCATCAGTTCGGTGTCGGTGTGCGGGTAGGGGCAGAGCGGCGTCTCCCCCGGGATGTACCCATGCACCGGGCATATCGAGAACGTCGGCGTGAAGCTGAAGTACGGCAGTCTGAACCTCGTTACGATCGATCTGGCGAGCCTGCGCACCATCCGCCAGTCGGTGATGGCCTCGCCGATGAAGATGTGCACCACCGTGCCCCCCGTGAACATCTCCTGAAGGGGATCCTGGTGTGAGAGGAGAGTGAAGATGTCCACCCTCTCGTTCACTGGCAGGTGCACCGAGTTCGTGTAGTAGGGATTCGAGCTGCCCATGGTGTAGCAGCCCGGGAACTTCTCCCTGTCCTTCTTCGCGAGCCTGTAGGAGGCTCCCTCGGCGGGCGACGCCTCCAGGTTGTAGAGGTTTCCCGTCTCCTCCTGGAACTCCGACAGCCGCTCCCGCATGAATTCCAGCACCGAGACGGCCCAGGCCGACGCCTCGGGATCGCGGATGCCCTTCCCGAGGATGTTCATGCAGGCCTCGTTCATCCCCACCAGACCGATCGTGGAGAAGTGGTTCGCCCCGTAGGATCCGGATGCGGCGCGTATGTCCCGCAGGTAGTGCTTCGTGTAAGGATAGAGGCCCTTCTCCGTCAGCTCCTCCACAGCCTTGCGCTTGAGTTCGAGGGAATCCCTCGAGACCTCCATCACGGAGCCGAGGATGTCGAAGAAGTCCCCTCCTCCGCGGGCAAGCCATGCGATGCGCGGGAGATTGATCGTGACAACTCCGATGGAGCCGGTGAGAGGGTTCGACCCGAACAGCCCTCCTCCGCGCTTCCTGAGCTGCCGGTTGTCCAGCCTGAGGCGGCAGCACATGCTGCGGGCGTCCTCGGGGTTCATGTCCGAGTTGACGAAGTTGCTGAAGTAAGGAATGCCGTACTTGCCCGTCATCTCCCAGAGGGGCCTGAGCTCGTCGGTCTCCCAGTCGAAGTCGCTGGTGAGGTTGTAGGTCGGTATGGGGAAGGTGAAGATGCGGCCCTTCGAATCGCCCTGCATCATCAGCCCCGCGAAGATCCTGTTGAAGACGTCCATCTCGCGCTGGTACTCCGAGTAGGTGCCGGCCGCGGAGGAGCCCGCGTGCAGAACGGGGTCGGAGGCCAGGTTCTTCGGCACCCTCAGGTCCATGGTGATGTTCGTGAAGGGGGTCTGGAAACCCACCCGGGTGGGGATGTTCACGTTGAAGAGGAACTCCTGCAGAGCCTGCCTCACCTCGTCGTCCGACAGCGAGTCGTGCCTGAGATACGGTGCCAGGAGCGTGTCGAAGTTGGAGAAGGCCTGGGCGCCCGCCGCCTCTCCCTGCAGAGTGTAGAAGAAGTTCACGATCTGCCCCAGAGCGGTTCTCAGGTGCTTCGGCGGAGCCGACTCGATCTTGCCACGCGCCCCCCTGAAGCCTTCTCGGAGGAGCTCCGAGAGATCCCAGCCCACGCAGTAGGGCCCCAGTATCCCGAGGTCGTGGATGTGGATGTCGGCCGAGTCGTGGGCCTCCTTGATCTTCGGCGTGTAGATCTTCCCCAGCCAATAACGGGCGGTGATGGAGCTGGACAGATAGAAGTTCAGCCCCTGGAGGGAATAGTTCATGTTGGAGTTCTCGTTGACCCTCCAGTCCTCGCGACCCAGATAGTCGCCCACGAGGCCGTCGATGCCGCTGAAGAGCCTGTTGACGTCTCTGGCCTCGTTGCGCTTCTCTCGGTAGAGGATGAACTGCCGGGCCGCCGCGGTGAGCTTGCGGAGGACCAGGGTCTCCTCCACGAAGTCCTGCACCTGCTCCACAGTCGGGATGGCTCCCCTGCGGAAGAAGCTCATGTAGAGGGCAGCCTCGACCTGGTCGGTTATCTCCGCGGCGTTCTCGTCCGTCTCCGACGCGGAGAGCGCGCCTTCGACGGAGATGAGTATCTCGCTCCTCCGGTATGGTTCAATGTCGCCGGAGGATCTTCTGACCAGCCAGTCCATCTATCCACAACCCCAAGTGTAAGAAGAAGCAATACATGAAAGTACATGCATGGATCGCGCCGGGGATGCCCATGCCAAATCCCTTGTGGAAGATATCCGGCAGGAACCGCCCGTCAAGACGCCGTACGCACGACATCTTGTGGCCCGAGCGGTGTGGATGACTATATGTTGCATATTCACATGGTTTCCGGCATTGCCGGGGCACAACGGGTCGTGCAGGGGGCCGAATGAGATCAGCGACCAGATCCACCGTCTTCGGGCTTTCGTCCGTGGCCCTCTGGGCCACTGCCGCCAGCGCATTCAAGCTCACGCTGGGCGAGTGCACGCCCTTCCAGGCAGTTTTCGCGGCCTCGGCGGTGTCGGCCCGTCTCCTGTGGGCCGTTGCCCTCGCCAGACGCGTCCGCCCCGGTCTGAGGGACCTGCTGGGCGCCCTGCCGCGCGGAATCCTCAATCCTTTCGCCTATTACCTGATCCTGCTCGAGGCGTACGACAGGCTGCCTGCGCAGGTGGCGATGGTCATCAACTACCTGTGGCCCGTAACCCTGATCCTCCTCTCCGCTGCTGTCTTCGGGAAGCGGCTCTCCGGAAGGAGCATCGGCGCCTCGGTCCTGAGCTTCTCGGGGGTGGTGGTGCTCGCCGTGGGCAACGGCGCATGGAGCGGCAGGCTCGACGCAACGGGCCTCGCTCTGGCCCTGGCCAGCACGTTCATCTGGGCCGGCTACTGGGTCCTGAGCATGAAGGGAGGGGGCGACCCCGTGTCCAGGCTCGCCCTCAACTTCGCCTGGGGG
>JAAYTY010000198.1 GCA_012523605.1 Candidatus Fermentibacterota bacterium
CGTCTATCACAAGGGCCGACCAAGGCTCCCCGGCGGGACGCCTGCGAAAGCCCCGGTCCAGTTCGTCCAGAGCCGCCCGGGTGGGCAGACCCGTCAGCCTGTCCTGAGGAGCGTCGGACCCCATGCGCACCCCCGTGACTGAGCAAGCTCCGGTGATACTAAGGATAACGGGATGAGAGAGGTAGCCCCGGCAGGCTTCGGGAGGACGCGCAGGGGAGAACAGGCATGCCATCTCCCGCTGACGGGAGAACCCGGGGACTCCCGCGGCACGGGCGTCCGGTCGAACCAGCCCGCCGTGCTCGTTCGCCGAGAGTCTGAGATGGTCGAACGCACCGGCCCTGTTGTTCTCAGTCGCCCGTCATCAGACAACAGGGATCTGTTCGGCCGGGCAGGGAACCGCCCGCTCTGTCCGGTGCGGGCGCAACGGCATGGAACAAAAGGTATAGCGGGGGGATTATGAAGAAGTAGTGCCAGATGAGCTGGTTGGTCAGGATGACGAGTATCGTCGCCGCCGTGGCGGCGGCGAGGAACGATCGCCCGCTCACAATCCTCCGGAGGGTCAGCGCGCAGAAAACGAGCAGTAGCCCGGCCTGCACCGCCTTGACAAGCCGGAGCGGCACTATTCCGAGGATCCAGTAGGACAGGTTGATCGTCTCGACGTTGAAAGCGCCTCTCCAGCTCCTGATCACGCCGAAGTAGAATTGCTGAGCGGACCACGCCAGGAACGGCCCCACGAGTAACAGCACACCCCCGGCTGCCCAGGCCAGCGTGCCGAGCACCGCCCTCGAACCGTATCTCCTGTACTGGAGGGCGAGATAGAACGGGAAGGCCACCCACAGGAACTGATAGGTGCACAGTGCCCATGCGAATACGGCGTTCGCCAGGCGCACCCTTCCCTGCAGGACGGCCGCCGAGAACAGGGCGATCTGCAGGATCACGACGGGCAGATACACGTCGTGCCGGAAAGCGAGCCAGGGATTCAGGAAGAACACCGCCCCCAGCGCGGGGACGACAGCCTCCCGGCCGGCCGTCAGCGCGCTGTGCCTGAAGACGAGAAACGCCGATGCGAGGCACAGGAGGTTCACGAATCTCGGGTCGATACCCAGGAGGACCGCCGGCATGTAAGTCAGCCAGAGGCCCGGGAGGTAGGTGAGTCGGAGCCAGTCATGTATGACGTACTCCGAGTATGGATCGAGACCAGACAGCAGTCGCTTGCAGGCGGCCTCGATAAGGGGCAGCATATCCGATCTCGCCGGATCGAGGGGGAAGTTCCTGATGCTCACGAGCTGAATGGCCGCGAGCGAGACGAGGACCGACCAGCCGAGATGCCTACCGCCCGAGGAGAATCCGAGAACCGCCACGACCGCGAGTAGAGATGCCAGCAGCAGAACCGCTCCCGCCGGCGACATACTGTAGCCCATCGAGGAGAACAGCCTGCCCTCATAGACAGTCATCCCCGTCGAAAGCACCAGGAAGAAAGCGATTACAGCCATCGAGAACCGCGGACTGAGCGGCATGTCGTGAAGTCTCGCGAAGAGCCCTGAAGCCCGCTTCGAACCGGCTCCGAACCATGCCAGGACCAGCGCCAGGTACAGAGCGGTCAGAGGAAGCAGAGACAATTGAAACGACAGCTCGGGCATTGACTTCCGCAAGGGGAAGAGCATCCCTCCGAGAAGTGTGACCATCGCCAGGAGTACTGTATCGAGCACTCCCGGGATCCTTCCTTCCGAACCTTCCATCAACCCCGCCCTCTCCGCCAGCCCGCATCGGCAGGTTCGGCGAACCGACAGCACGAACATCTTCAGGCAGCCGACCGGCACGCAAGATGCGCGGTGGAAACGGAAGTCCCCGTTGAACAGTGCCGGCTCAGTCGCAAGCCGGAACCGGGCGGTCAGTCCATCCGCCGTCGAATCGCAGCGCTGAAGAGAGTGACGTGAAGCCCCCGGAAGCTCCAGCCCTGCATTTGAAACAGGACTCCAATACGCCTGAAGGCATCCGGTCCGGGGCTTGACCTCGGTTCAGACCTCTGCAATACATACTTTCATTATAGACTTTGACCGGCGGAGGTGGGCATGCTTCTGACACGCACCTGAAGCATCTCGAAAGGCTCTGGTAGAGCCAGTTCACCGCTGCATGAGCCGGTCGAGCCGCCTGCTGCCTGAAGATCCACTCCCAGCGCCCCGGCCTTGCAGCCGGTGGGGAGAAGGCTCGTGCGGAAGCACGGGCGGGAACTGTACGCTGGAGGTGGGATCCATGAGAACCGTTCTGTTCATCGTCCTTTCCGCGGCGGCCCTCGCCGGGGCAGCCACCCGGGTCGTGCTTTTCGAGGACTTCACGAACTGCGGATGCGGACCATGCTGGAGTATCGAGCCCACATTGAACGCCTTCGTGAACGCGCATCTCGCGGCTGGAAACCTGTCCGTGGCCCGTGTACACGTCTGGTGGCCGAGCGCGTCGGATCCCATATACGTGGCGAACCCCACCGAACAGACCGCGCGGGTCAACTATTACGGCATCAACGCCGTTCCTACGCTGAAGATGGACGGCGTCCTCACCCCGTCCTCGTCGAACCTGGAGACCGCCTTCAACACGCGCATGGCCGTGCCCTGCTATCTCGACATATCGGTCTCGAAGAGCATCTCGAACGAAACCGGCGTGCTGTACGTGACACTGACGGCCTCTCAGTCGCTCGGATCCGAGACGCTCAGACTCCACGCCATCCTGGTCGAAGACGACGTTCCCGGCGCTGGATACTGGTCGGGCTCCTACTTCGAACAGGCCTTCAGGGACAACCTCTGCGGGGGGTCCGGGCAAACCGTCTCGTTCAGCGGCGGCTATCCCTCCACAGTCAACCTCACCATCCCCTATGGCACCGGCCCCTGGGTGGAGGACAATGTGAGCCTCTGCCTGTTCCTGCAGGGTGAAACGTCGAAGGAAGTTTTCAACGCGTACTACAGAGCCCTCGACCTCATCCCGCCGGCAACGGGAATCGGTGATCGGTCGGGCGTCATACCAGCCCTGACCCCTGTCATCCGCATCGCCGAAAACCCGGCCTGCGGAGCGCTGACGGTCGTTCTAGAAATGCCGGAAGGCCCCGGAACGCTGAGCGTGTTCGATCTCGAAGGGCACCTCGTGGAAGAGCGCAGCGCTTCCAGCGGCACGATCTGTCTGGAGCCGGAGGATCCGGGTGTCTACTTCATCAGAGCCAGATCGGGCGAGCTTGTGTCGACAGCCACGGCCGTGGTTCTGTAACCGATCAGGCGAAGCGCCAGGCGCTGCATGAGGATTTGCGGGGCCGGGCTTCCACCCGGCCCCGCAGAACATTTCCCGGTCCCGGGTTCTCCACGGCATGGTCCTGCACCGGGAGGTGTCGAGCTGAAGCACGGGGACGGCTCCGCGCGGACCCCGCCCCGCGCGCGGAGAATCCCGCCCCGGAAGGCGGATCAACGACTCAGATCGAACACGAGGTCCGTGTCGCAGCACCTCACTTCGAGCCGATCGCCATCCAGATAGAAGTACTCGGGGGCCGAGGGAACCTCCACCTGCTGAACGATCCCGCCGGTACGTCTGTCCAGCACGTACACGAAATCGCTTTCACCGGTGAAGCCGTAGCCGGTGATGATGGCATCCCCCGTGACGACGAAGTTCTCGGAGTTCGACACCAGCGGCCGGCTCCGCCAGAGCAGATCGAAGTTCGACAGGTCGATGGCGGTGATGTAGCCGTTCATCCCGCAGGAACTCTCCGCGAAGGTGCGGTGGGCGTTGGAAACGTAGAGGATCCCGTCTTCGACCCATGCCCAGCGGATCTCCTGGAACACCGCTTCCTCGTCAAGGCGCTGGCTCACCGGGCCTTCCGCGTAGGAAAGGAAGTCCAGCACATGGAGCATCCGGTTGTCGTCCGGGCCCAGCACCACCAGGATCCTGGGGTCGAGGACCACGCCGAACCTGTTCGGCGGTGAGCCGTACACGGCCAGAACCGCCTCGTCGCAGAAGATCACCTGATACAGGCGGAAGACGCCCTCGCCGGGCGTGTGGAGAATCCCGTCTATGCCTTCCGGCGCCTCCCCCCGGGCCCTGATCGCGTCGTTCACCCCGCCGTTGTGGTAGGTGATGGAGGGCCAGTCGTACTTGCCCACGAACCAGGACTCGTAGTCGGTCACGCCGTTGGGGGCGCTCTTCGAGAGCACGAGCGTTGGAATCGATTCTACAGCCTCTTTCAGCTCGTACTCGAACGGAGGCGTCTCGAGGGGGGTGGGGATGACCTCTCCCCACCTGGCCAGGATCGAAGCGACGAGAAGTATTTCCATGTCACAATCTCCGGTATGAAGGCCCCGCACGGACCGGTTTTCTCGAATCCTTCGTACCCGCACCGCGGCCAACATACACGGAACGAGGAAGGGCGAAACAGGGGGAGCCGCTGTTCACGGGGAGGAGACAAGAAGCCTCGAGACGAACACTCGGGGAGAAGCGCCAGCGGCTCTGTCCTGTCCAACCCGCCCGGCCTTGCCCCGAAAGCCGGGCCGGGATAAAATCCTTTCCAAAGGGCGATCGAGAGGAGGGGCGATGCTTCTCGGTGTGTTCGTTGCCTATCTGGTGATCGTGCTGGGCCTCGGCGTGTGGTCCATGAAACGATCGAAGACGCAGTCGGAATACATCCTGGGCGGCAGGAGGATCCCCGGCACGGCCCTCGCCCTGTCCGAGCGGGCCACTGGCGAATCGGCCTGGCTGCTGCTGGGTCTCACCGGGCATGCCTATGCCGAGGGTCTCAGCTGCATCTGGACGGCACTGGGATGCGTGATCGGGATCCTCTTCATCTGGTTCGCGATGAGCAGGAGGCTCCGCGAGGAGACCGAGAGAACCGGCGCCCTGACGGTGCCCGGACTCATAAGCCGCAGGTTCCCCGGCTCCGAGAAGGCGGTGGGCCTCCTGTCCGCTTTCGTCATCATCTTCTTCTTCCTGTTCTACATAGCGGCGCAGTTCGCGGGAGCGGGCACCGTTCTCCAGAGCACCTTCGGCATAGCCCCCTTCTGGGGAACGGTCATCGGTGCGGTTGTCGTGACGCTGTACTGCTTCCTGGGCGGTTTCATAGCGGTTGTAGTCACCGACGTGTTCCAGTCCGTGCTCATGATATTCACCCTCGTGGTTCTGCCGGTCATCGGGCTGTTCGCTCTGGCGGGCGACAACCTGAGCATCGCCTCCGCGCTGAGGGAAGCCGGACCAGCGCTGAGCACGGTAACGGCAGGGAAGACCGGCTTCGCCGCAGTGCTGTTCGTCCTCAGCGGACTGAGCTGGATGTTCGGATACACGGGCCAGCCCCAGCTTCTGACCCGCATGATGGCTATGCGCAGCGACGCCGACGTGAAGCGCGCGAGGTGGACGGCCGCTGTGTGGACGATACTCGCGTACGCAGGAGCCCTGCTGATCGGCATGATCGCCTTTGCGACGGTGAGCGGCGGCGTGCTCTCCGAGCCCGAAGCCGGCCCGGAGGGAGCCATGCCGATGCTGGCTCTGTTTCTTCTCTCGCCTCTGCTCGCGGGCATCTGCCTCTCGGGCGCCATCTCCGCGATGATGTCCACGGCGGATTCCGAACTCCTAGTCTGCTCATCCTCGGCAAGCGAGGATGTGTACGCAACCACAGCGAAAAGGCGGATGAGCCCAGGCGCCATGCTCCGGCTCACCAGGCTTCTTACGCTCGGGGTCGGGGCGCTGGCTTTCATTCTCGCCGTATCCGTCAAGGACACGGTGTTCGGCCTGGTGTCGTATGCATGGTCGGGCCTGGGCAGTTCGTTCGGCCCGGTCCTGCTCCTTCTGCTGTTCTGGAAGGGGCTGTCCCGGGCCGGAGTGTTCGCCTCGCTGATTTCGGGAACCTTGGGCACCGTGGTCTGGAAGAACTTCTTCCTTGTCTCCACCGGGGTTTCCGAGAGGCTTGCCAGTTTCGTCTTCGCGTTCCTGATGGCCGTGGTCTTCTCCCTTCTCATGCCGGAGTGGGAGCGTACCGAAGGGTAGCCGGGGCTGTGCCGCTCGAGCCCGGGGTAAGACCCCGGCCGGAGGTCGAGTTGGAGATCGAGGATGTCATCAAGGCCGTCGAGGGCCGCAGGCGGCTGGTCGAGGGCGTTCTGTCGGAATACCTCTCCTTCCACGAGTGCCCCTGCCGCTGGCCTCAGTTCGTCTCGTGGGTGGGCAAGGAGCAGGGGCCGGGCTGGCAGGACGAAATCCAGAACCACCTCGTAGAAGCCGCGCTGAAGCTGAAGAGCTACGTGAAGGTCCGCCCGTCGGATCCGGAATTCTGGCTGGAAGCCATACTGCACTGCACGAAATGCGGATCGAAGTGGAAGTACTTCTCGGAGGAGTGGCGGATGTCGGCCTTCCGCATGCGCCTGCTCCGCACGGACGGTGACAGGGGCGACCCGGCAGGAGCTGGAATGATCAGCAGTTTCATCTTCGCGACTGTGGGATTCGAGCCACCGGACGACACCCCCATGCTCTCTCTCGAGGAGTGGGCGAACTACATGCTGGGAAGGCTGTACAGAACAGAACCGTACCGTTCGGCGGTACGGACCGACGGATGATCGACAAGTCGAAAGCGGGTGACTCATGAAACGCTTTGCTCTCATGGTTCCCGTTCTCGTTCTCGGCGCCGCCTGCAACCCGGCCGACCCGCTCGGGCTGATGAACCTGTCGTTCCGGCTGGAGAACACCACGGATTTCACTGTCTGCGGAATCCTGCTCGACAGCCTCGAGTCTCTCGGTCCAGCCCAGGTGGCCGAAGTGCTCGCGATGTGGGCTGAGGGCGATGTCCCCGTCGAGATGGTGCTCAACATCGGCGTGCGCAATCCCAACGACGGCTCTCCGGGCACCCTGCTGGCCGCGGCGACGATAGTGGACTTTCCGTGGAAGCTCTACGCCGATGCTTCCGACTCCGAAGACTTCGACACCACCTGGGTCGCCTCGGGCCAGCTTCTCGATCCGTTCGAGGTGCCGGGCGACACGACCGTCACCATCCTGCCTCTCGAAGTGAGCTTCAATGCCGTGGCTGTGCTCTCGGTCATGGATCCGCTGGCCTTCATCGACCTGGCGCTGGCCGTCGGGGGCATCGACGGCGACCTGCGGGACGACGACCATCTGGGCAGGCTGCTCCTGCGGACACTTCCCTCGATAGACACCCCGTTCGGCGAGATCACGTATCCCGACACGCTGAACGTACATCTCGACTGGGTCGGCCAGGAGGCGGAATGAGACTCCCGGCCATCATCGTTCTCTCGGCTCTGACTGCTTCGGCCGGCGACTGGACGAACTCCGGCGGCAATCCCGGCAGATGCGGGCTCTCCGACGAGTACGGCCCTCTCGAAGCAGACCTCCTCTGGTCCGGCGCTCCCTCCTCTCTGATCTCCTGGCAGCCGGTCATCGAGGGAGACAGGATCTTCGTGATACGACAGGCCGCCTGGCCCGGTACACCGGGAGACTCCCCGGTGGTGTGCATGGACCTCGACACGGGGGAGGTGCTCTGGTCAGCAGACATCCCGTACGAGCCGGGAGACTGGATCACATGGATCGGAGGCGTGAAGAACGGGCTGGTGTTCGCCTCCCGCGGAGGCAACGGCGCCTCGGTTTCGGCTCCGCTCTATGCTCTCTACGCGGAAGACGGAGGCACCGCGTGGGTGACAGCGGTCGAGATCGACGCCGGAGCCTATGACGGCGTCGTCTTCGCCCCGGACGGGGATCCGATAGTGGCGTCTTTCGAGGACATCTGGAGGTTCGACTCGTCCGACGGGTCCCTCGTGTGGCACGCATCCCGAACGGGTTCGGTCAGCGGGCAGTGCGGAGGGTGTCTGCACGGTGACGCATTCTACGTTGCTGACGCCGTTCCCGGCGGGCATTCGATAGTGAGGTACGACGCGGTCACCGGCGTGGAGATGTACTCGAGCCCGGTGATGCCGGGTTTCACCGCCCAGTGCACGCCGATGGCAGGCCCGGACGGCATCGTCTATTTCAACCGCAGTCAGAACAATACATCCACCGACTACTTCTACGCCTTCGAAGACACCGGCTCGGCCCTCGTCGAGAAGTGGCGCATCCCGACGGTCAACGCCTGCGCTCCCGAGTTCGGAGTGGGGCCCGACGGTTCGGTTTACATGGTGACCCCGGGGCCGAGGCTCTCGCGGGTGGATCCGGACGACGGTTCGATCATCGCGCAGTCAGCCGTACTGGACGGCTACACCGCCGCCAGGATCGCGATCGGCGCCGACGGCACGGTGTACTTCTCCAACGGGGGCTTCGCCGGAGGGCATTTCTACGCCTTCACACAGAACCTGTCGCTCCTGTGGGACACCGCCGTCCCCAACATCAACATCGGCGGGCCGGCCCTGGGCCAGAGCGGTGTTCTGGTCATTTGCGGCGTCGGAACGGATTTCAGAGCCTACAGAGACGGCACTGGCGCCGGCGGAGGCGCTGCGGAGCCTGAAGGCCTCATCAGAATCTACCCGAATCCTTCCTGCGGGTCCGTAATCGTGACAGTGCCCGACGAGGATGCCGCAGTACCGCTCCTGGTGTTCGATCTCTCGGGCCGCCTCGTAGCCAGCCTGGGATCCGGCGAGCCAAGCGGAGGTCTGCGGGCTTTCCGCTGGGACGGCATGGACCGGGATGGAGAACCCGTTCCTCCGGGCGCCTACATCGTGAGGGCGGCGAGCCCCGGCGGATTCTCCGGAAGGATCGTCAGGCTCTAGAGGAGGGCCGGCCGGGATCTGGAACGAAAAGCCCGGCATGGGTTATCTTCAACGCGGGCTCCCGGGGGGCTGGGCGGTCCCGCCCGTGCTAAGTATCATTGAATGTCTTCACGGGAGGGAGCATTGGAGGTCCCGATGAGCAGGATGTTCTTCACGATCGCACTCGTGGCTCCTCTCGCCGGTGCAGCATCCCTTCCATTCTCCCGCTTCGGCGTGATCGACACGCCTTCCGCCTTCGTGCTGACGCACACGCAGGTGGAGCTGGGGGGCTGCTTCACCTCCTACAGCTATGAAACAGCCGACAGCTCGAGCGAGAGCGACTTCGCACTCGGGGGCTACGTCGAGGTCGGCCTGTTCGACAGGGCACAGGCCGGGATCACCTATCTCGGCGCGGGAGGGCTCTCCGGGCAGATAAGGGCCGTCGTCCTGAAGGAGTCCCTCAACCGGCCGGGGCTGGCCGTCGGCGCCGAGAACCTCACCGGGGAGCAGGACTACGAGTTCTACGAGGACGACAGCCTCGGCCTCTATCATTATCCGGCGAGTCAGAACTTCTCCGTGTATCTGGTCCTGTCGAAGAATTTCGACTACATACTGAAGGCTCCGATAGCCGCGAGCATCGGCTACGGGCTGGGCCGCTTCAGGCAGGACGCCGACACTCCCTCTGACGGCATCGAGAACCCGCTTCCGGGGCTCTTCGGCTCCATCGAGTTCCATCCCGACCCCAGAGTGGGGATCGCCCTCGAATGGGACGGGCGCGACGCGAACTTCGGCGGGTGGTACGATATCAGCGACATGGTGAGGGTGAGCGCCGCAGTGGCGGAGTTCGAGCAGCTCGCCAGGGGCGACGAACGGGTCGAGACCGACGTCATGCAGAATGCAAAGTTCACTCTCGGCGTCCAGGCCACCTTCGGCCCCTTCTTCAACAGAACCACCCTGGAACCGACCGAGCGACTGAGGCAGCAGAGCGACCTCGAGGCGCTGCGTCAGCTCGAAGAGGAGCGAAGACGCGCGCTGGAGCGGATAGAAGAGCTCCTGCGCTCGATGGACTAGCCTGTTGACTTGCGCCCGGAGCTTGCCTATTAGAACACCGGGTGCAGAATCTGAACAGGCTGGGGGGATGGAAGAGTGCTTTTTCTGATCCCGCTTGCGTTGGTATCTCTACCGGTGCCCGATCCGGAGACCCCGGAGTCGGCTTCTTTCATCGTAGTCAACGAGTTCATGGCCACCCCCACCGCCTCGGCCACCGAGGCGGAGGGTGAGTGGGTCGAGTTCTACAACCGTTCGGGGGAGTACGTGAACCTCGCCGGCTGGAGGGTCGAGAACCAGTCAGGAGCCTGCTTCACCCTGCCGACCTATCTTCTACCCCCGGGCGGATACTACGTTGCCGGAGCGAGTTCCAACCGCAGCCGCAACGGCGACTACTCCCCGGATTTCGTCTATGGCGGCTTCTCCATATCATCCTACGGCTCGCTGACGCTGTACAATCCGCAGGGCCAGCCGGCGGAGTGCATCGCCTACACGGCAGGATGGCCGGTTGCGGCCGGGCGCTCCTGCGAGAGGGTCAATCCTGGCTGGATTGGCAGCATGGCCTCGAGCTGGGCAAGCTCGGTCGAGACCTACGGCGACGGCGACCTCGGAACCCCGGGGGACAGGAACAGCGTCTATCAGAACTCCTTCGCCGACAATACCTGGGCCTTCATCAAGGCCTTTGTCCAGTAGAAACGCACTGGTTCTGACCGCACTGGCGCTGGCGGCCGCCACGCGCGCCGATCCGCTCACGGTTTTCTTCGTGGACCCGGGGTTCGATCAGTATTCCGGCGACGCCATGCTTGTCTGCACCCCTTCGGGGGGGCACTACGTCGTTGACGGCGGCGACCGCGGCAGCGCCCCCCCCTGGGACTGCGGAGAGGCGAGACTCCTCCCGCTGCTGGACAGCCTCGAGGTGACCTCCCTGGACGGAATCGTGGCGACTCATCCGCATTCCGACCATGTCGGAGGACTGGTGGCGCTTCTGGAGGCCATGCCTGTAGGCACAGTGTGGGACAGCGGGTGGCCTTACGCACCGACACCCGCGTATGAAGACTTCCTCGATGCCATGGAGGCGAGCGGAGCGTCGTATGTCGTGGCACGCCGGGGAATGGAGCTGGACTGGGGGCCCGGCCTCGAGGTGGAGGTTCTGCATCCGGCAGATCCGCTGGACGAATCGGAGATGAACAACGCAAGCATCGTTCTGAGGATCACGCACGGACAGGTGAGCTTCCTCCTGACCGGTGACATCTACACCGAGGGCGGAGAGGACGCGATCCTCGAAGCAGTCGGGAGCGGCATCATAGACACGGTTCAGTCCGACGTGCTCAAGGTGGCGCACCACGGCTCCTCGACCTCCACCTCGACCGCATGGCTTGCCGCCGTGGATCCTGAATGGGCGGCAATCGAGGTGGGCGCGGGCAATCCATACGGCCATCCTCACGACGAGGTGATAGCACGCCTTCTGGGAAGGGGCATAGACATCTTCAGAACCGACCTCGATGGAACCTTCTACATCTCCACCGACGGGCAGGAGCTTTTCTACAACAGCCTGCCCGACGGAGGCGGCGGGCAGGAATGGGAGGGTCTGAGGGCGTATCCCAGCCCGGCGTCTTCGCACGTCACCTTCGAATGGAACAGCGCGGGAGGCATCCAGCCCGGCCCGTTCTGTCTCGCGGTGTACAACCTGCTGGGCGAGATGGTGCTGGATCTCGAAGTGACAGGCAATTCCTACGAATGGGACTTCTCCCTGGAGTCGGGCTCGCTGGCCTCGCCGGGACTCTATGTGGCCGTCGTGGAATCGTCCGATGGCGTCAGGCATACCGAATGCTTCGCAATAGTGCGCTGATCCTTCTGCTGGCCTCGGCCGCGGGCGCCTCCACCGGGACGGCGGACGCCCTCCTGCTCGTCAGCCAGGGTTTCGCCTCTCAGATGAGGCTGGGCTCGGCCTCCTGGGCGGTGGGCGAGGGAGCGTGGGCCGTCACGGCCAACCCCTCTCTCACAGCTCCCGGCTTCCACGGGGCGGGCGGACGATGGAACCTCGAGGCCACCACGGTCTCCGTGGCGGGCGGCTTCGGCGCGGGCGGCGGATTCTTAGCCGGAGGGGCGCTCAGGTTTCTGGGCATGGGCGGGTTGATTGCACGCGACGAGACGGGGCAGGCAACAGGGGAGTACACCTGGTCCTCCGGAGCGCTGACCGCTGGAGGATCGTTCGCTCTGTCGCCCTCCGTCCGCCTGGGAGCTTCACTCGGCCCTGTGTGGGAGAGCGCGGGAAGCGACGGCGCGTCGGGCTTCTCCGCATCCGCAGGAGCCTGCTTCAGACCTTCGGAAGGAGTCCTCCTGGGGGCGGCCCTTCACAACGCGGGCTTCGCCCCCTCCTGGGACGGCATACACAAGGACATGCCAACAGAGGTCAGCGCAGGCGTCTCGGTGACACTTCCTGCGGGACTGAGGGCGGTGGCCGGCGGAGTGTACGGATTCAGCACCAGCGCGAGAGCCAGCCTTGCCGGGGAGTTCTCCCGGAGCGGGCTCTCGATCTCCGCCGGGTACGAGCTGACCCCGGACAGCCCCGAGATGAACGGCGCCTTCGGAGGTGTCGAGTACAGGTTCGTAGAGCAGGGAACCTACGGAGCCTCGCTGGCCTTCCGGCAGAGCAGGGACCTCTCCTGGCCCATGCTGGCCGGGCTCTCGATAGAATTCTGACACAGGCCGGCGATGATCACCATTGCGGCATGGATTCGACCGATCGAAGCACAGAGAATAGATGGGAGGCCGAAATGAGATTCCGCGGCATTGCACTGCTGGCGGCAGGATCGCTCCTTTTCTTCTCGTCGTGCGGTGACGACGAGGGCAACCCGGCGGGACCCGGCACAGAACCGACCGCCTCCACCCTCTCGGCGGATCCGTCCGCCATGCTCAACACGATCACGCTGTCCTGGACCTCCTGCCCCGACGCCGACTTCTTCGAGTACAGGCTCTACCGCTCCCTCACCGCAGACATAGAGGCCGACCCAGACGCGGCCGACATAGTGCGCATCACAACCTCTTCCGACGATACGACGTACACCGACTCGGGGCTCGAATGGAACACCACGTACTACTACGCCCTGATGACAATGGACGACGAGGGACTCCAGTCGTGGAGCAACGAGGTCGAGGCCGCCACACCGGACTCGGGAAGCTGCGACTGGCTGACCTGCTACGAGGTGCAGGGCCAGGCTTCCTCTTCTCCCTACGAGGGACAGGTCGTCACCGTGCTTGGCGTCGTGACCGTGGGCGGTGACGAGTACTACACCTCCACCTCCCCCTATGCCGTGATCTCCGATCCCGAAGGCGGCGCCTGGAGCGGTCTCGTTCTCTACGGCGACAGCGTCGGGTCTCTCGCCCGGGGCGACAGCATACTCGTCACCGGAGAGGTGCAGGAGTACTACGGGATGACCGAACTGAGCTACATCTCGGACATCACCCTCCTTGGCACCGGGGCTGCCTCGCCGCCCGCCTCGCAGGTATCGACCTCCGACCTCACCGAAGCCGGAGGCGCCGAGCAGTGGGAGGGCGTGCTCGTAGAGATACAGGAAGCCATCGTTACCGAGCTTGGCTCCTACGGCCAGTTCACTGTGGACGACGGCTCGGGCGGCTGTCTGATCGACGACCTGGGCGACTACTCGTACACGCCCGCAGTGGGAGACACCCTCTACTCGGCGAAAGGCGTCCAGTGGTACAGCTACAGCGAGTGGAAGCTCGAACCGCGCGACGACAACGATCTGGACGTCGGCGGCGGAGGCGGCCCTGGCGATGTGCTGACCTGCTACGAGGTGCAGGGTCAGGCTTCCTCTTCGCCCTACGAGGGTATGTCGGTGAGCGTGACTGGCGTGGTCACGGTCGGAGGAGACGAGTACTACTCCTCGTCCGGCGCGCTGGCGGTGATCTGCGACGTCGCAGGCGGCCCGTGGTCGGGCCTGCCGCTCTACGGAACGGCGATAGCCGGGCTGGCCCGGGGCGACAGCGTGACCGTCACCGGCACGGTTCAGGAATACAACGGACTCACGGAGATATCCGGGATAAGCGACGTGGCAATCCACTCCTCAGGCCATCAGCTTCCGCCGGCAGAGGTTCTGCAGACGGGAGACCTCGCTACTTCGGCAGCCCCGGAGCAGTGGGAGGGCGTTCTGGTCGCGGTGCTCAACGTCACCGTGTCGAACGACAGCCTGGGATACGGCGAGTGGTCGGTCAACGACGGTTCGGGCGACTGCAGAGTCGACGACCTCGGGGACTACACCTACACACCCCAGATCGGGGACTCGATCACACAGCTCGCGGGGATTCTCTGGTACAGCTTCTCGGACTTCAAGATCGAACCGAGGGACGACGGGGATATAACGGAATAGCCGGTTTCGACGGACGAGCGGCGGGCGGCCTCCCGCGGGGGGTTACTCGCCGCTCTCTTCAGAGATGCACCAGCCCGGCGCGTTCTGTCCGAGCTGGAGCAGGTAGCGCATGCCCGCGACCCTCACGGCGGGCGGCGGGAAATCGGGGCCGAACGGAGAGAGCGGCGCAAGATCGGATGGAGCGGGAAGGCTCGCCAGCTCGAGGTCGATGTGCGGCTCGGGCACCGGATTCGTCGGGTATGTCGCCATGTGGTCGATGAGGAGCTGGCGAAGGGACGGCCATGTGTACCCTTCCGCGCTGAACCCGGCGGCCTTGGCGTGCCCTCCTGCGCTGGTGAAGACCTTCCTCAGGCTGACCAGGAAGCCGGCCATGTTCCAGTCGCCAAGCGAGCGGGCCTCGCCGGTGAGAACGCCGTCTGCCCTGGCCGTCACGACGATGGCGCCGCGCCGGAATATCCTGCACAGCTTGCTGGCCAGCGTGCCTCCCATTCCCGAAGGCACATGCCCCATATAGACCAGGATCATCCCGAATGCGTCCGCCTGGGGATCCTTCTCCGCCATCGCCTTGGTGAGCAGCTCCGCGAGAAGCTGAGCCCTCTGCTCGCTCTGGAACTGCATGTCCGCCCATTCGGCGTCGCATGCATCCCTGTCGTCGCTCCTCATGAAGGACAGGAGCCTGCCGATGCCTGAATTGAGCCCCTTCCCGACGACCGAGGTTATCTGCTGCCTCACCGCGGCGGCCGTCCACCAGGTCTTCCTGTTCGGCCAGGCCTCCACCATCAGTCTGAGACCGTAGGGCAGATCGCCGGGATCTACCCGGGCGAACCGAGCGAGCAGGTACCTGTTCCACGCGAGAAGCGGCACCCTGTCTGACACTGTTCCCAGCGCGAGAGCGGAGAACAGGTCGGGATCCCCGGCGTGCCGCGGATAGATCTCGGTCAGTGCGCCGTACAGAACTCCGCACCCGGCGAGAACGGTCGCGGGAAAGCCTGTTCTCTGGGGATCGATGATCGCGTGAGCCTCGGGCAGAGGGGGATTCAGGGTGTGATGATCGGTGATCACGACGCGCGCCCCACGGTTCCTGGCCCAGGCTACGCCCTCGACCGAGGAGCAGCCCGAATCCACCGAGAGGAGGAGGTCGTCCTGCTCCAGCACGTTTTCCATGCGTGACGGGAGGAGGCCGTAGTCCTCGGTGGCACGGTCGGGGACTATAGGCACGACTCTGAAACCCTCGCCGGCTAGAACCCTCATGCCGATGTAGAGGCCGGTGATGCCGTCCATATCGTCGTGGCCGTAGAGCACCACCTTGCGCCCGAACCTCCGTACCCGGGAAAGCTCGGACGCCAGAACATCTATGTCCGGCAGGCCTTTATGCCAGGCAGGCTTGGGTGGCAGCCACTCACCCGCGGGGTCTGGTACGCCCGGATAGCGCCTCTTCAGAACCTCGATCGCGGATGGTGCAAGCCCAGGACGATTCCCCTCCCCGGCAAGGCCCTGCCCTGCGCCCTCGGGGCGCGAGGCCAGGGTGCCCGTCATGTGGATTGCCCCTTTCTCAGTGATCGTAGTCTCGCTCGGAACACAAGTGATGTCAAGAAGGAGCTTATTGCGGGGGCTTTTCGAGACGGCGCTCCCGGTGTGCGCGGCGCCGCAGGGAAAAGGCGGCGCCACCCGGCAGACGCCGGTGTCTCTCTATTCAGCCCTTGTTATGATAGCCTGGGAGGTGGGAGATGGAATCTTTTCCCGTCGTGAGGGATCCCGGCAGCATAGAGCTGCTGCTCAAGCACATACGCAACTCGATCGTACCGGGGAAAGCCGACGAGGCATACATGAGGGAGCAGGGGTTCCGCAGGGAGGGCGACAACGCCCTGAACGATCTCCTCGTGTTCCTCGGCTTCGTCAGCGACGATTGCATCCCCTCGGACCTCTGGCACACCTACAGGGACGATCCCGCTGTCGGCTCCCGTATACTGGCCTCGGCTATCAGGAGTTCCTATGACCGGCTCTTCCAGGCATGCCCCCTCGCACTCGACCTCGGCGTGGCGGACGTTGTTCCGCACCTCAGACAGCTCACCGGAGCGCCGGACACCGAGCTCACCCTCATGTACTACACCTTCCGAGTCCTCTGCGACCTGGCCGAGCCCGCCATACGCGACAGGAACCTTCCGAAGCTGTCGGTGAAGCAGGCGGCGCCCGGACCAAAGCCCGCGGCGGGACCGGTCCCGGCGAAGTCCTGCGACCAGGGCGCTCGAACCGAGTCCGCCGGTCCGGCTCCCGCCCCGCACCGGGCGGAGGCCCGGCCGTCCACCGTGCAGGAGGCAGCGGCCCGCGCCGAAGTGAAGACGGTCGGTGTGTCAAAGGACTCGTCGGGAGGCCTGAGGATCACGATCACACTGGAGCTGGACGCATCCTCGGACCCTGCGCTGGCTGATCTCGCGAAGCGGCTCGCAGCCAGGGCGATGGCGGCCGAACTTCAGAGGGGGAACTCGATCTGAACTCCGGCCTCGGTCCTCGAGTCGCCGGCGGTTTCTTCCAGATCGGAACCCATCGATTCGACGCCTTCGCGCTGGAGGAATGAGAGCTTCAACCTCGCCTCCACTCCTGTGCCGGGCCTGACGACCGGGCTGACCTGCATCAGGAATCCCCGGCCCCACTGCGGGGACGAGGCGAACTCGCCGGGAAACCCCAGCTCGTTGCAGTAGACTCTCGAATCCCATCCCTCGGTGTCGAAGGCGGTGCAGGCCGCCCTTGTCTCGAGCCAGCTCGACGCGCTCCAGACGAATCTCACCCCGGCAGACGAACCGCCGCTCGAGGAGCTGTCGTCGGCCCAGCCCGTCCGCTGAAGGCCGGCGGTCAGTCTCAACGCATCCAGAGCCTCCCAGGTGAAGTCCGCGACCAGGCGCCAGGAATCCTCCGCGCCATCCTCCGAGAACCTTCCGGCGAGACCTCCCTCGAACGAAGGAGAAAACCTGCGGTCCGCGGACGCCTCCAGCCGGATGTTCCCGCTGTCATCGCGGTAGAGACATGATGCCGAGCCGGCAACGGTCCAGCCGCGTGCCGGCTTCCATCTCACCCCTGCACCCGCACCGACATCGCAGACGCCGCCTATCGGCATGCCCGCCCTTTCGAGAGGGAATTCATCGGGACAGCCGAAGACCCCCATGCAGAATCTCGCTGTGCTGTCGGATTCCGTGACGGCGGCCCAGAAGGCGGCGGACGCCGAGTCGCCCTCCGTTCCCAGCACGGCCTCGCCGGAAAGCTCGAGCCCCGCCGCCGGAAGATGGAGGTCGAGCCCGTACCGGCTCCAGCCTCTGCCATCCCTCTCGGCTGTCGTGAAGCCTGCGCCGAAGGGTCCGAGGGTGCCTCGAATGCCGGCGAGGTTTTCCTCCACCGAGCCCCTGGATCCGATTTCGGAAGGAGTGCGGTGAAGGCCGTCTCCGGAAGGGTCTATCCACGAGCGTGCCAGTATCACCGAGGTCTCAAGTCCACCCAGAGAGACCGCTGCGCCTGCTCCCGTGAGAGGCTCGCCGTCGCAGGCTCCGGCGCTGGATGCGGCACGGATCCTCGAGTCGACGGAAGGCGTCTTGGCTTCGACGAAGCCGCCCTGACCTCCCCAGCCTCCAACCCTGTCAAGGAGCAGGCCGGAGCCCAGCCTGCAGTCGAGCCAGCCGGCGGAGGCGCCGTGAACAGGCCCGGTTCCGGCCCAGTCGGCGCCTGCGGCGGCGAGATCAATCCATTCTTCGCCCCTGTCCTTCTCGATCAGGGTCGTGAGATCGATTCCGCCGAAAGAGCATTCGACACGATCGAGGAAGGAGTATTCGTCGCCCGCGTACGCGCCCGACAGTGTCCCCTCGCAGGAGGGGAAGCGCCTCCAGAGGCGCAGGAGGACTCCGCCGGGAGAATCGTCCCCTCCCGGCGCCTGTCCCGCGATGACGAGAGCGGCGAGGAGCCCTGGTGTCACTCGATCACCAGGTACTCCTCCAGCGCGGGCAGCATGGAGGGGCCTATTCCGGGGATCTCCAGCAGATCCTCGACTCTCTCGAACGGACCGTTCTGCTCGCGCCAGGACATGATCGCGTCGGC
>JAAYTY010000022.1 GCA_012523605.1 Candidatus Fermentibacterota bacterium
ATCACAGGCGTCACGGTCAGATACGCGGGTATCGTCGAGGAGGTGTCCTCGATCGTCGCCGCATCCTCGTAGTGCACCCACCAGCCGAGGCCCCTCATCTCGGGGCCGATGGTCTTCACCTCGGCCAGCACCTCACCTATACCGTTCCAGATGTTGGCGAAGGGGGCGAACTTCCACTCGTTGTAGTTCTGCGCCTGGCGCTCGCCGCCTCCGTCCGGTGCTGGCGGCAGGTCGAACAGCGGGTCGTAGCCGTCGAACGGCGGGATGCTCGCCGGGCTGCACACGTCCTCCTGCACCCGCCCGCTGTACACCCACTCCTCGTAGGGCGCATCGAAGGGGATCAAGTCCCAGTCCAGCAGCGAGCAGGCGATCCAGTCGCCCTCCGGGTCTCCCGGGAACTCGTGGAAGCTCCTCACGCAGTAGGGGAACACACCCTCCATCTGGTGGAACAGCGCCAGGTTGCACAGCATCCGGAACTCCGCGATCGAAGGCTGGCGGTAGTCCAGCGACTCGTAGTCCAGGTCACCTTCCCCGTCGCGCATCGCAGGCCCACCGAAGCCACCGAACAGCTGCGTGTAGAAGTACACGGGCATGTCGCCGGCATTCAGCACCACGCTGTCCATCGACTCCTCCGCCTGGTCGATCAGGTAGATCCAGCAGGTGTCTCCCATCTCGGTGTCGAAATCGGTGCTTACATATCTGAAAGGATACCTGTTGAAGCAGATGAACTCGGGCGCGTTGGCGGTGGACTGGGAGCCCGAGGGCGGTGTGAAGAGCATGTCGCGTATCCCCCTGACGCACCTCCCCATGTCCGCCAGGGTGCCGAAGACGAGATCGGAGTCACCGGGAAGCCCCGGATAGCTGTCCGCGTCGTAGGTCAGCAGGGTGCCGAGCGTCGTGCTCACGGGGATCGTGCTCTCGGTCTGGTCGAAGGCCCGTTTGAGCCAGGAGAAGGTTCCCTCGGGGTCGATGGCTTCCATCGTCGGCGTGTGGTCACCCTCTGAGCGATCCTGCGTGTACATGTCGGGCCAGTAGCCGAAGTATTCCCCGTACTGGGCCGATGTGTCCGCCGTGACCATGTGAGAACGCTGATTGGTGTTCGCCTCGTCCCACAGACCGAAGAACCAGTATGCGGGATAATCCACGGTAGCAGAATGGAGGTCATCCATCCTGCTCTCGAGCGTGTCGTACATCGCCGAGGCACTGAGATACTTCGCCAGATCGTCCCAGTCGCTTGTGTCCGGGCGGGCGAACGCATGGCTGCTCGAAAGCGGCTCGTCGCTCAGGCGGAACCAGAGGCCATAGACAGTGTCTGCAGGCTCGAGGAAGCCAGTCATCTCAATCGGAAGCAATGCAAGGACCATGCCGAGGGATTCGCAGTACTTCAGAGTAGAATCGGTTGACTCATCTGTCGGCCATGCCCATGCGTACACACCGTCGAAGTACCGCCAGGAGAGCACCACGAGATGCTCCAGCGTTACATCCGAAAGTTCGGGGGTCTCGTTCTTGTTGATCCGGATGCCTATCGTGGGGAGATTGTTGTCGGGAGGCGTGTCTGCACTGCTGGCCAGCATGGAAAGCAATAGGAGGAGAAGCGGATGTTTCATCACGCAACTCCCTTCTCACGAACCAATCCTGAAGTGCAGTATGGACTAACAACCATTATTGGTCAAGACACAGGTGACTCTTGCTTCTTCGACTCGGTACATCCTCATTCGTGGAATACTGTACATGAATCCCGAGTCGCCCGGTCTCCCCTGGGCTACGGCAGTGGTACTGTCCTGCCAGGCGCTCTACAACTCCACTGCAGTTGTTTCAGATCCATGTCCAAAGTTGAACTCGCATACATCTACCTACAACGGATCCATTCCTGCATGGCTACCAAGAGCTCGACTGGGAGAGAGCCTTCGGCTTCACCAGCCGGAAACACTCTGCTGTGTTGCCTGTTACGAGACTCTGCTCCAGCTCGCGATATTCACGAGCTGGGCCATCAGGGTGTTCCATCCAGAAAGCACATGGCCCGCCAATTTCAGCCCTGCATATGGCACTGATCAGCTGAAATTGGCAAAGCAGACGCAGAGCCGTCTGCTTATCGTGCTCGCACTCCATGCGAGCCCGATGGTCCCCG
>JAAYTY010000199.1 GCA_012523605.1 Candidatus Fermentibacterota bacterium
GGCAGTCGAGGGCGTAGCGCGCGACATCACCGGCCGGAAAAGCGCCGAGGCCGCGCTGAGGGCCAGCGAGGAGCGCTTCCGCACGGCCTTCGACCAGGCGCCCGTGGGCATGATGCTGATATCGGACGACGGCGTAGTGACGAATGCCAACGACGCCATGTGCGCCATTCTGGGATGCGAAGAAGGAGAACTGACGGGGACGGACTGCCTCGCCCTCACACATCCGGAAGACAGGCCGGCCACCATCGAGGTTGTGGAGAACCTCCGCAGAGGGACGCAGAGGGGATGCTTCTTGAGCAAGCGGTATCTCCGCAGGAACGGCTCGGCGGTCAGATGCGAGACAAGGATCCACGCACTTCACGATGCTGACGGCGGAGCCGCTGGGTTCATCGTCCACGCCGTCGATGTGACCGACAGGGAAGCCGTGCTCGAGGACTTGGCTCGAGCCAGGCGCGACTGGGAGGCCGTCTTCAAAGCCTGTGGACTCCCTATGATGATCCTCGCCCCCGACAGGACAGTTCTCGCGGTCAACGAAGCCTGCGCCTGTTTTCTCGAGACGAGCCCGGCGAGACTCGTGGGAAGGAAGTGCTTCGAAGTCGTGCATGCCGGGGGCATCCCCGGAGAGTGCCCCTGCACGACCATGCTCGAGTCCGGCCGGATCGAGAGCTCGGAGATGTTCATGGACATCTCCGGGAAGACCTGTCTGGTTTCCTGCACACCGGTTGCAGGGACTGACGGGAGACTCGAGAAGATCATTCACGTCGCCACGGACATCACATCCAGAAAGCTTGCTGAGCAGGCGCTTTCCGCAAGCGAGGAGAAGTTCCGGGCCTTCTTCGAGAACGAAGCGGAGCTCTGCTTCATTCTCGGCCCGGAAGGACGCCTGACCGACGTGAACAGAGCCGCCGAGGCCGTGCTCGGGATCGCGAGGGCGGAGGCTCTGGGGCAGTCGCTGGGCAGCCTCTTCGACCCCGTCTCCGGAGGCAGGCTGGACGAGATACTTCAGGCGCTGATGGCCGTTCCGGGATCCGAGAGCCTCGAGATGGAGGTCTGCACGAGAACAGGCAGGCGCCTCTCGGTCCTGCTCAATGCGAGCATGATCGGCCACGATGGCGACAGACCCCGCCAGTGCATCGTGACCATGAGGGACGTGACCCAGTCCAGGCTCCTCCAGCAGGAGCTGGCTCACTCGCAGAAGATGGAGTCGGTCGGAAGGCTTGCAGGAGGAGTGGCGCACGACTTCAACAACGTGCTCACGGTCATCTTCGGGCGATGCGACCTGATTCTGTCCAGACTCCCCGCCGGCGCCCCTCTGGCCTCCGATGTAATGCAGATCCGCGAATGCGCCGCACGGAGCGCCGAAATCACTCAGCAGCTTCTCGCATTCAGCAGGAAGCAGGTCGCAAGCCCCGAGATCCTGGACGTGAACTCGGTGGTCGAGGAGATGCAGAGGATGCTGACACACCTCATCGGCGAGGATGTGGAGCTGGTTGTCCAGCTCGAGAAGGGCATCCCGACCGTGAGGGCCGACAAGACGCAGATCGAGCAGGTCGTGATGAACCTGGTGCTGAATGCACGGGACGCCATGCCGTGCGGCGGCACTCTTACGCTGAGAACCGGATGCATGAGGATGCCGGGAGACGTTCCTGCGCTTGCCCATCGGCTCTCAGAGGGGGAGTATGTGGCGCTCCACGTCGCAGACACCGGCACTGGCATGGACAAGGCCGTCATGGACAGGCTCTTCGAGCCCTTCTTCACGACCAAGGAACCGGGCAGGGGGGGAGGGCTGGGTCTCTCGACGGTGTACGGCATCGTTTCTCAGAGCGGCGGAGCCATCCTGGTGGAAAGCGAGCCGGGCGAAGGCAGCACTTTCAGCGTTCTCCTGCCCGCCTCCGGCGAGCAGGTCTCCTCCGTCGAAGGCTCATCTCTGCTTCCCGGAGTCCTTCGCGGAACGGAGACGATACTGCTGATCGAGGATGAGGCCTCGGTGCGCATTATGCTCGCGCAGATGCTCAGGGAGCAGGGCTACGAGGTGCTGGACTCCCGCTCGGGCGAAGAGGCGCTGGAGCTCTTCCGCTCCCTCGACGAACCTCCCGATCTCATCCTGAGCGATGTTGTCCTCCCAGGCATAAGCGGGCCTGAAGCCGTCGGCCTGATGTCATCCGGGGCAACCCCCGCCGTGCTCTTCATGTCGGGCTATTCCGCCGACGAGGGCCGCTGGCGGGACTCGACGGGGAACGGATCTCGGTTCATCCAAAAGCCCTTCACACCACAGGAGCTGTTCGGCAAGATACGGGAAACGCTGGACAGTCGCGAAGCGCGGTAGGCGGGGGAACAGCCCTGCCTGCCCGCCGGCGAAGCGGCCTGCCGGTGCCGTGCCCGTTCAGCTTGTGTATTGTCGCTTCGGCGTTCGCCGCACGCGGAGGAGGGGCATGGCACAGGGAGACGACGCAGAGCGAAAAAAGCTGATCGAGGCCGTGGAGCGCCTCGAGGCCAGGCGACCTCTGATAGGCGAAGAGGCTGCCGACAGCGCAATCGCCGCTCTCAGGGAGAAGATCCGCTTTCTCGACGCACAGGAGCCCAGCCGGAGGATCCTGACCGTGATGTTCGCGGACGTCTCCGGCTTCACTGCCCTCTCGGAAACCATGGACGCGGAGGACCTGGCCGATCTAGTGAACAGGCTGTGGTCGCTGGTGGACGGCATCATCCGTTCGAACGGGGGCTCCATAGACAAGCACATCGGGGACGAGGTGGCAGCCGTATGGGGGGCGGAGGGCTCGAGAGAGGACGATCCGGAAAGGGCTGTCCGTTGCGCCCTCGAGATCCAGTCGGCCCTCGCCGGATTCTCCTCCGCCGAGGGCAGGAGCATCGGCATGAGGATCGGGATCAACACAGGCCCGGTCCTCCTCGGGGAAGTCGCATCCACGAGGGAGTTCACCGTCATGGGAGATGCCGTGAACCTCGCCTCGAGGCTCCAGCATACAGCCCCGGTGGGTGGTGTGATGATCTCGGCGTCCACGCACGCGCTGGTCAGGGGCCTCTTCGAAACGGGCCCCTTCCTGGAACTGGACATCAGGGGCAAGAAGGAGCCGGTCCAGGCCTGCACGGTCATCCGCCCGTCCCCGAGGTCGTGGAGGTCCTCGGGCCGGGGAATCGACGGAGTGAGAGCGCCGATGGTAGGAAGGGACGCTCAGTTCGCGGCTCTCAAGAACATGGCGCTCGGCCGCGAGGGCGGGTTTTCGATGGTCATCGGAGAGGCCGGAATAGGCAAGTCGCGTCTTCTTGCAGAATTCGAGGAATGGCTGTCCGATGCCATGCCGTCGCTCGAAGTCATGCGGGGCAGGGCCGACGAATCCATGCAGGATTCCCCCTGCGCCCTCCTAAGGGACCTCTTCGGCCTCCAGCCCGCGGGCGGCCCGCGGACGGACGAGTCTCTGCGCTCCGAGCTGGAGGGTAGGCTGGCCCCGGGTGGAGGAAGAGCCGAACTGGAAAGGGCGCACTTCATCGGGCAGTTTCTGGGATACGACTTCTCGTCCAGCCCCGCTCTTTCGGGAGTGCTGGGCGGAGAAGGGAGGGAGCCCGATCCGAGACAGCTCCGCGAGAGAGCCGTCCTGTACCTCGGGATGCACTTCAGGGAGATGTCCGTATCGAAGCGTGTCCTGATCCTCCTCGAGGATATCCACTGGGCGGACGAGAGCTCGCTCGATGCCGTCGAGCAGATAGTCCTCGACACTCGCAGCAGCGGCCTTCTCGTCGTCTGCACCGCCCGCCCTTCCCTGCTCGACAGGAGGAGCGTACGGGATGCCGGCTTCCCGGATCCGACGATCATCCGGCTCGATCCTCTGGACGAGGAGTACTCGGAAAGCCTTCTCGACGGCATGGGCCTCACGGAGGATCGCGTGCCCCCCGAGACCAGGGCCGCTTTGATCTCGGCCGCCGACGGCAATCCATTCTATCTGGAAGAACTCGTGAGGATGCTGATGGACGATGGGGTGCTGATCCGCTCCGACGGGCGCTGGAGAACCGACGGGGAGAAGGCGGCCAGCCTGAGAGTCCCGGAGAACCTCGCCTCCGTCCTCCAGGCCAGGTTCGACCGCCTGCCGGCGGGAGAGCGGACGCTCCTCCAGCGGGCGTCTGTCGTGGGGCGGAGATTCTGGGAGGGCGCCCTCGAATCCATGGGACGGTGTCCGGGAACGACCGTCGGAGCGGGCCTCGAGAATCTCGAGAGGCGCGGCCTCGTCGCAATGCTCCCCTCGAGTTCCATTCCAGGCGCAAGGGAGTTTTCATTCAGACACTCTCTGCTCAGAGACGCCGTCTATGACAGTGTGCTCAGGAAGGACAGGAGACGGCTCCATTCCCTGGCCGCGGACTGGATCATGGAGAAGGCTTCCGGAAGGCTCGACGAGCTTGCGATGCTCGCGGCCGAGCATCTCGAGAGGGCGGGAAGGGATTCCGAAGCCTCCTCGCTGTACGAGAGGGCGGGGGCATCCGCCGCTTCCAGATTCTCGAACGCCGAAGCGGCGGCATGCTACTCCAGAGCGCTCGCTCTGCTTCGCGACGGCGATCCCGCGGATGCCTCCAGGCTCCTCGCTGCACTGTCGAGGATCCACGAGATAACCGGCGACAGGGAGAGCCAGAGAAGGGATGTCGAGGCACTGGAGGCTCTCGCCCCCTTGCTGGACACCCGGGGCAGAGCCCAGGTTCTGCTTCGGCGCTCCGGGCTCGCGGCCCTGACCAACGACTACGGGCGGAGCGTCGAGCTGGCTCGCGAAGCCCTGCGGCTGGCAGGGGAGATCGGCGACGCCGGGCTGGAGGTGGCCGCCTGCATCGGCATGGCGTCGAGCCTACAGAACCTGTCGGAACACCGGGATGTGCTCGATGACCTGATGCGCGGCCTGGAACTCGCTCGCGAACACAACCTTCCGGGATACGAAGCCCGTCTGCTCCTCCACCTGGGGAACTTCTTCGCCGACACCAGCGATTACGATGAGGCCGACAGGCTGTACAGGCAGGCCATGAGATCCTTCCGGGAGGCAGGAGACGCCAGAGGGGAGGGCTATGCCCTGCACAACCTGGGGCTGCTTGCGATGGACATGGGCGACAGCGCGGCCGCCAGGTCTTACTTCGAGCGGTCTCTGCAGCTCGACAGGCAGACCGGAGACAGGCGCGGCGAGGCCCATTCGCTGGTCGCACTCGGGCTGGCGCTCCAGGCGAGGGGGGACCTTCATCCGGCAGAGGAGGCATTCTCACAGGCACGCCGCGTCTACTCGGGGCTGGCCGACAGGCTCGGGGAGGCAACAGTTCTGAACAACCTGGGAATCCTGGCCTCCGAGACAGGCGACTACGATCAGGCCCTCGAGCGCTTCCAGGAAGCGGCGCGCTCCTGTGCCTCGATGGGCGTCAGGTCCTACGAGGCGAACACGCTCGACAACATGAGTCTGACCCTCCTCCGGGCCGGTGACCTGGAAAGCGCCCTCGCCTGCAGCGACAGGGTAGTCTCGATCTGCGACGAGACCGGCGACCGGTCGCTCCTGGGCATCGCCCTCGCCAAGAGGGGGCACATGATGTTCGAGAGCGGGAGGTTCGCGGAGGCGGAGAGCCTCTACGAAGAGGCCGCGGGCATTCTGGGTTCGATCGGATCCAGACACCTGGAGATGGAGGCAGTCGCCGGAGCGGCGCGTGCGGCGATGGCGGCAGGAGGTCTCGAAAAGGCCGCAGATCCTGCGATGCGTGTCCGCGACTTCCTGGGATCGGGCGGCTCCCTCGACGAGGTGGAGGATCCCTTCCGGGCCTATCTGGCCGTCTTCGAGGTCCTGAGCGCCATGTCCGACTCCTCCGCATCCGCGGTTCTGGAGGCGGCCTGCGCCGCACTCACGCGGAGGTCGGAGTCCATCCGCGATCCTCTTTCCAGGGAAAGGTTCCTGGGCAGCACCCCGCAGAAGAGGTCTCTGCTCGCCGCGCGGGCATCCCTCGAACGGGCCGCAGGGGGAGCCTCGCGGTGAACATCTTCGTCCTGGACACGGATGTCTCCGCATGCGCCAGGTTCCATTCCGACCGCCACGTGGTGAAGATGACCCTGGAATCGGCCCAGATCCTCTGCACCGTCCTCCACGGACTCGGCATCCCCGCCCCGTACAGGCCGACCCATGTCATGCATCCCTGCGTGATATGGGCCGGGAGCTCCCTCTCCAACTGGATCTGGCTCCGGCGGCTGGGCCTGGCGCTGAACCGGGAGTACAGATACCGCTTCCGGCGTTTCGAAGACCATGCCGCAGGCGCCGTGATGAGAAGCCTTCCCGTGCCGCCGATGCCCGACCACGGCCTTACCGAATTCGCCCAGGCCATGCCTGCCGGGTTCCGCGTGCCGGGCGATGCCGTTGCGGCTTACAGGAGGTACTACTCGCTCGAGAAGTCGCGCCCCGCCGTCTGGACCAGGAGACGGAAGCCCTTCTGGATCGTAGAATCGGACGATTGTTCCCGATCCGTCAGGTCGTGACTCGATTCCGGCGTCCCGCGTCGTGCGGGGCGCATTCGACGCAGGGAGGCTCGAATGCTCTGGGTTACCCGCTCGCAGGTCAGAATCGACAGGCTCGCCTGCCCGTGGCTCATAACGAGGTTCATCGACTCCGAGGCCGAGTTCCTCTTCGTGCCGGCCTCCCAGGTGGACTCGGTATCCGTCGACGAGGGAGCCATCCCGTTCGACGCCCCCGGGGCCGATCTGGGACGCCACGGCGACATGTGCACCTTCGACGCACTGATCGAGCGATACGGGCTCGAGGAACCCGCTCTCTCGCTGATGGCGGAGATCGTCAGGGGAGCCGTCACCGGCACCGGAGTCCTGCATCCGGCATCCGCGGGACTGGCCGCCATAGCAGAAGGCTTCAGCCTCCGGTACCCCGACGATTACTCCAGTATCGACAGGCAGTACGAACTGTACGACTCCCTGTACGCATGGTGCCGTCTGCAGACGGCACCGCGCATCGGCTGATCGCCGGGGGCCTATTCGCCTGCAAGAGCCTGGAGCTCCTCCCTCACGCCGTCCACGCGTTCGCGTATGGCGGCCGTCTCGGAGTCTATCTCCGCCAGCGCAGACGCCAGCCTGTCACGCGCGGCCACCATCTCGGCCCTGTAGGTCTCCAGATCCTCGACGATGGAAGCCACCTCGGGATCGAGGTCGTTCAGCTCGCGCAGTCTGGACGACGCCTCGTCCAGCGTGGAGACACCGGGGATGAGGTCCTCCAGCCCGTCGAGGGATGCCGAGAGCCCGTCGAGCTCGGAGGCAACCTCCTCGAGAATGGGGATTCCCGGGATCTCGATGTCGGGAAGCTCGGGAACCTCGGGTAAGTCGGGCGTCTCCGGGAGCCCGAAGGATATCAGCGTCGCGAGTGCGAGCGATGCCATAACCGCCATGTCTCATCTCCTTTCGGGATTTCGATGCGGATTCGCCGGTCTGCGGGTTCGTGCCAAGGTCGAGAGCCCGGTCGAA
>JAAYTY010000023.1 GCA_012523605.1 Candidatus Fermentibacterota bacterium
AACATTCAGGTCATCTTCTCGCTCCATGCATTCACCGGGGGATGCCTGGTTCCCGCCGAGGGATTCGCAAGCACCGCAGTGGAGACCGACACGGTGAGGTGCTGCGTCACGCGCCTGCTGGTCCTTACAGACGACCGGGGCGAGGCTTCGACATACCTTCAGATGCCAGGAGGCATGGGGAACGTCGAGGTCACCGCACAAGTGGTGTATCCCGGCCTGGAGATCGAGAGCATCTCCTTCATCCACGTCGCCGTGGACGTCAGGAAGATCATTTTCGAGACGATAGGCGGCCTGGCCCTCTTCCTGCTCGGCATGAAGATGATGTCCGAAGGCCTCCAGCATGTCGCCGGAAGCCGCATGAAGTCCATCCTGGCCAGGATCAGCGACAGGCGCTTCCTCGGGCTCCTGACGGGCGCCGGCGTGACAGCCGTCATCCAGAGCTCCAGCGCCACCACGGTCATACTGGTGAGTTTCCTCAACACTGGTCTCATGACCCTGCGCCAGGCGATGGGGGTCATCTACGGCGCCAACATCGGCACGACCGTCACAGGGCAGATCATCGCCTTCAACATCAACACATACGCATTCCCTCTCATAGCCGCGGGGTTCCTTCTCACATTCGTCTCCCGGGAATCCTCGGCACGCTTCTGGGGGAGGGTTCTGCTGGGCTTCGGCCTCCTGCTCCTCGGCATGAACGTCATGAAGGGCGGAATCGACCCTCTCCGTGACAGCCGGATGGTGAAGGACTTCTTCACGACATTCAGCAGGAGTCCGTTCATGGGGATCCTCGCCGGAACCCTCGTGACCTGCGTTCTGCAGAGCTCCAGCGCCACCGTCGGGCTCACGATGACGCTGGCCGGGGCCGGGCTGGTCACGCTGGAGGGGGCTGTGTACCTGGTTCTCGGAGACAACATAGGCACCACCATCACCGCCCAGCTCGCCGCGCTCGGCGGCAACAAGGCCGCCCGCAGGGCGGCGATGGGCCATACTCTGTTCAACCTCATAGGCGCGGCCTATTTCGGGCTGCTACTCGCAAGGCCCGACAGCTTCTACATGGACATCGTGAGGAGCTCCTCCGGCGATCCGCTGAGGCAGGTCGCCAACGCGCATTCGCTTTTCAATATATTCAATGCCATTGTTTTCCTCCCGCTGCTGCCCCTCCACGTGAAGCTGTGCAATCTGATAATCCCGGGGGAGGATCCGGCGCCGGAGAAGATAGATCTGCATCTCGAGCCGCATCTGGTGGAAACCCCCGTCCTCGCCGTGGACGCGATAGAGCGCGGCATGGTGGTCATGGCGAAGTTCACCGCTGACTGCGTGAAAAAGGCGATGGAATGCTTCCTGACCGGCAGGCCGAATTCTTCGGAGATCCTCCCTCTCGAGGACCAGGTCGACGAGATGCAGACCCAGATCACCATCTACGCCTCGAGGCTCTTCAGCAGGGATCTCGAGATGGACCTCTCGCTCCGCCTGCCTGTCATTCTCCACTCGGTGAACGACATAGAGAGGGTTTCCGACCATGCCGTGAACATGGTGGAAGCCCGCGACAGGACGGGCAGCAGGCTGAACGCCTACCGGGGGCCGATGCTCGACTCGGCCGCCAGGGCCTCCAAGCTGGTCGAGAAGATGCTCGACGACATCTGCGAATGCCTCGAGAAGCACGACAGGAATCATGCCGAGGCTGTTCTGGCGAACGAGGAGAAGCTGAATGCGCTGGACAACGCCTCCAGGAGCCAGTACACGGCCTCGATGTGTGTTCGGGAAAGCAACGGCCTCCTCGATCTAGCGATCCTCGACTTCATAAGCTACTGCGAAAGGATAGGAGACCATCTCACCAACATCGCCCAGTCCGTGATCGGAGGTGGCATCTGGCATGGAGAGCTCGACCAGCCCTGAAGCGCGTCCATTCCTCATGACGCTCGACCGGGTGGAGGAGGGTATAGCTGTGCTCGTCTCGGACGACGGCCAGAGGCTTCTCGTCAGCTCGACGCTGCTGCCCGCGGGCATCCGCGAGGGTCACGTCATGAGCCTCCGCCTCGAGCCCGAACCGGAGGAGACCGTTGCAAGGCTCGAAAAAATGTCCGACCTGAGGCGCCGCCTCCTGGAGAGAAGTGAAGGAAGCTGACGAGAT
The DNA here is from genome assembly GCA_012523605.1 of Candidatus Fermentibacterota bacterium. Lineage (GTDB taxonomy): Bacteria > Fermentibacterota > Fermentibacteria > Fermentibacterales > Fermentibacteraceae > JAAYTY01. The sequence goes on from JAAYTY010000023.1 coordinate 2,132, forward strand.
TCGCGGAACCCTCCGCCTGGTATCGACGCCCATAGGCAATCTCGCCGACCTGTCGCCCAGGGCTCGGGAGGCCCTCGAAACGGCCGACCTGGTGCTTGCCGAGGACACCAGGCGCTCCGCCAGACTCCTGTCGCGCCCGAGAGGCATGAAAAGCTACCACGATCACAACTCGGTCGAGCGTCAGCCCATGATCCGTGAAGCGCTGGCAAGCGGGGGGACCGTCGCACTGGTCACCGACGCCGGAACCCCAGGCATCTCAGACCCGTGCTTCCGAGCCGTGCGGACGGCGATAGAATGCGGTGCTCGCGTGGAAGTCGTTCCGGGGCCCTGCGCGGCCGTGGCCGCTCTTGTCGGTTCGGGCCTGCCGGTGCACAGGTTCTGCTTCGAGGGTTTCCCGCCGGAGAAAAGTGGGGCACGGGCCTCGAGGCTGGCCGCCCTGGCGTCGGAGCCGAGGACGATGATCTTCTACATCGGTCCGCACGATGTCCGGAGATTCCTCGGAGAGCTCGCTGAAGCCTTCGGCGGATCGAGGAGGGCCTGTCTTGCCAGGGAGATCACCAAGCTCCACGAGGAATTCGTCAGAGACACGCTGGAGGGTCTTGCATCCCGGTACTCCACCGAGCCCCCGCGGGGCGAGGTGACTCTGGTGGTCGCGGGTTGCGAAAACGTTGATTGACAGCCCGGAAGGGCCTGTCTATGTTCTTATTTCTATTGCTTCCACTGCTTCTGGAGGTCCTTTGGAACAGGAGGAACTGAGGCGGGCGGGCCGGCGCCTGCTCGAGCCGGCGGTAGGCCTTCTGGCCCGCATGGGAATAGCGCCTTCCGCCGTGACTCTCGCCGGACTCGCCGTCACCGGGCTCGCCTCATGGTTGGTCTGCCGCGGGGAGTGGCTTGCGGGCGCGGCGATTCTCGCGGCCGGCAGCGTCCTGGACGCCCTGGATGGAGGGGTGGCCAGGAAGCGTGGAATGGTGAGCAGAGCCGGTGCGGTACTCGACTCGACCTGCGACAGGGTCGGCGAGCTTCTGGTATTCACCGCCCTCATGGCCGGAGAGGCCGGAAGAACTCTTCCCGTCCTGATCTGGCTCGGACCTGCGGCCCTCGGGGGCTCGTTCATGGTGAGCTACACCAGGGCGAGGGCGGAGGGCGCGGGAATAGCATGCTCCTCGGGGCTGATGACAAGAACGGAGAGGCTCATACTGCTGGTCGCCTCCCTGGTCGCCGCCGGGGTGATCGGCAGCGCGGAACCGATCGAATGGATGCTGATTGTGGTGGCCGCCGGTGCCTGGCTCACGGCGGTGTCGAGGCTGGTGAGGGTTTTCAGGGAGGACCGCCTGACCGGCGGCTATGGGCAGCGGGCGTGAGGCTCCTGCCCGAAACAGGAGGATTCGGATGTCCGACAGAAAGGTGAGGGTAGCGATCATCGGCGTGGGCAACTGCGCCAGCAGTCTCGTCCAGGGGGTCGAGTACTACAGGAACGCTCCTGAGGATAAGAGGATCCCGGGCCTCATGCACGTCAACCTCGGCGGGCTGCACGTTCGCGACGTCGAGTTCTCCGCCGCGTTCGACATAAACGTGACAAAGGTCGGCAAGGACCTGTCCGAGGCCATCTTCGCCGATCCCAATTGCACGTGGAAGTTCACGGACGTCCCGAGCCTGGGCGTGAAGGTCGAGCGGGGAATGACCCACGACGGAATCGGCAAGTACCTGGCCCCGGTCATAAAGAAGGCCCCGGGGCCCACCGCCGACATAGTAAGCATTCTGCGGGACACGAAGACCGATGTGGTCGTCAACTACCTGCCCGTTGGCAGCGAGGAGGCCACGAAGTGGTATGTCGAGCAGGTGCTGGAGGCCGGCTGTGCGTTCGTCAACGCCATCCCGGTCTTCATCGCACGCGAGGCCTACTGGCAGAAGCGCTTCCGCGACAGGGGACTTCCGGTGATGGGCGACGACATCAAGAGCCAGGTCGGCGCCACCATACTCCACAGGGTTCTGACGCGCCTTTTCGAGGACAGGGGTGTGCGCCTCGACAGGACATATCAGCTCAATGTCGGAGGGAACACGGACTTCCTCAACATGCTGGAGAGGGAGAGGCTGGAGTCGAAGAAGATCTCCAAGACCAACGCGGTGACATCCCAGCTCCCCGGCGGGCTCGCGCCTCGCAACGTCCACATCGGTCCCAGCGACTACGTGGAATGGCTGGACGACAGGAAATGGTGCTACATCCGCATGGAGGGCACCACATTCGGTGACGTGCCGCTGAACCTGGAATGCAAGCTCGAGGTCTGGGACAGCCCCAATTCCGCAGGCGTCATCATAGATGCCGTGCGCTGCGCGAAGCTGGCCCTCGAGAACGGCCTGTCCGGAGAGCTGGAAGCCCCGTCCTCGTACTTCTTCAAGTCGCCTCCCGTGCAGTACTACGACGACAAGTGCCGGGAGATGACCGAGGAGTTCATCAGGCAGTACGGGGCCCGCAAGGCCGGGTCCTGATCGCGGCGCCCGCCGGAGCGGGGCGTTGAGAGGGCTCTTCATCACCTTCGAAGGCGTGGAAGGCGCCGGGAAGACCAGGCGCGCCGGAGCTCTGGAAGCTCTGCTCGTCTCCCGGGGACAGCCGGTGGTCCACACCCGGGAGCCGGGGGGGACTCCGGCCGCCGAGCGCATCAGAGAAATACTGCTGGACCCCGGACTGGAGATCCCCCCCGTCTCGGAGCTGATGCTCTATCTGGCTTCCAGGGCGGCGAACGTCCAACTCGTGATCGGGCCTGCCTTGGAATCAGGGAAGCATGTGGTCTGCGAGAGGTTCGACGACGCCACGATGGCGTATCAGTCCGGGGGCCGCGGGCTTCCCGCCATGGAGGTGCGCGAGGCGTGCAGGCTGGCGACAGGGGGCCTGGTGCCAGATCTGACCTTCATTCTCGACCTCGATCCGGAGACGGGACTCTCGAGGCTCGAGGGAAGGGGAGGCACCGACAGAATCGAGAGGGAGGCGCCGGAGTTCCACAGGCGTGTCAGGAGGGCCTATCTGGAACTCGCGGGCGCCTCGGAGAGATATCGCGTCATTGATGCCGCCCTTCCCTGGGAGGAGCAGGACTCGAGGATAGCCGGGGAGGTCCTCCGCGCACTCGAGTCCCGCGGGGCGGACGTTCTCTGCGGGCCGCAGGGTCTTGACCCGATGGAGGCATGAGATGCGGAAGTTCCTTCCTGGCTGGTTCACGGTCCTCCTGGCTCTGGGGCTTCTGGCCGGGGCCGGCTACCGCATATCCGGGCCCGTGGAAGCCGAGGAGCCCTCGGCGAGGATGGCCGCCACGGAGCTGTTCATGGACGTGTACTCCATGACCCGGGCAGGATACGTTGACACCGTCGAATCCAAGGATCTCATCGAGGCGGCCATAGAGGGGATGCTGCAGTCGCTCGACCCCAACAGCATGCTCCTCACTCCCGACCAGTACGACGATCTGAGGGTCCAGCTCGAGAGCTCGTTCGAAGGCGTGGGGATCACGATAGGAGAGCGCGACGGCTGGCCCACCGTCATCTCCCCCCTCGAGGGCACTCCCGCCCACAGGCAGGGCGTGCGGTCGGGCGACCGCATCGTCATGGTCGACAGCCTCTCCACCGAGGACATGACCGTTGACGAGGCCGTCTCGCATATAAGGGGGCCGAGGGGCACGACCGTCGTCCTGACGATACTCCGCCCCGGTGTCGTGGATACACTCCGGATAGCCATAGAGCGCGATGTGATCGACTATCCCTCTGTGAGTTCGAGCTTCATGCTGAGCGACTCGACCGGATACATGAGACTCTCGCGGTTCTCCGAGGAGTCCGCCGGCGAGGTGCTGGACGCGGTGAGAGACCTGCAGGCCGAGGGCGCCGTGAATCTCGTCCTGGACCTCAGAGGCAATTCCGGCGGGCTGTTCGCCCCGGCGGTGGACGTTGCCGACATCTTCCTGCCGGCAGGTTCTCCGGTCGTCACAACCAGGGGACAGGCGGTCGGCGAGACGAGCTACTCCGCGAAGCTCGGTCAGCTTTTCGGGGGGGACATGGTGGTCCTCATAGACGGAGGCAGCGCGAGCTCGGCGGAGATCGTCGCGGGCGCCCTGCAGGACGACGGGCGCGCAACCCTCGTCGGCACGAGATCCTTCGGCAAGGGTTCGGTCCAGTCGCTTTCGGATCTGGGGAGCTACCCCGGGCTGGGGAACTATGCTCTCAAGCTGACCACCGCCAGGTACTACACTCCCTCCGGGCGCTGCATCGACAGGACCCTCAGGGACGACTTCATGGAGCAGGGCGCCGAGGAGGATTGGGGAATCGTACCGGACATCGAAGTGGAAACGCCCGATGTCAGCGCCGAACTCCTGCTGAGGCTGGAGGAGGAGGCGCTCTTCTTCCGGTTCGCCACGCAGTACACCCTCCACAACGACGTGCCCGAAGGGTTCTGGCCCGGGGAGGAGGTTCTTTCCGAGTTCAGGCTTTTCCTCGACTCGGAGGGATTCGAATGGTCGGAGGATGATTTCGAGGCCAGCATGGGCTACATCGAGAAAGCCCTTCTCAGGGAGATCGCTCTCAGGGTCTGGGACATGGACACCTACTACCGCATGACGGCGCCGCGCGACGAGTACATCCAGACCGCGCTGGAGGTCCTCGAGGGGGAAGAGACGCGGTGAGGATAGCTTTCGGGACCTCGGGCTGGCGCGGGATAATTGCCAGGGATTTCACCTGGGAGCGCGTGGAGGCTGTTCTGGACGCCATCGCGGTTCATCTCCTGTCGAAGGGCGAGACGGGCGTCGTGGTGGGAAGTGACACGAGGTTCCTTTCTCCCGAGATGGCCGCCGATGCCGCCGGA
>JAAYTY010000200.1 GCA_012523605.1 Candidatus Fermentibacterota bacterium
CGTCTCAGGGCGCCGTCTCCATCAGGATACTGGACCTCGCCGGAAGGGTGGTCTCATCGAGGGTCGAGACACCCGGCCCGTCCGGTGACGCCTGGTTCTGGTGGGATGCCTCGTCGTCCGACGGTGTCGCTCTCGAACCAGGTGTTTACGTGGTCACGGCCTCGTCCGCCGACGGGCTCTTCACCGGGAGGATCGTGCTGACCCGCTGACATCCTGGACGAGCGACTCGGCGGCGCCCCCGCCCGCGGGGGTGCCGCTTTCTGCCCGGAGTTTTCCGAGACATGATAGCGGCAGTCCAGAAATGATTCCGGAGCATTCCTGGAGGTCTGACCTGAGCTACGAGGGATATGCCGAACCGAAACTCGTCGAGCGGTTGGAGGACTGTTTCTTCTACCATACCATGGATCTTCCCGGCCTGGGAACGGTCGAGGGATGCTGGGATCTGAGGACCGGAGCGCGGGAATACCTGGGGAACGTCGAATTCGCCGGTATGAGGGTTCTCGATATCGGCACCGCCAACGGGTTCCTCGCATTCCACATGGAGAGCCGGGGCGCCGAGGTGACGGGCTACGACCTGTCTCCGGCGCAGGACTGGGACACGGTGCCCTATGCTGGGCGCGACTCCTCGATAGAGGAGGAGCAGAGGCGAGAACAGATCGGAAGGATGAACAACGCCTTCTGGCTGGCGCACAGACTCCTGCGCTCGAGGGTACGTCTCGCGCAGGGTGCCGTTTACGACATGCCTCCGTCTCTCGGCAGTTTCGACATCTGTGTCTTCGGAAGCATCCTCCTGCACCTTCGCGATCCCTTCCTCGCCATGCAAAGGGGGCTTGCTCTGACCAGCAGTACCGCGATCGTCACCGACATGCTCCCGCGATCGTACCTGGTTCCCAGGCTCGGTGCGATGAGGATGCTGCCGGGGCGTCTGAGAAGACCCGCGATGCGCTTCTCTCCGGATTTCAGAGCCTGCTCCCCCACCGACACCTGGTGGAAGCTCTACCCGGAAACAGTAGAGGAATTCCTCGGAGTCCTGGGTTTCGAGGATACGCGTCTGTCGTTCCACAGGCAGCTCTTCCGGGGGAGGAATCTGCCGCTCTTCACCATAGTGGCGAAAAGGACGAAGGGACGACCATACAAGTCCTGAAGATGCCGTCGCGACCTGAAGCCGCTCGAAGGGGACACGCACCATGACACGCCTTCTGCTTCTCGTTCCGGCCGCATGCACGATGCCGGCCCTCGCGCTCGACCTGTCGCAGACATCGTGGGACTCGACCGGAGTCGCCGGGCCCGTTCGCGAGTGGGCGGGTGGGTTCCAGAGCAGCTTCGGGCTCGACTGGCAGTCCCGACCCGGGTTCCTCTGCCTCGACCGTCTCGGCAGCTTCATGGCAATGGGCGGAATAGGGAGCGGCGCGGCGGACATCGCCTGCGGGGATATTGACGGAGACGGTGATGCAGACATCGCGGCCCTCGAGTACAGAGGGCGTATCGTGTGGTACGAGAATCCGGGCGACGGACGGAGCTTCGTGATCCATTCCGTCCTTCCCGCGCCTGGTTCCGGACATGTGAGAATGGCACTCCTGGATGCAGATGGCGACGGGGACCTGGACATAGCCGCCTCGTCGAACGGCCTTGCCCCGCTTGCCCTGTACGAGAACCAGGGGATGGACCTCTGGCCGAAGACATCGCTGCCCCAGGAGACGGCCGATGCCCTGGCAATATCACCCGCCGACGTCGATGCCGACGGCGATACCGATCTTGTGGCCGGTCTCTGTCAGGCGTGCGAGATCGTATGGCTGGAGAACGAAAACGGCCATGGGGGAGAGTGGCTGCTCTACCGGGTTGCACAGGGTACCGGAGCTCCGTGGTCGGTGGATGCAGCCGATTACGACAGAGACGGCGATGCCGACGTCATTGCCGCTTTCTCCGCCGGCTCGGCTGTCGCGGTTTTCGAGCAGGAAGGCGGCTCGTGGCGCAGGATTCCAGTCGCCGAACGGAGCGGCCCGCTCTGCGCTGTCTTCGCCGATGTGGACGGCGATGGTTCGCCGGACGCGGCAGCGGCCTCCTCACCGGACGACGAAGTGCTCGTCTTCGCTAGGAGTGGCCCGGAATGGAACGCAGTTTTCGCCGGGAGAGGTCTGGCTGCTCCGGAAGAGATCTCCGCGGCGGACTTCGACGGCGACGGGGATGAGGAACTCGCGGCAGTCTCGGGCGCGGCTGGGGAGCTGGCCTGGTGGGAGAGTCTCGGCGACGGAAGCTTCGCCCCCCGCACCGCCGGGGCCGTAAAGGGCCTTTCCTGCATCGCTGCCGGCGACATCGACGGAGACGGCCTGCCCGAGCCCGTGACCGGCTCCATTGAAACCGGTTCCATCGGATGGTGGGAGGTGCTCGACCGGGCGAGGTCGGGCAGCCTGACCTCTTCTATCCTCTACATCGGACCCGAATCCGGATACTGTGCGATCGAATGGGACGCCTCGATCCCCTCCGGCACCTCGGCGCGCCTCTTCGTGAGGGCCGCTCCGAGCAGGCTGCAGATGGGCGACTGGATCGAGGTGCCGGGAGGGCGCTTGAATCTCGACGAAGATCTAGCCCGTGGATGCGCCTTCCTGCAGTACAGGCTGGAACTCTCCTCGACCGACCCGTCTCTGACGCCCGTCGTAGAAGAGGTACGTGTTCACACCGGCCCGTCTCCCGTCAGGTGAAATGCTCCGGAAATATCCCGGCTCTTCCCTCCGGGTTCCGGTCAGGGTATTTTCCGCTGGCAGGCCGCGGAGGGTGTTCGCGTGCGGCCGGTCTGAAGCACGGATGGGGTCGCCTCTCAAGGGGGGATCGAATGGAACCATCAGTGCTCCTCGACAGGCTCGACGGGCTCGTTCGCGACGGAACCGCATATGCCGTGATGATCATCGACGAGGATCATCGGATCGTCTGGCACAATCATCGCTTCAGCGCGGATGTCGGCAGACCTGGAGAGGGTCTGTGCGGCATGTCATGCTGGGAGAGCCTGGGAGACGCCGCAATGCATCCCGGATGTCCCGCCGCCGCCGCCCGTGAGGAGGGAAGCCCCACGGCGGGAATCTTCGATTTCGGGCGGCGACTGTTCGTGTTCACATGCATACCCCTGGGTGACGGCTACACTGCGAAGCTGCACCAGTTCCTCGGTACCGCCGCCATGGGTGGCTGGCAGGTGGTATCCCCATTGGAGAAACAGACCGCTGAAAGCGGAAGAGACAGGGGACCCGCCGTCTGATGGAAGCCTGCGGGGTTCTCCGCGCATGGTGAAGGGACGGCCTGGCCGCCGTACCAGGGGCGAGGCCCGTCGAGTTAGCATCCTCTTGTCATTCTGAACAGACTTCTCCGGCCTGCACGACCTGGTGCGCCGCTTCAGGCGTCTCTCCCGCCGGGGACGATCCACCGCCTGACCCTGACATGGTGTCCAGCCGGTTCGGTTCCGGACAGAGCCGTCCAGGCAGCAGGTTCTCCATCAGGAGAACTCAAGGCCTTCGCGACTCCTTATGCCATGCCGCTTCCAGGCGTGCGCCGGTCTGATGCGCTCCTAGAGCCCCTCCCTGCGGATGGTCACATCCACGTCCGCTTCGGGCCTGAGCTTCACCGAGTAGAACGTATTGATCCAGTGGCGGACGATCCTCATCTCGGGCTGGATGGGGACCTCCTCCACGCTCCCCGGGAAGATCCAGAACGAACGCTTCTGGACAAGCCTGCCGGCAGGCAGTGTGCCCCCGGGAGCGGTGATCTCAAGCAGCCAGGATGCCGGATAGCCCGTGAACGAGCTCGAGTAGACGGTCGTCCACGCTCCGGCGGGGCACTTCAGCCTTCTCTTCCTGAACAGACCGGTCATGCCGCCCCCCTTCGGTGCATCGCATCGTCGGCTCGCAGGTGAGTTCCTTCGACGGTCGTCGTCGCCGGGGACAGCCCGCCGCTGGTGCGTTACAGCGCTGTCTGCCGGCAGCTTCGGGAACCGTCCCCGACGCCTCGCCGCCTGCTCTTCTTCCCTGCGTCTTCGTGTTATTCAGGCATCCGAAGCGATTCGGCATCCCTACAGCTTCACCAGCCTCGACGAGCCCGACGCCGTGCCCTGCGTCCAGCGGACAAGATATACCCCCGCCGGCAGGCCGGAAAGGTCCGCCTCGACGGGCGTTCCGGGACACTGAGCGGATGCGCTCCAGACGAGCCTGCCCGCAAGGTCCGTCACCGCAATGTTCGAACCTCCAGGCATTCCGCTCGTGACGAGGATCGAAAACGAGTCCCGGCCGGGATTCGGAGAGATCGAGATCGAGCCTGGCCCTGACTGGGATCCACCCCCGGTTCCGGAAGGGCCGATGGGTTCGGCGAGCGCCGCGATCGCCGCGATGGCACCCCTGATACTGTTGGTGCCGAAGGGCCAGTATCCGGTGTAGTTCGCCAGCAGATCGGTCTCCTGGTGGTAGTAGGGATTGTTGTCCACGTCGAATTCGATTCCGAGCACCGCCGGGTAACCGTAGTCCCAGAACGAAGCATGATCGCTGTAGGTGGCCGACGGATCGTATTCGATCACCATGTCCAGCGCCGGGACGTATGTCGCGACCGCGTCCTGAACGAACTCGGCGAGGGCCTGCGACTGGCTGTCGTATGGAACCCACAGAGTGTCGAATCCCGGAGGGGCGTAGAGCACCATGTCGAGGTTCACCACGCCCTGTATGTCGTCGCCTGCTGCGTATGCGGAGGCTGCATAGATGTCGCTGCCGACGAGGCCGACCTCCTCCGCGCCGAAGCAGATGAACCTTATGGTGTACTTGAAATCGTAGAGGGCGAGGACCCTGGCCGCCTCGAGCACGCCCGCCGCGCCGCTGGCGTTGTCGTCGGCGCCGGGGGCGGAGCCGTTGTAAGGCCACACTATCGAGTCGAGATGTCCGCAGACGATGTAGATCCTTTCGGGGTTCTCCTGGCCGGGTATCTCGGCCACGACGTTGCTCATCGAATCGCCGTAGAACGTGAAGGGCTGGAGTACGCACGGAATCCAGTGAAGGCCGAACCAGTCGTCCACCCACTGCGCAGCCTCGTCGTACTGGGGCAGGATGCAAAGGCGCGTTCCGTAGTCCTCGAGGTGCTGTATGACCGCCTTGATGCTGTCCTCGCTGACGGCGGAGACGATGTCGTCTATCATCCCGTCCTGCGGCTCGAACACCCTGTCGAAGTGTCCTCTCGGATCCAGAATCGGCCGGAGAGGCCGTGCGGAAAAGACGCAGGCCGGCATGAGGAAGGGATCGCAGCCCGGACCCGGCCGCACCACCGCGATGTCTCCCCGCATGAACACGGGTTCGCCCAGGATGGCGAGATCCCCGGTTCCGGCTGCCGTTCGGAGATGCACCAGCAGGAAGTCGGATGGCTCGACCGGGCTGCGGGCGAGCACTTCAGCCTCCATGCCTTCGGGCATCATGCAATGGTCTCCGATCGCGAGGAAATAGTCCTGCGAGCGGAACACTGGGATGAAGGCCTCCATCCACGGTTCTCCGGAAAGAGCCCTGATGTCTCCCTCGATGAGGACCAGTTCGCCTCCCGATGTTTCGGATCCCAGTGCCGTTCTGGGAAAGGCGGCCAGCATCAGCAGCGCGGTCACTGACAGATCTGAGCATCTCATGTGACATCTCCGTTCGAATCGGGTGACATGACGAATGACAACAATCCGATACCGGGTTCCCGGGGACCTATCGAGGCATCTCCGATATCTCGGACAGCCCCGGGCGCAGAGAGCCCGGAAGGCCTCTTCCCGCCGTGCCGTCAGTATCTCCGCCAATCAGAGACGACAGCATCGCGGTGACCAAAAGGGCGGTCTGCACGAGCGCTATGACCAGAGCGGTCTTCGAGCGCCTCGGATGCGTCCGCAGCGAAACAGCCCAGATAATCCATGCAAGCGGGAATAAGAGCCAGCAGGCGAAGCCCGCGAGGATGCCGAGACGGTCGGAATCGCGGACATGCCTGATCTCCCTGATCTCGCGGACGACCACGCGCTCGGGGGCCGGAGGAGTCTGCTCGACCTCGCCTCTCTGATAGATGGAGCGGCAGTAGGCGCATACGTAGGTTTCGCCGTTCCGTTCGAGTGCATCCGCGCCGCAGCTCCGGCATTTCATGTCCCCGAGGCCTCCGATCGAGGGAATCTACCCCCCGTATCCGCCGGAGGTCCAGAGTGCAGTCAGGGCCGCTCTCTGCTATGTTCTCCCCGTGATCTCGACGATCTGGATCCTCATCTGCGTGAAGGCCCGCTCGGCCGCGGGCGCGCTCGCATCCATGTGGCAGGGGAACAGGCTGAAGGTCATCGCCGGAACGGTGACGCTGGGGATAATAGCGCCGTCCATGTTCCTGCTGTTCAGGTTCCTGTTCCTCAGGCTCACCCAGCTTGAGGATCCGGATTTCGGCGCGGCTCTCGCGGCCCGGCTTCTCTCGTCGGCGTTCATGGCATTCACCGTCTTCCTTGCCGTGTCGTCCATGATCAGCGGCATCTCGACGCTTTTCAGGTCCAGTGAGACGGTCCTGCTTCTCAGCATGCCGTTCCGGACAGCTCCCGTCGCTGCTTTCAGGGTGGCGGAGAGCTGGTTCCATGCGGGATGGTCCACGATCCTGCTCGGAGTACCCGTCATCGCCGCCTTCGCATCGGTTGTCGGCAGGCCTCCCGCGCTTACCGCGGCGGCCGGCGCCGCAGCCCTCTTCCCCTTCGTGATCGTGTCCGTGTCCGCAGGCACGATCGTCATGTCACTGCTGTCCAGGCTGGGAACGATGGGCGGCCTTCGAAGGGGAGCAGGTGGAGTCGTCCTGCTATCGGCGATCGGCCTTCTGCTCTTCTTCCAAGGGATGAAACCGGATGCGGTGGTCATCCCCGACGAGGGCAGCTCGAACCTCGCCGCCGTCGAGAGGTTCGTAGCCGGCC
>JAAYTY010000024.1 GCA_012523605.1 Candidatus Fermentibacterota bacterium
ACGCCTGCGATCTCGTGCAGGAGACCTATGCCAGAGCCTTCAGGGCCCGCAGCCAGTACCGGCTGGGAACAAATGCCCGGGCCTGGCTGTTTGCAATACTCAGGAACACCTTCCTCAACGACCAGAGGGCCCGGGGACGTGCTCCGAAGACCGTCCCCTGCGAGTGGATCGACGAGCTCGGTGAAGGAGGCGACGGCGAAGAGCTCCCGGCTGGGAGGATCCGGGATCCCCAGAGGTGCCTTCTCAACGACATCCTCAGGGAGGACATAGACCGGGCCCTGGAGGAGCTTCCCGAGGAGTTCAGGAGCGCGGTGGTCCTCTGCGACGTGGAGGAGATGTCGTACGCAGAGATAGCTGAGATACTCCAGATACCGATAGGAACGGTCAGATCGAGGATACACAGGGGTCGGGCGATCCTGAAGAGGAAACTGAGCGAATGGCGTTCCGGCATCGGGAGGGGTGGGAGTTGAAGTGTTCTGAGGCTGCCCGCAGGATTCACGATTACGTCTCCGGCGAGCTGGAGGGGGACGATCGGGAGAGGCTCGAGAAGCATCTCGAGACCTGCGAGGACTGCAGGTCCTGCGTGGAAGAGAACATGGCGCTCAGGAGCAGGGTGAGGGATCTCATGAGGGTGTCCGCGCCCGCATCGCTCCGCGCCGAGGTCGTGCGCCTCTCGCAGGCGCAGGTCTGAGGCTTTGCCCGCGCGCAACCGGCGGCCGCCGGTCCTCCTGGCGGCCGCCTGCGCTGCTCTGCCCGCCCTTGCGTCGCTTCTCCTGTTCGACCGCCCGGCCAGCACTCTCTGCGATGCGGTCTCTCTGGCCGGAATCGGGGGCGAGCTCGCCGCCGCCGACGGAGCCTCGAGCGAGAGGCCGGCGCTCGACAGCCTGGCTGAGTGGGCCGGCTTCCGCCTGCCCTCCGGAGCCGCCCTCGAGCCCGGGACTTCTGGAGCGGCCTGCTCCCTCTTTCCATACAGGATCGCGGCCTTCTCCTTCCCTTCCGATTCCTCCGTCATGGTGCTGGTCTCCTGCCCGGTTCCCCTCGCCCTGCGCGATCCCGGTCCCGGAGGGCCATCGGTTCTCACCGGAGGCGGGAGGACGGCCGTCATCGTGATTCCGGGCGCCCGGGAATCCCATGCGGCCGCGGCGGCCGGCTCGGTGGAGCCCCTCTGAACGCCGCGCGCGGGTCAGCGGCGGTATGCCTCGCGGCTCTGCTCGCGTGCTGCCGCTCGGGAGGGGATGGGGCCGCCCGGGAACAGGCTCCGCCCGCGCCTCCGTCGCTTCCGGGAAGCCTGTTCGCTCCAGACGGGACGCCGGCCGTGGTGTCGGCGGACTCCGCGATAGTGCTCTACCTGTGGCTGCCGCTCCCGGGCCATCCGGGGCCGGAGGCCGATCTCGAGGCGATCGAATGCATCGGGACCGACGGCGACGTTGCCGCCTTCGCGGTGCAGACCAGTCCGGCCGCGAGGAACTCCGCCCAGGAGCAGGTCAACTCCTTCGGCATGGTCCTGCCGGTCTTCCTGGCAGACTCGGCGGTGGCGAGATGCATCCCCCCGGGAAACCTGCCGGCGGCCGTGCTGTTCGGGCCCGGCGGCTCGATCGCCGTGGAGACGGGGTTCGGCGCGGTGGAGCGCATCCTCTCGAAGTGAGCCTCGAGCTGGCCCCCTCCGGCAGGCCGTTCGTAGCGGTATCGGATGTCCACCTCTTTCCCGGAGGGAAGCCCCATCCCGGCAGGGAGAGCTTCCTCTCCTTCCTCGGAGAGCTGGCGCAGGCCGGTCCGGGAGAGCTGTGGATCGCAGGCGACCTGTTCGATTTCTGGCACGAGAAGCACGGCGCTCCCCGCGGCTTCGAGAGGATCCTCTCCGCGCTGGCGGCGGTATCGGAAGCCGGATGGAGCCTGACGTTCCTGCCGGGGAACCACGACGGGTGGGTCGGCGGCGCATTCTCCGCCGCAACAGGCGCCAGGGTTCTCGGTCGCGGGCCGGTCGAAGCAGAGGTCGAAGGAAGGCGAGTCCTGCTGGCCCATGGCGACGGGCTCGGCGGGGGCGACTGGGGCTACAGGCTCTTCCTCGGGCCGATCCTTCGGTCCCGTGCCGCCGGAATTCTGTTCCGCGCACTGCCTGTGGCGGTCGGAGAGACCCTGGCGGGGCTCATGTCGGGCACCAGCAGGCGCATCCTCAGGCGGCAGTCGGACTGCATCCCCGCGCACCTCTCCGCGTGGGCCGACGGGATGCTCCGCTCGGGGATCGACATAGTCGTCACCGGACATACCCACGTGGCAGGGACGAGGCTCTCCGGAAGGGGCATCCACATCTCCCTGGGGGACTGGCTGGGCGATTTCCACTACGCTTCCTCCGACCCCTCCCTGGGCCTGCGCCTCGTCCGCTACGAAGCCCCGGGGCCAGCCTCCGCCGGGCCGCTCGTTGACCCGGGCGCGGCCGGGTGAGATTTTCAACCCCATGGAAACAGACGGAATCCTCCTGAGCATAGTCGTGCCGGCCTTCAACGAGGCGGAGAGCATACCGGATCTCGTCGCCGAGACGGCCGCGGCGCTCTCCGGGCGCGACTGGGAAATGATAATCGTAGACGACGGAAGCACCGATTCCACATGGGACGAGATCCGCAGGGCGGCTTCCTCGCATCCGGTCGCGGGCCTCAGATTCGGAAGGAATCACGGAAAGGCCGCCGCCCTCTCCGCGGGCTTCGCCGCCGCCAGGGGGGCGATCATCGCCACCATGGACGCCGACCTCCAGGACGATCCCGCCGAGATACCCGCGATGGCGGATCTCCTGGCGGAATCGGGCCTGGGCGTCCTGAGCGGATGGAAGAGGGAACGCAGGGATCCCCCTTCCAAGCGGCTCCCTTCGAGGTTCTTCAACGCCGTAGTGCGCCGCTTCACCGGAATCCCCCTTCACGACTTCAACTGCGGGCTCAAGGTGTACCGCGCCGAGCCCGCCAGGCGGATCGACCTGTACGGCGAGATGCACAGGTACACCCCCGTGCTCGTCTCCCAGCTCGGCTGGGCCGTTGGGGAGAAGCCCGTCAACCACAGGCCGCGGAGGCACGGGCACAGCAAGTACGGCCCGGCGAGATTCTTCAGGGGATACGCCGACCTTCTCACGGTGCTCTTCCTGCACCGTTATTCGTTCAGGCCCCTGCATTTCTTCGGCGGGATCGGTACGACTCTCTTCGCCGGGGGGCTCGGCATCTCCCTCTACCTCACCCTTCTCAAGATCCTCACCGGAGCCTCGATCGGCAGGAGGCCCCTGCTCCTCCTCGGCGTGTTCCTCATGATGATCGGCTTCCAGTTCGTGTCGCTCGGCCTCCTCGGCGAGATGCAGCTCCGTCTGCTGCCCGGGAAGAGGCTCTACACGGTGGTGGAGACCGCGGGGCGCCTGAGCGGCACGGGGACATGAGGCTCATCGCCGCCGGTCCGTTCCCTCCGCACAGGGGCGGGATCTCCCAGTTCGGCATGAAGCTCGCCGACGTACTGGAGGCGCGTGTCCAGGTCTCCAGGGTCGGCTTCTCCAGGCTCTATCCCCGGGCGTTCTTTCCCGGGGTCTCCCAGTTCGATCCGCCCGGAGGAGCCAGCATAACCGCCTTCGCGACGATGGATTCCTGCAGTCCCCTCTCATGGCGGCGCACCAGGCGCGAGCTGTCCCGCCTCGGCGCCGATGCGGCCGTGGTCCAGTGGTGGCATCCGTTCTTCGCCCCCGCCCTCGACCGGAGCCTGCCCCCGGAACGCGAGGTCCGCAGGGTGGCGGTCTGCCACAACATCCATCCCCACGAAGGCTTCCCGATGGGCAGGGCGGTTGCGAGATGGTTCCTCGGGAAGGCGGAGGCCCTCGTGGTGCACAGCGCCGCCGACGAGGAGAGAGCCCGTGCCCTTCTGCCGCGCGCCAGGATCCTGCGGCTCTTCCATCCGATCTACGACCAGTACCTGGCGTACGACCGCGGCAGGCAGTCCGCGAGAAGCGGGCTGGGCTACGGCGACGACGAGAGGGTGATCCTCTTCTTCGGGCTCGTGCGTCCATACAAGGGTGTGGAGGACCTGATCGAGGCCTTCCGGGAGATGCCCGGCGACTGCAGGCTCCTGCTCGCCGGAGAGTGCTACTCCGGCGCGGAGGACCTCAGGAAGGCGCTCGAAGCGCCCGGCACGGCCTCGAGGGCCCGGTGGGACGAGCGCTTCGTGCCCGATTCGGAGGTCTGGGCCTACTTCAGGGCGGCCGATCTCGTGGTCCTGCCGTACAGGAGCGCCACCCAGAGCGGCGTGGCCCAGATAGCACTCTCCTTCGGCAGGCCGATGGTCCTTACGAGGACGGGAGGACTGCCGGAACTGATAGAGGAGGGACGCACGGGCTTCCTGGCCGAGCCGGGCTCGCCGGAAAGCCTGGCCGGGGCCATCAGCAGGGCGCTGGACCTGCCGCGCGGCGCGGAGATGGAGGAGCGCGTGGCGGAGGTGGCGTCGAGGTTCGGCTGGGACCGCTATGCCGATTCCCTGCTGGAGCTGATCCGTTGAGGGTTTTCGTCGCGGGCGCAGGGGGTTTCATCGGGGGCGCTGTCACAGCCCTTCTCGAAAGATACGGCCACGAGGTCACCGCACACGTCCGCTCTCGCGACGGCGACGTGAGAGCCGGTTCGGTCCCCCGGGGGACCGACCTCGTCGTCAACTCCGCGGGAAGGCTGGGCGGGGCGGGAGTGGACGAGTCGGCTCTCGACGAAGGCAACACCGCCCCTGCCAGGGTGCTGGCGGGAGAGGCGTCGAGGCTGGGCATTCCGATCGTGCATCTCGGAACGCCGGGGGTCACGGGTCTCGCGGCCGGAGCATCCGAGGATCTGCCGCCCGCCCCATGGGGTCCCTACGAACGTTCCAAGGCGCGAGCCGAGGAGGTCCTCCGATCGATCGTGCCGGAGGGGATGCTCACGATACTCAGGCCCGATTTCGTCTATGGTCCGGGGGACTTCCACAAGGCGGCCCTGTTCAGACAGGCGGCGAAGGGCTGGTTCCCGATGGTGGGCATGGGTGGTGCCAGGATCAGGCCGACCTTCGTGCTGGACGTCGCGAGGGCCTGCATCGAGGCCATGCCGGGCGGGAGGCTCGAGGGAGGCGTCTTCAATATCGGAGGTCCGGAGGTGGTCACGGTGTCGGAACTCGTCGCGGCGGTCGGGAGAGCGCTGGGCAGGCGCGTGCTGCGCGTTCCGGTTCCGCGGGCGGCGTTCCGGGCTGCGATCGCAATCGGGCTCTTCGGAAGAGTGCTTTCCGAGAGCCGATACATGCTCTTCGGCAGGGACCACTTCGTCTCTATCGAAAAGGCTTCCTCGGCGGGGTTCACATCCTGCACCGGGCTCGCCTCCGGGCTCGCTTCGACAGTGACCTGGCTCAGGTCCGAAGGCCTGGTGCCGTGACGGGTGGATGGAACAGGGCCAGGATCGTGCGCTGGGCATCCAGGGCCGGTCTCGCGGTGCTGGTGCTCTTCGCCTCCTCGGCCGTGGCGGCGAAATGGGAGGAGATCTCGGGGTCGTTCGAGAGGGTGACCTGGTCTCCGGATCCTCTCGCCCTGGCCGCGTCGGTCGCGATCCTGGCGGCATCGCTTGCTCTCAACCCCTCGGGATGGATGATTCTCGCGAGGGAGCTGGGATCGGACACGCCCGTTGCGGGGCTTCGGGCCGCGTGGTTCGCCAGTCAGCTCGGAAGATACATGCCGGGCAAGATATGGCTCTTCGCGGGCAGGATAGGATTCCTGAGGAGCGAAGGGCTCTCCACTGCCCGCGCAGTCGCAGCCTCGGTCTGGGAGCTGATCGCCGGCGCGGCGGCGGCCGGCGCCGTGGCTCTTCCCTGCATTCTGCTCTCCGGAGCCACGGGCATCGTCCCCGCGGTCAGGACCGCGGCCGCGGCGGCCGCGGCGGCGATGCTCCTCCTGCCTCTGCTCGGTCCCGTTCAGAAGGCCGCGTTCGCGCTGGAGGGAGGGGCCGCTTTCACGGGGATAGGAACCGCAACCGGGCTGAGGGTGGCCGGCCTCTTCTGCGCACTGTGGGCCGCGCGTGGAATCTCTCTCCATCTGTGGCTCACAGGGCTGGGGCTGGAGACGCGGGGGTTCTGGCCCGTCATGGCGGCGGCGCCGCTGTCGTGGCTCGCAGGATATATTGTGTTCGTCGTCCCGGGAGGCATCGGCGTGAGGGAGACCGTTATCGCGGCGCTGGTGGCGCCTTCCGGCACGGCGGGCCCCGTAGTCGTCGCCTGTCTGGGCCAGACTTTGCTGATGGCGGTTCTCGAGATCCTTCTGGCGCTTCCCTCCTTCAGGGCTGCCCCTGGAGCCCGCGGCATCGCGAAAGGCGGAACGGATGATGCGGCGTCCGGCTGAGAGAGGTGGCTGGCTCGTCGCGCTGGCCCTCGTGTCGGTTCTGTCGGCTTCGGTGTACTGGAGCGTTCTGTCGTCCCCGCGCCTTCCGGGGGGCGATCTGAGCGACACCGTGCACCAGGGCTACCCGTTCCTCCAGTTCACCAGGCAGGCGCTTCTCGAAGGGCGCCTGCCCCACTGGAACCCCTTCATCTACTGCGGAATCCCCTTCTACTCGTCCTTCTCCGCCCCGGTTGCATATCCCGTGCGGGGCGCTCTCCTTCTGGCGGGGGCCGAGGCGGCGGTCCGCTTCCTCTTCCCCGTCCATCTGGTCATCGGAGGCATGTCGGCCTGGCTGCTACTGGGGGCCATGGGCGTATCCCGCCAGGGAAGGCTCGCAGGAGCCCTGGCCTTCGCGGCGGGCGCCTGGGCGAACACCCTCTTCTATGCCGGGCATGGAAGCAAGATCATCTGCTGGAGCTACCTGCCCCTCCTGCTGTTCTCCTGCGAACGGTGGCTCTCCACGAGGCGGTTCTGGTTCGTCGCCCTGGGCGGGCTCTGCTTCGGCATGCAGGCGCTTTCCAGCCATCCCCAGATGCTCCTCTACAGCGGAATCGCCGCACTCCTGTGGTCGGCCGCAAGGTCCCTGCAGCCGCGGAGCCTTCGTAAAGCGGCCGCCGCCGCGGGAGGGCTGGCGGCCATGACCGTTCTCGGGCTCTCCGTCGGCGCCGTCCAGCTCCTGCCTGGGTATCATTTCTCCGGGCAGTCCAGCAGGGGCGAGGACCTCTCGCTCGACCAGTCGCAGAGCTACTCCCTGCCGCCGGAGGAGACGCTCGTCATGGTCTTCCCACGCCTCTTCGGCTACAGGCACGGCTTCGCCGACAGCTCGGCGGGAGGCATCCCCGTCTACTGGGGGAGGCTCGGTCTGAGGCTTTCCAGCGAATTCACGGGGGTCTCCGTCGCCCTGCTGGCGCTGATCGGCCTCCTCGCGGGGAGATCGGCATTCCGCTGGCCTCTGCTCGCGATATTCGTCACGGGCCTCGTGGTCTCCTGGGGCGGCTACACCCCGGTCTATTCCATTCTCTACCGGCTGGTGCCGCTCTTCAGGAAGCTCAGGGCCCCGCACATGGCGGCGTTTCTCACCACGTCGGCCCTGTCGCTCATGGCCGGCCCGGGCTTCGACGCCCTTCTGGAGAAGGGGGGCCGGTCGTGGAAGGCCGTCCTCGCATTCGCGGCAGCGTGCCTGGCCGCCTTCGCGGTGGCGGGCCCCCTCGTCGGCGGTCTCCAGGCGGGATGGTGGGAGAGGATGGGCGCGGCTCCTTCCGACTGGATCGTGCGCCAGCGCGTCGACATGGCCGCGGGCGACTTCCTCCGCGCCTGCGTCTCGGCGGCGCTGGTCGGGCTCGCGGGGCTTCTCGCGTCGAGAGGCAGGCTGACCCCTGGCAGGGCTCTGGTGCCCGCGCTGGTTCTGATCTCGCTCGAGCTGATACCTGTGGACAGGGATTTCCAGGTGTTCCTGCCCGACACCAGGGTCGAGTCGGTGTTTCCGGACTACTCGCGGCTGGCCGCCGCGGCGGGCGGCGGAAGGGTGCTCCCGGGAGGAAACGAGATGATGCCCTCCGGAGTGCTCTCGGTCGCCGGATATCACGCCGCGAGAACGCAGGCCAACGACGACATGCTCGAAATGGTCTCAGCCGGAGGACTCGCCGGCGCGAGGCTCACGGCCTTCACGGTGCTCTTCGAGTCCGGCGCGGCAGTTCCCTACGACTCGCTCGTCCAGGCGATCTCCGGAGGGCCGGAAGGCGTGCCGGAGGGATTCGAGAGCCCCCAGCCCAGAGTGTTCATTGCGGCCGACTGGACAGTGGATCCCTCTTCGGCCGGGGGCGCCTTCGACCCCGGAGGCCCCCCGCCCGAGAAGCTCACGGTGCTGGACGTGAATCCCGGCATTCCGCACGGCGGAGACTCCGCCGGAACCGCCCGGATAGTCACCGACCTGCCCGAGCTTGTCGTCGTGGAGACCTCCGCCGGCTCTCCCTCCGTCATGGTGCTCGCCGACACCTGGTACCCCCGCTGGCATGCCGAGGTGGACGGAGTAGAAGCCCCGATTCTCAGGGCCAACTGCTGGCAGCGCGCAGTCGCCGTCCCTGCCGGGAGGCACTCGGTGGCGTTCTCGTTCGACCATTCGGATGTGCGCACCGGCGCCATCGTGAGCGGGGCGGGCGTCGCCCTGATCGCCGCGGCAGGCATGCTGGAACTGCTTTCGCACCGCCGGAGGGCCTGAGGGGTGGCGAGTCGAAGGGCTGCCGAAGCCGCAGCGGCCTGGCTGGGCGCACTGCTGACTGCGGCGGCGGCAGTGTTCTTCGCATTGGTCCTGTGGCCCGGCTGGAGGCCCCGGGTCGAGGCCTTCTTCGCCGCATTCGATCCGGTCGAACGCAGGCTCCTGATCGCGCTTTCGCTCGCCTCCGCCCTTCTGAGCCAGGCCTTCGCGCCCTGCGCGTGGCAGAGGATTCTGCGCGTGCTCTCCCTGCCGGGCTTGCGGGGATCCGACGCGAGGCGGAACTGGTACGTCACCCAGATGGGAAGCTACATCCCCGGTAAGTTCTGGATGTACATCGGGAGAGCCGCGTTCCTCGGTGCGCGCGGAGCCGGAAGCGCGAGGAGTTCTGCGGCGATCGCTTTGGAAAACATCTACCTGATGGTTTCGGTATGCCTGATGGCGCTGGCCGCGATACCCTTCACGGGCGGCGCCCACATGCCCGAAGGGGTCAGGGTCGCGCTCGCGGTTTCGATCGGCGCCACACTCCTCGCCCTCTTCGCGCCCGGCATTCGCAGGGGGCTCGCCGCGATCTTGATGAGAAGGCCCGGGGGGGACCCCGGAGTCCTGCCGGAACTCTCCCTGGGAAATCAGGCGGTCATCATTGGCTTCGACATGCTCTCCTGGACATTCAGGGGCGCATCTCTGTTCTTCTGGTTCCTCGCGGCGGGCGCGGGCGCCGGCAGGGAGGTCCAGATGCTCTCGGTCTGCCTGCTGGCCATGCCGGTCTCGTGGCTCGCCGCGCTTCTTCTGGTGATCGTTCCCGGGGGCATCGGCCTGCGCGAGTCCGTGCAGGGGGTGCTCCTGCAGGAGTTCGCGGGAGCCTCGCTGGCGGTCTCCGCCACCATTGCCCTGTCGCACAGGATCGTTCTGATCGCCTCCGAGGGAGCCTTCGCGGCCGGTGCGCTCGTCCTCGAAGGCCTTTGGAGGAGGCACCCCTCGATGATGAGACAGATCCGCCAGGCCGGGAGGCTGGCGGCGAGCCTCGTCCGGGCGAGGCTCTTCATGATGGGGATCGGCTCTCCGCCGCCCCCCGTGAACCTCACCTTTTCGATCACGAGGAGGTGCCAGTCGCGATGCAGGACCTGCAGCATCTGGAAGGCCCCGCCCCTCGATGAGCTCTCGCTCGCGGAGATCGGGGATATCTTCAGGGAAATCGGATGGACCTACTTCTTCAACGTCTCTGGAGGGGAGCCCTTCCTGCGGGACGACCTGCCCGGAATCGTCGGCCTCGCCTGCAGACACCTCGACCCCGCCGTCATTCACATCCCGACCAACGCCCTCCTGCCCGAGAGGATCGAGGCGATGACCGCAGAGATGCTGGACATCATCGCCCGGGAGGCGCCCGGCGCCGCGCTCACGATAAAGCCGTCCTTCGACGGCGTCGGAGACCTGCACGACGAGATCCGGGGAGTCCCCGGCAACTTCTCCAGGCTCCTCGACACCCTGGAGAGGCTCAAAGACCTGCGGGAGCGTCATCCGGAGCTGCATGTGGGAGTGGGTACGGTCATCTCCCGCGACAACGCCGGCAGGCTCGGCGAGATCATCGAGTTCGCCGGGCGCCTCGGCGTGGACACCTACATCAACGAGATAGCCGAGGAGCGCGAGGAGTTCTTCAACCTAGGGTCCGGAATCACGCCCGACCCGGACACCTACCGGACGATAATGCTCGGCTTCAAGGATGCCGCTCTTGAGAGGATGAGGGGCATGAAGCTCCTCGGCAGGATCACAACCGCTCTCAGGATCGTCTATTACGACCTGGTGGTCAGGATAATGGAGGAGAGTCGCCAGGTGATACCGTGCTATGCGGGCATACTGAACGCCCACATCAACGCCGACGGCGCGCTCTGGCCCTGTGCGATCAGAGCCTACGGCTCGGAGATGGGAAGGGCGGGGCGCGGGGGAAGTTTCTCCGCGGCGTGGAGATCCGGCAGGGCCCGTGAGATCAGGCGCTCCATCATGAGGGGGGAGTGCTCCTGCCCGCTCGCCAACCAGGCCTACTCGAACATCCTCATGCACGCGCCCAGCCTCCTCCGAGCACTCCGTACCGCGCTGTTCCCGGGAGGGGCCTCCACCCGGCGCACCCGTAAGGAAGGAGCAGGATGAAGCTTCTGGAGATGACGACGCACGACTTCGCGGCGCTGGCGCCTTCGCTCGCCTTCCTCCCTCTCGGCACCATAGAAGCGCACGATCTCGGCCCGCTCGGGACCGACGCCATTGCACCCGAGCGGATAGCCTGCGACCTGGCGGAAAGGTTCGGGGCGGTCGTCCTCCCCACAATGCCCTACGGACTCGTGCGCTCGCTGGCAGGCCATCCCGGGGGGATGTGGCTCACGGAGGAGACTTACAGGGCTCTTGTCATGGAGCTGATAGGCTCGATCTCCCTCTCGGGCGTTTCCAGGGTTGTCGTCTTCAACGGGCATGGCGGAAACACCGGCGCCCTGCGCGAGGTTCTTCCCGAAGCCGGCGGGAGATACGGGACTCTGACCGCCCTCGTGGACTGGTGGACTGCGGGAGGGGACATAGCCCGGAGGCTCTTCGGCGGCGGCGCCGGGCACGGCGGTTCGGACGAGCTTTCAGTGGTCTTCTCGGACAGGCCGGAACTGCTTCCGGAGTGGGACGGCAGCAGATCCTGGAGGGCTGTCGAGGGGGCTTGGGCATGGCCGGCGCCGAGATCCTCGATCAGGTACGACGACGAGCCGGCAAGGCCCCTGGAGCGGGGCGCCGCGGCCGAGTACTACAGACTCCTCCTTGCGAGGCTGGAGGAGGTCGTCATGGGCATCCTCACCGGCTGGGACTCCATTCCGCGGATCACCTGATCCTCTCCACGCCTCCCGGCACGGGGCGCAGGATCTCGGACGGGCGGGAGGGCGGAAGCCTGCCGCCGTCAATCACGAGATCCACCCCTGCGAGCACCTTGCATTCCACGTCCTCCACCGACAGCGCCGGCGCTCCGGAGGCCGTGTTCGCGCTGGAGGACACCAGCGGCGTCTCCGCCATCCGCAGCAGCATCCTGCCCAGCGGATCGGCGGGAACCCTCAGGGCGACGGTCCCGTCAGGAGCCTGCACCCAGGAAGGGCAGGCGGGGCCCGCGGGGAGCACCACGCTGACCGGGCCGGGCCACCATCGGGCGAGGCGGTCCATGACTCCGGTCTCCGGCGGGAGGGCCAGTTCCAGCGCCGCATCGGTATCGAACACGACGATCACGAAGGGCCTCGGAAGGGTATAGCCCTTCAGACCGGCCAGCCTCCGCACCGCGGCTCTGTCGAGGGCCGAACAGCAGATTCCATAGACCGTGTCGGATGGATACAGAACCAGGCCGCCCGCGCGGATGGAAGCTGCGGCACGCGCCGCGATCTCCTCTTCTGGCGCCTCCCTCGAAACGGACAATGTCCCGCCCGTCACAGGCCCCTTGCCGCCCGGAGACGTTCCGCGAGGGCGGGGTCGGAGAGCGCCAGGATCTCCGCTGCCAGCCATCCCGCGTTCCCTGCCCCGTGGGAACCGATGGCGACCGATGCCACCGGCACGCCCCTCGGCATCTGCACCGTGGAGAGCAGGGCGTCGAGGCCGCCGAGCGTACCCCCGGCGAGGGGGACTCCGATGACCGGCAGAATCGTCCTGGACGCAACCGCTCCTGCGAGGTGCGCCGCAAGCCCCGCGCCGGCGATGACTACCCTGATGCCCCTTCCCTCCGCCTCCCCGGCGTAGCGGGCTACCAGATCGGGATTCCTGTGGGCGGACATGACCGAGACCTCGCAGGGGACTCCCAGCTCCTCCAGAACGGCTCTGGCCCGGTCCATCACCTCCATGTCGCTCTCGCTGCCCATGAGAATGCCGACCAGCGGATGATCGCTCATGTCGTCCTCCCTATGTCCCTTCTGTAGAACGCTCCCTCGAAGCGCACAAGGGATGCCGCGCGATAGGCCCTTTCCAGGGCCTCTTCGAGGTTCCGGCCGGTGCCGGTGAGCGAGACCACCCGCCCTCCGTCCGTCACGATGCGGCCGTTCCTCGAAGCGGTCCCCGCGTGGAAGACGAGCGCCTCCCTCCCGGCTTCCTCCAGGCCCTCGATCGCATGCCCCTTCGGAAAGGGCCCGGGATAGCCTCCGGACGCGACTACAACGCAGGCTGAGGCGCCTTCGGCCCTGCGCAGATCCCCCGGCACGCCGGAGCCGGAGGCGGCGAGATGCAGGCCGCCGGCCAGGTCGCCTTCGAGGAGCGGGAGGACGGACTGCGTCTCGGGATCCCCGAACCTGCAGTTGAACTCCAGCACCGAGAAGTCGTCACCCGAGACCATCAGCCCGGCGTACAGGACGCCACGGTAGTCGATGCCCCTCGCCGCGAGTTCGTCGAGAACCGGCAGAAACACCTCATGGAGCACCCTGGAATCGAAGTCCGGAGCCAGGCCGGGAGGCGGGCATACCGCGCCCATGCCCCCCGTGTTGGGCCCCTCATCCCCGTCGAAGGCCCTCTTGTGGTCCCTGGACGGCGGCAGGACGAAGGCGGACTTCCCGCAGCAGACGGCCATGACGCTCGCCTCCCTGCCCTCGAGGCGCCTCTCCACGAGAAGGCCGTGCGCGCCCGCTGGAGAAGAGAGGATCGAATCCAGGGCCAGGGAAGCCTCTTCGAGGGTCTCCGGCAGGAACACGCCCTTCCCGGCCGCCAGGCCGTCGGCCTTGATTACCCAGTCCGACACGCGATCGCCCATCCACGAAAGGGCCGATGACGCCGAATCGAAGTGCCTGGCGTCCGCGGTGGGCACTCCGGCGGCTTTCATCACATCCTTCGCGAACCACTTGCTCGACTCGATCCTCGCTCCGGAGGCGTCGGGGCCGAAGCAGGCCATCCCCTCCGCACGGAGCGCCGCCGCCACGCCGGCTTCCAGCGGCGCCTCCGGGCCGATCACCACGAGTCCGATGCCTATGTCCCTGCAGAGCCGGGCCAGCGCCGCCCCGTCCATCGGGGACACGGGATGACAGGGGCCGAGCCCCGCCATCCCCGGGTTCCCAGGAGCGGAATGCACCTCGTTCCGCCCGCTGCGGGAGAGCGCCCATGCGATGGCGTGCTCCCTCCCTCCGGACCCCGCGACGAGCACCTTCATCTGGAATCTTCCCCTGCGGGAGAATAGACCTGTCCGCGGCCGGGGAATCCTCCCGACCTTACATCGGCGGCGTACGAGCGCACAGCGCCGACCATTGCGTCGTAGAGCTGA
>JAAYTY010000201.1 GCA_012523605.1 Candidatus Fermentibacterota bacterium
ACCTCGACATAGTCTGCCAGTCCTTCGGCTCGGGCAACGGCGTGCGAGTGTACGAGAACAACCGCGACGGCACGTGGAGCCCTGCGTGGTCGCTCACCGGCGGCAATGCGAACTACACTGTCGAGACGAGCGACTTCAACGGCGACGGCTTCCCCGATTTTGTCTGCACCAGGTGGTACCCGAACGTCAGCGCCTTCCTTGGCGACGGCGCGTTCGGGTTCACGCCTGTATCTACCGGCATCCCCGACCTCCAGATGGTCTGCGTGGATGTCGGCGACGCCGACGGCGACGGCCGCGACGACATCCTCTGCTCGATCGGTTCGGATTCCGGAGTGCACTGCTACCGGCTCGACACGGGCACCGGCCAGTGGCAGGACTTCTCGACAGGCCTCCCCGCGACAGGCTACTACGACATGGTGCAGATGGGCGACATCGACGGCGACGGCTTCCAGGATGCAGTCATCTACGCCGATCCTTCAGGGCAGGTATTCCTCGGAGACGGCTCGGGCAACTGGACGGCCGACGCGACCTGGACCATGCCTGCCCCCGGCTCGGCCTCGGCGATGCGTGTTGATGGCGACACCGACCACGACGGCCGCGAGGACATAGTCGTCCAGGCGGAGATGGCCGGCGGTATGTTCGATCGCAACCAGATGAAGCTCTTCTCGCCGTGGCTGGAGCCCACGGCTCTCGCGGCCAGGGTCGTGCGCATGAATGGCGGGGAGGTTCTCGTCGCAGGTTCGGTCACCGACATCAGGTGGGTGACTGCGGTTCCTCCCGCCCAGCCCGACGCCTCCGTGGACATCTACCTTTCTGTCACGGGTGCCTCGGGCCCTTGGACCCAGGTTGCATCCGGCACGCAGGACGACGGCCACTACCAGTGGAGCGTGGAGTCGCCGGTTGTCTCTGACCAGTGCAGGATCAGGGTCGTCGCTTCCACAGGCGCCGCCAGCGACGAGGATGTCTCCGACGGCGACTTCACGATCATCCTCGATCCTACGGGCATTGAAGGCGGGGAGGATCCCCGCATCTCCGTGATCGCCGCCGGAATCGCGCCCAATCCCTGCACGGGGATGGGGATCCCGGTGCTTTCAGTCGAACGTGCTCCGTGTCCCTTGTTGGAGGCCCGTCTCTATTCACTCGCGGGGCGGCTGATGGGCGAGTCTCGACCGTTCGCCGTCCCATACTCGGGGCCGGTGCCGGGCATGGTCGAGGATCTGCCGCCCGGCATCTACATGCTCAAGCTGTCAGGCGGAGGGGCAGTCGAGATTCTGGAGCTGCTCGTTCTCTAGAAACAGGACGGAGGGCGACTCCTGCGGCCGGTGATCGCCTGAGCTGCATCGTTTCTCGGCTGATCGTCCCTGCGCTGCCGTCATCCGCCCCTCTTGAAAACCTCTCCCCTTCCGTCCACAATCGGAGTGAACACCTGTCTGCGGAAGGCGGGGAGATGTCGGAACACAGAGAGCCCCTGTTCAGCGAGCGCGTGAGCGGCAGGAACGTGACGTACTTCATCGAGGTCAGGGAGTCCTCCTCGGGGAGAGTGTATCTATCCCTCTCCGAGGGCAGGCCGGCCGGCGGAGGCGCGTGGGAGCACCAGAGGATCACGGTCTTCCCCGACTCGGCCATTCCCCTGCGCAAGGCTGTGAGCGGCGCGATGAAGGTGCTGGCAGCCGAGGCGGCCGCCAGGCGTCAGACCGACCTCGAGGAGCTTCACAGGTCGCTTCACCGCGCCTTCGAGCGCTGGACCGACGAGGAGGACGAGAAGCTCCGCTCCGCATTCGCAGGAGGTCTCCCGAGGCAGGAGCTGGAGGCAGTCATGGGGCGCAGCCGGCGGGCGGTGGATATGCGCCTGGTGAAGCTGGGCCTCGAGAAGCCGCCGGAGCAGCGGCAGACGGCGCGCTGAGGCAGGATCTGGCATGGGGTTCGACCCGGGGATATTCTAGGCACACTTCACCCGGAGGTTTGCGTGAGCAATCCCCTGACCTGGCTTCTCCTGGCGGTGGCGGGAACCGCCGCTGGCTTCTTCAACGTGGTGGCCGGGGGCGGCTCCATGCTCACCCTGCCGGCGCTGATCCTCCTCGGCTTCCCCTCGGCGGTGGCCAACGGCAGCAACAGGGTCGCGGTCATGGGTCAGAGCATCTCCTCCGTGGTCGCATTCCGGAGAAAGGGATACCGGGAGGCCGCGCTGTCGATGAGGTACGCCCTGCCCGCCGCCCTTGGCGCGCTCCTGGGAAGCATGGCTGCTGTCGAGGCGTCCGACGAACTCTTCCGGAAGCTCCTCTCGGCGGTGATGATACTCGCCACCGCAGCCAGCTTCCTCAGGCGCACCGGCGAAACCAGCCCACCCGGCGGGGAGCCAAGGCACGGACTCGTGCTCTCGATAGTCTTCCTGCTGATAGGCTTCTACGGAGGCTTCATACAGGCGGGTGTGGGCTTCCTCATCATCGCGGCACTGCACGGCCTGGGCCGCCTGCCTCTGGTGAGAACGAACGGAATCAAGGTTTTCGTCGTCGGCTTATATACCATCCCCTCCTTGTTCGTCTTCGTTGTCCAGGGCAAGGTCGCATGGCTGCCGGCCGTCATCCTCACGGCAGGCCACGCCACGGGAGGATGGCTGGGCACACACTTCACGATACGGGCCGGCGACAGGTGGATCAGGATCGTGCTGGCCGCTGCGGTGCTGGCCATGGCCTTGAAGCTTGTCGGTGTTTTCTAGTCACGGAGGTCGAGAATGAGGCGCAACGGCATTGTCGCGGTGATCCTCGGCATAATCCTAGCCGTCCTCGGTTTGCTGGGCATCCTTTCGGGCGGCGTCACCGGAGGTCTGATCCCTCTGGTGATAGGGGGCTCGCTGACATACCTGGGATTCAGCGGGAGCCCGAGGGGGCTGGTGGTCTTCGGCCACGCATGCATCGTCGCGGGATGCTATCTGGTGGCCTGGGGAGTGCGCGTGGCACAAGTCGTGGGGTCCGCCCCGACCTGGCTCCAGATCCTCACTCAGCCGCTCTTCTGGGGTCTCTTCTCCATCTTCGG
>JAAYTY010000202.1 GCA_012523605.1 Candidatus Fermentibacterota bacterium
ATGGACTCGGTGAAGCAGCTTCCCGGATTGAAGTCGGTGGCGAGTGCGACGGGCACGCCGGCTGAGAGAAACCTGCGGGCGTCGGGGAAGTCCTTCCCGAGGAAGAAGGCGGTCCCGGGGAGGAGGGTGGCGATGGTTCCGCTCGCGGCAAGCGCTCCAAGACCTTCGTCCGAAGTCTGGAGCAGATGGTCGGCGCTCCTGGCTCCGACCTCCGAAGCCACGAGTGCGCCGCCGCATTCCGAAAGCTCGTCGGCGTGGATCCTCGGTTCGAGCCCCATATCGCGGGCCGCCGTCAGGAACCTCCTGCTCTGGTCCGCGTCGAAGGCGCCCCTCTCGCAGAAGATGTCCGCGAAAGAGGCGAGCTTGCGCGAGGCTACGACCGGCAGCACCTCTTCGATCATGAAGTCGAGGTAGCCGTCGGCGCCGCCCGGGAAGTCCGAAGGAACCGCATGGGGCCCCATGAACGTGGGCACGATAGTCTGGGGCAGCGTGGCGGAGGCTTCCGAGAGCACCTCGAGACACGCCAGCTCGGTGTCCATGTCCAGCCCGTAGCCGCTCTTCGCCTCAACGGTAGTTGTGCCGTGCAGGAGCATCCGTCGCAGGACGGCGGACAGATTCCCGGATATCTCCTCGCGCGATGCGAGCCTTGTCGCCCGGACTGTGCTGGCGATCCCGCCGCCGGATCTGAGGATTTCCTCGTAGGTGGCTCCGGCTGCTCTCTGTCCGAACTCGGCGGCTCTCGACCCGGCGAAGAGCGGATGGGTGTGCGAATCCACGAATCCGGGGGCCACGACCCGCCCGGAGGCATCCAGGACCTCCGCATCCGGGGTCAGAGCCACCGCTTCAACGGCCGAGTCCGAGCCGCCGACCCAGACGATCCTGCCGTTCATGGACGCCAGGGCGCCGTCGGCGATCACCGACAGCTCGGATGCCTGCCCGCCCCTTCTCGGTCCGGAAGGACCCGAGAGAGTCAGCAGCTGCCCTGCGTGTACCAGCAGGAAATCGGCCTGCGGCATGCGGGCCGGGCTACTCGGGAAGTACCGAGACCACCCTGCGCGCTCCGGAAGTGTGGAACTTCACTCTTCCGTCGGCGGTAGCGAACAGCGTGTAGTCAGAGCCGAGACCGACATTCCTTCCGGGATGAATGGTGGTGCCTCTCTGCCTTGCGATGATGGTGCCGGCCTTCACCAGACTGCCCGCGGGAGCCTTCACTCCGAGGCATTTTCCTATTGTGTCCCTGCCGTTGCGGGAGCTGGATCCTGACTTCTTGTGAGCCATCATTCGACCTCCGGAGCCGCATCTCTTCCGGTGCGCGTCCCGCTTCGTGCCGGACGGGCATCCCGGAAGTGCCTGCGACGGTATGTTCCTCTTGCGGGCGCCTCAACCTCGGGCGCCC
Organism: Candidatus Fermentibacterota bacterium; assembly: GCA_012523605.1. Lineage (GTDB taxonomy): Bacteria > Fermentibacterota > Fermentibacteria > Fermentibacterales > Fermentibacteraceae > JAAYTY01. Next base: position 1,397 of record JAAYTY010000202.1, read on the forward strand.
GCTAATATCGCAAAGGCGGGCTCGAGGCTCAAGCCCCCCTCGGGGGCATCTCCCGTCATCTCTCGAGGACCAGGAGCCTCGAGACGCTCTCCCCGCGGGATGACAGCCCGGCGAGATAGATTCCGGATGGCAGCACTCCGCATCGTCCTGTGAAATCCCACTCCAGCTCGACCGCCCCCGGGGGAATCTCCGACTCATACACCGTCCTGCCGGAGAGATCGAAAACCTCGAGAATGCAGCCTTCGGGCGACGAGCACGAGAAAGTCACGGGGCCCGAGGACGGATTGGGACTTATCCCGAGGGAGACGGGGCCGTACCGGCCGCCTTCGGAGCCGGGAGAGCCCTGCACGCCGAACACGAAGCTCACCTCGACCCTCTGCCCGGCGGCCACCGCGACGTCGCTCACGGTCTGCGGGGGATATCCGGACACGGTGGCGGTGACGCTGTAGGTTCCGGGAAGCGTCGGCTTCATGTAGTCGCCCATCGTCACGTCGGTTCTGCAGAAGCGGAGCGGCTGCGAGTCGCCGCCGTCCCACATCGTGACCTGGAGGTTCGCGTCGAGGGGCTGTCCGTATCCGTCGGTGACGGTTCCCCAAATGCCCGAGACGGCGTTCTCGAAGAAATCCAGGATGGACATGTAGTGCTGAGCCGCCACTCCGGGCCAGTCGGAAGCCTGCTTGTCGACATGGACCTCGACGGTGTGGTCAATGCCGCCGTACTCGCCGTAGCTCCAGTCGTTTACATCTCCGGTGATCACGTACCATGCCCAGCCTTCGGTCACCCAGAAGCCGGGAACCTGGCACAGATCGGCGTATCTCTCCGCCATGTCCACTATGAGCAGCGTATCCTGCACGGCTGCCGAGCTGTAGTTCCACACATAGTTGAAGCAGGCCTCGCCGCCGTGCATCGAGAGGCTTGCGCAGAACGGGTTCTCATAGGAGTTCTGCGCCGGCCAGGCGGTCATGGTAAGGTTCCGCAGAGCGCATGTTTCGGGCTCGCTGAAGGGGTTCGAGCCGCCTCCACCGCCCGGCTGCCACATGTAGCTGAGGTTCCTGTTCAGATCGATGCCGTTGGCGTTGTATCTGGAGTTGCTGCTGTATCCGTCGGGGTTCATGACCGGGATGACCCAGGTTTCGGAGTTCTGCACCACGTACTGGCACATCGGGCTCGTTTCCGAGTAG